>JAJDVJ010000098.1 GCA_022826205.1 Silicimonas sp. | reverse complement strand
GTGCGCGAGTTTGCCTGCGGCGGCTGCGGTCTGGTGACGGACCGCGATGTCAACGCGGCACGGAACATTCTCCAGCGCGGGATCGCGCTGGCCGGGTGGGACATCGGCCCCTTGGGTCGTCCCGGCGCGTCCGAGAGAGTTCTTGAACCACATGTCGCCGGGTTGCTGGGGCAGGACGCGGAACGGTATACGGCGGACTGATGTTTTGTCATGTATATAATTCCCAAAGCATGGGATTCGAAAGCTACATGTACCTCGCTCTGGAAGAAGCGCGCGCGGCCGCAGATCGGGACGAAGTGCCGGTGGGCGCCGTCCTGATCGACCCTGATCGAAAGATTCTGGCGCGCGATGGAAACCGGACACGGGAGCTCTCCGATCCGACTGCTCATGCGGAAATGCTGGTCATTCGCGCCGGAACGACGCGCCTAGGGTCCGAACGTCTGACAGGGTGCGACCTGTACGTGACGCTGGAACCTTGCGCGATGTGCGCAGCGGCGATTTCGGCAGCACGAATCGCGCGTCTCTACTACGGCGCACCGGATCCGAAATCCGGCGGCGTCGCCCATGGTGCGCGCGTGTTCTCACATCCGCAGGCGCACCACGCACCCGAGGTCTATGACGGAATTGGCGCAGAGGCCTCCACGAAGCTGCTCCGGGAATTGTTCCAGGACAAGCGCTGACTGAGCGACAGGGCGTGGCGATGCACACGCTTCACAAACGCGGCCCCTGTCGAGGCCGCACGCTCGCACCAATCTAGGATTTCGAAGTCGTCGAGGGCCGTGCGAACCGGCAGTTGCCCCACGACGGACGACACGGATCAGATTTCAAGCGTCTCCATCACTTGCGGTGTGCGCACGTCCACTCCGGGCAGGCTGGCAACAAGTTCGTCCGCCGACTGGGCGAGAATCGGAAAGGTCTTGTAGTGGCAGGGAATCACAGTCTTGAAGTCGAAGTACTTCTTCGCCGCCCAGGCCGCACCCTTCATGTCCATCGTAAAATGCCCGCCAGCGCAGAGAATCCCGATGTCCGGCGCATGGTATTCGCCGATCCAGGCCATGTCCGCCATGATGTCGGTGTCACCCGAGACGTAGACGCAATGTCCCTCCCCGCGAATGATGTAGCCTGCCTCAGCGCCTGCATAGATTGGTCCAGCATCGGAACCGAGCGAGGACGAGTGGGTCGCTGCAACCATCGAGACCGCGACATTGCCCAGATTCACCGTGCCGCCCTTGTTGAACCCCACCGTTGCCACACCCTCGGTCGCCTCCCAATGACCCATCAGGTCGTAGATGCCGACCAGCGGTGCGCCGGTCTCCCGAGCCAGCGCAAGCGCATCTCCTGTATGGTCGCCATGCCCATGTGTGAGAAGTATGTGGGTGGCTCCCTCTATAGCAGTGTCTCGGCTCTCCTGCGGAAAGACTGGGTTGCCGCTCAACCAGGGATCCACGAGCAGTGTCTGGTCCTCGATTTCAATTCGGAATCCGCCATGCCCCAGCCAAGTGAGTTTCATTTGTACCTCCCATCTATCATTGGTTCAGGATAACAGGAGGCGACATGGACTTGACAGGCACAATCGACGGATATTGCGAACGGACGGATCCTGCGTTCTGGTCCGAACCTGTCAACGCGGTCACCAACCTGGCCTTCCTTGTGGCCGCAATCGTGATGTGGACACGAACGCGCGGCATGCCGGCAGGACAGATGCTGTCGGCACTTCTCTTCCTGATCGGAGTCGGGTCGGGGCTGTTCCACACCTTTGCAACGGGATGGGCCGCGATTGCGGACGTCGCGGCAATCGTGGCGTTCACGCTTGCCTATCTCTACCTTGCAAACCGTGACTTCATGGGATGGCCGATCTGGATTTCGGGCATCGGCACTTTGGCCTTCCTGCCTTATTCCCTTGTACTGACGCGGGTCTTCGAATCCCTGCCGTTCTTCGCGATATCAAGCTTCTATTGGCCCCTGCCCCTTCTCATATTCGCCTACTCGGCGCTGTTGCTGCGTTCCTCCCCAGTGACGTCCCGCAACCTCGCGGTCGGTGCAGGCATCCTTTGCGTTTCGCTGACGGCCCGGTCCGTGGATGAACTGTTTTGCACGGCCTTCCCGCTCGGCACGCATTTCGCCTGGCATCTTTTGAACGCGATCATGCTTGGCTGGATGATCGAGACCTGGCGTCGCCACAGATCCTGATCCGACATTTCCGAAACCGAACCTGATCGAAACGCGAATGACGATCCGCAATTTCTGGCAGAGTTTCTTGTCGTTCATTGTCGGTCCGGTGCGCGACAGTCTTTGGCTTCCTTTGGGCTTCGCAAGCTTTGCTTTACGGACCGTCAGGCCGCCGCAAGCATTGAAATCACGGGTCAGTAGAGTTTGCTAACGCAGATGCCGCACGCATTGACCAGATTGGCACCGCGTTTCGAAAACGCATGGCATGGAGGGGTCATCTTGGCGTCCATGTTGAACCTGCCCTCTCAAATGAAGAGCGTCGGGCGTTCACGCTTGAAGATGCGGTCTTCCGGTTCGCTTCCCAGAAGTTCTCGGGCGTGTCTGTGGCCGGAATAGACGGCGGCCTGGATCGTTCCCGGGACTTCGGCGTCGCCGATGGTGCGATGCGGAATATCGCGACTGTGCAGCTCGCGGGACAGGGCATCGTCCGGCATCCGATTGGTAACTGATACCAACGTCGATCCGAGAATCGGGCCGACCCGGTCACCGGTATCTGATCGCACGATGTGCAGTGCACCGTTCTCCCAATTCGTGGCTGTCGAATTTGGATGCATGCTCACGCCGCACGCCTTCAATTCGGCGATCATTCTTGGCTGCTCGAGCGTGCTCATCATCCAGCCGCCGATTATCGGCGCGCCGGTCACGATGTGAACTACATGCCCCTTGTCCGCGAGATGCGCCGCAAGCGCGTTGGCCATGTAATAGTGATCGTCATCATAAATGACGACCTTTTCACCGGGCTCCGCCCCATTCAGGATGTCGTCGGGGGTCAGCGCATGATCAGCGAATCCCTCGATTGGCGCCAGGTTGGAACGACCGCGCCCGTCATCCAGCCAGTGTGCACCAGTCCCAATGAGAACTTCGTCGGCGTCAAATTCCGCAATTCCGTCAGCATCGAGGTTGCTGTTCGGAAACAGGCTGACATTTGCCATCTGTTGCAATTGATAGATCCGATAGTCACGCACCCGACCCCAGGCAGACAGGTTCTTGATTCCCGCTTCCTTCGCGACCCGGCCGCCCATCTCCGGTGCCTTGTCCGCAAGGGTGATCTCGTGACCAGCACGCGCCAGCGTCAGCGCCGCCTCCAGGCCGGCAGGACCGCCTCCGACGATCAGGACGCTTTTTGTCTCTTCCGATCTTGGCACGAATTCAGGATGCCATCCGCGACGCCACTCCTCGGAAACAGTGGGATTCTGGGTGCAGCGCACATGAATGCCGGAAACCTCGACCGATACGCACACATTGCACCCAATGCACTCGCGAATGTCTTCGACCCGGCCTTCCCGGACCTTGGCAGGCAAGAAGGGATCCGCAATGGAAGCCCGTGCGCTGCCGATGATGTCTAGCACGCCGCGCCTGATCTGACCGACCATTGCATCAGGCGACGTGAAGCGACCAACGCCCAGGACAGGCTTTTTCGTTACCTCCTTGACGAACTTGGTTACGTCTTCCTGAAAGCCTTCCCGCTCGTAGCGCGATGTGCTGCTGTCCACGCTCCAGCCAGAAACGTTGACGTCCCAGAGATCGGGCAATTCGGCCAACGCTTCCACCGTGTCGCGTCCTTCCCCGTCGAACTGGATGCGCTTGGGACCTGACGCTTCGTGCACAGCAAAGCGCAGAGCGATTGCCATTTCGCCAGCTGCTTCGTCCAGCGCATCCTCCAAGACCTCGCGCAGAAGCCGCAGGCGATTTTCGAAGGAGCCCCCATATTCGTCGGTCCGGAGATTGTAGACCGGCTGCAGGAAATGCCACAGGATCGACGCGTCATGCGCCGCATAGACATAGGCGATGTCGTAGCCGGCTTTCTTTGCTCGCCCGATTGCAGCTCGGTGCGACTTTCGCAGACGGCGGATGTCGGACTTGTCCATTACCTTTGCCGAATAGGGCATGTCTGGCTTCAACGATGGCATGCTTGACGGTCCGAGGATCGGGTAGCCGTTTTCGATGCCGCGCGACCTCAGTCCCGTATGGCCAAGTTCGATCGACGCCAGCGCACCATGTTCATGAATCCTTTCAACCGAGCGCGCGTGAACCTTGACATCGCCGTCGTCCCAAAGTCGTTCGTAGGGCAGACCAGAGAGATCCGATGTCGGATCGATCTCCGTAAGTTGCATCGCAACGATGCCCCAACCGCCTTCGGCCCGCATCGCACGGTTGCCGATGGCGCCATTGGGCTGAAGGTAGGAGTTGCCATTGGCGTAAGGTGCCACCGAGAACCGGTTAGGTGCCGTGACCGGCCCGATCTGGACCGGCTCGAACAAGACCTGGTATCTCTGATCCGCCATGGGCTCATTCCATCCTGATGGTGCCGTCAGCGACCCAGCCGTCGATGATCTCCACGACCTTCTCCGAAAACGCCAGATCGTTGATGTGGCAATCCATTACCGTCAGCTCGACAGGCGCGGTCATCTCAGTCTTGTACGCCTCGACCATCGTTGCCAGCGCCTCGGGATCGTGGGCAGGCATGCCTTCGGTGTCCCAGGCGTGGATGCCATGGGTCGGCAGTACAAACTGGACTGGACCTTTCGACTTCTTGAGCCGCACCGCAACCTCCCTGGCCAGGTCGCAGCGTTCCTCAGCGGTGAGGGCAGACGAGGCGATCAGCCGATTGTGGGCGTGGAACTGGCGGTCGCGAAAGCGCTCGGGCACTGGTTGCCAGGCGGCAAAGTCGATCATGTCGCCGAATCCTGGAGCGGCTATGATCGGCGTGCCACGACGCCCTGCCGCGGTCATCCGGTGAGCGCCGGCATTGACGATGGAACCGACCATCAAGTTGCCGATCTCGGCCACGGCAAGCTCCAGAACACATGCGAAATAGCCCTGTTCGGCAAGGCTCTCCATCGCCATGCCGCCCATGCCGGTGCCGTGAAACACTGCCAGCGAAAACCCACGGTCGATCAACGGTTGGCGCAGGTGCACCATGTATTGCAACGCTGAAGACCCGAAGCTGACCATGCCGATGACCGGCCGGTCCGGGTCGGGCGCCACCACGGCCTGCGCGGCGCCCCAGACCGCCCCTGCCGCCTGGCTGAGTGTTGCCATGCAAATGTCGTTCAGCCCGTAAAGGCCGCCGGCCCACAGGATCATCTGGATGTCCGCCGAAAGCCGCTCGGGTGGGATCAGGGCGGAAAAGGCAACGGTCGAGACCACGTATTTCGGCACGCCGATCGGCAAGACACGCGCGCAATCGAGGGCAAGATCGGTGCCCATCGTGCCGCCCAATGCCAGCATGCCGTGAATCTTGCCACTCGCATGAAGATTCGCGGTCAGCTTCGCGGCCCCTTCGGCCATGATCTGCATGGCGTGGTTCTCGTCGCCGCTGTCGATTGCATCCTGAATTGTCTTGCCCGCGGCCCCGGCCACCTGGTGCTTTGAAATGTCAGTTGGAGCGTCAGGATCACCCAGAACGCTCACGTCCATCGAGATCACGTTGCCGCCAAGCTCTCGGATGCGATCGCACACGAAGTTCAGTTCGGCATCCTTCGTGTCGTAGGTGCCGATCACCAGAATTGTCCTTGCGTCACTCATCTTGTCCTCCCAATTGCTGGTCTAGCCCCGCATGATCTCGCCCCTTGGATCATAGAACGGCGCCAACTGAACCTTCAGCGGATACATCTCCCCCGCAATCTGGACTTCGAAGCCTCCTGCATCGATCCAGTCTTTGCTGACCCCGTCGCCGCAATGCAGACTCGCCAAGCCGACCATGGCTTCGATCCGGAAGCCCCAATCGCCGGACGTTACGAAACCAACGATCTCGCCGCCTCTCCAGACGGGTTCATCGTGGATGAGATATGGACCTTCCTCGGCGGTCAGGCCGGGAACCTTGATGCAGACGGTCCGCCACTTGGTTGCCGGTGCTTCCGCTTCCTTCTGTGCAGCCAGACGCGCCCTGCCAATGAATTCGTCCTTCGAAAGATCAACAGCAAAGCCAAGGCCGGTCTCGTACGGTGTATCGTCTTCGCCGATGTCATGTCCGAAATGGCGAAAGCCCTTTTCGATCCGGCAGGCATTGAGTGCAAACATCCCCATGTGCCGGAGACCATGCGGATGACTGGCTTCGCAAATGGCCTCGTAGAGCCCTGCTGCAAACTCAGTAGGGAACAGCATCTCGTAGCCAAGTTCGCCCAGGAAGGACCGTCGGATCACCCAAGCCCGGGTATAGGCCAGATCAACCTCACGTGCGGCTCCAAACGGAATCGCTTCACTCGAGAAGTCGTCAAGGCTGAGACTTTGCAGGATCTCGCGGGACTTTGGGCCATGAATCGCAAGCAGGCAATGTGCTGAAGTTGCGTCAAAGACCTCGAAGCGCATGTCTGCGTCGGCATGCCAACGGATGAACTGCTGATCGCGTATTTGGCTTGGATGGCCAGTGACGATCATGAACCTGTCCTTGCTCAGGCGGGTGACGGTGACGTCTGCCTCGATCCCGCCCCTTTGGTTCAGAAACTGCGTATACACCGAAGCCCCGGGTTCAACATCCATCCGGGCACCGCAGACCCGATCAAGAACGTGCCGCGCGTCAGGGCCCTGCACCACGATCTTCGCATACATGGACTGATCGACCAAAACAGCCGCATCCCGCGCCGCGATGCATTCCTGATGAACGAAATGCGACCAGGGCTTCCAACGAAGGGACGGTGCATCGACCCAGCCTCCACCCTCGGTGTCGAAGTACATCGGGACTTCCCACCCGATCCGCTCGGCGAAGCACGCCCCAACTGCCGCAAGCCTGTCGTGCAACGGCACGCGGCGGACGCCCCGGGCGGAGCGGACTTGATGTCCGGACCAGTGCAGTCCGTAGTGAAAGCCCACGGATTCCGCGGCCCGGTCCTGATTGTAACAGGTGTTGGCTTGAAAGGGATGCGCGCGTGTCGCCAGGAGCGGCCCCATTGATCGCGAAGGACTGCCATCAATCAACCACTCCGCCATGGTCAACCCGACGCCGCCGGAATTTAGGATACCGTTGGAATTCATGCCCGTCGCGACAAAGACGCCCTGCACTTCAGGGATCGGTCCCAGGTACGGGCGGCCGTCCGGTGTAAAGCTCTCTGGTCCGCAAAAGAATGTTTGAATGCCCATGGAGCCCAGTGACGGC
Source organism: Silicimonas sp. (assembly GCA_022826205.1). GTDB lineage: Bacteria > Pseudomonadota > Alphaproteobacteria > Rhodobacterales > Rhodobacteraceae > JAJEFO01. Next base: position 32,276 of record JAJDVJ010000098.1, on the reverse strand, counting down.
ATCCGGGCGAACATCCGTTCCAGTTCGGGCTCCAGATGCTCCATGTCGAATGGAAGCTCGTCGAACTCGAAGTCCTCAGGGATCGGTTGATCTTTGGCCCACGTCTTGCCCTGCGCCTCGAACGCCCCGATCAGCAATTTGCCGGCATCTTCCTTCCAGTACGTTCGCTCTTCGCTGATGTTGAGGATCGGTTGGGTCGAAGGCAGGCCTTCGACGGGTTCCGTCACGATGTAGAAGTGTTCGCAAGCATGAAGCGGAACCGTGATGCCATGCGACTTGGCAAACAGATGGCTCCACATCCCGCCCGCAATCAGGACCTTTTCCGCTGCGATGGCACCGCGATCTGTGACAACACCGACGACCCTTCCATCACGGATTTCCAGACGCTCGGCTTTCGTAGCCTCAAGCACTTCCGCGCCCTGCGCCTTGGCACCCTTTTGCATCGCAACAGTCACATCCAGCGGATTGACCTGCCCGTTTGAAGGCACGTGAAAGGCGGAAATCACGTCTTCCGTGACGAGACCGGGCCAATGCTCCGACAATTCCTCCATGGGCATCATTCTGGAAGGGATCCCGACACGGTTCGCATGGTCATTGCTGCGCAACAATTGCTCGTGACGCACATCGCTCAGTGCAAGGTTGATCGTCCCGTTCTGCTTGTAGCCCGTCGCCTGACCCGTCTCGACCTCAAGGTCCCGGAATAGTCTGGCCGTGTACTTTCCCAGTTCAGTCTGGGCCGCGCTGTCGCGAAGCTGGCCAACAATCCCGGCGGCGTGCCAAGTCGTGCCACTTGCAATCTTGCGGCGTTCGACCAGCACGGCGGGTACGCCACGATGGGCCAGATGGTAAAGCGTGGAGACGCCAATGACGCCACCGCCGATGATGACAACTGGCGCTCGGGGTGGGAGGTCCGCTGCCATGATGACCCTGCTTCCCCGGCGTCAGGCCGCGCCAAGGCCGGTATCGAGCGCCGAAATGATCGCTTCGATCTCGCTTTCCGAAATGACGAGCGGCGGTGACAAAAGGATGTTGGGTCCGGAAACGCGGACTATGACGCCGTCTTCGTAGGTCGCGTCATGAACACGCTTGGCCGCTTTCGGATCTATCGGCGTCTTGGTTTCGCGATCCTCAACCAGTTCCAACGCGGTCATGAGACCTTCGCCCCCACGCAGGTCTCCGACGATGCTGTGCTTTGCCTTGAGCGCCTTGAGCCCCTTGAAAAGCTGCGTGCCTCGCGCCGCGGCGTTGTCCTTGACGTTAAGCTTGACGGTCTCCTTGAGCGTCGCGATCGCAGCCGCTGCACCTACGGGATGACCTGAACAGGTGTACCCCGACGCAATGTAGGCGCGGCCCGTTTCGTCGCTTTCGAACGCATCGGCCACATGTTCACTCACCATGACCGCTCCGAAAGGAAAGTACCCGTTGGTAATCGCCTTGGCCGTCACCGCGAAATCCGGCTTGACGCCCCAGTGGCGCGAGCCCGACCAGCTTCCGGTGCGCCCGTAGCCTGTGATCACCTCATCCGCGATCAGCAGTATTCCGTTCCTGTGGCAGATCTCGCGCACGCCGGGCATGAAACTGGCATGCGGAACGATCACGCCGCCAGCGCCAAGGATGGGCTCCATGATGAATGCCGCGATAGTCGTCGGGTCCTGGAAGGCGATTTCGTCCTCGATTGCCTGCAGGCAAAGCTGGGCAAGCTTCTCGGGATCGCTTTCGTTAAAGGGATTGCGATAGGTCCACGGGCACGGCATCTGATGGCATCCGGCCAGCAGTGGTTCGTACTGCGTCCGGAAGGGCGAATTGCCGTTCACCGAGGCTCCGCCAGTGTGCGTGCCGTGATAGCCTTTCTTCAGGCTGAAGTACTTGATTCGCCCCTCTTCCCCGCACAACTTGTGATATTGGCGCGCCAGGCGCAGCGCAATCTCGACACCATCGGACCCGCCGGAAGTATAGAACGCCCGGGTCAGGCCATCCGGATCGAAAAACTCGCGAAGCATCCAGCTGAGTTCGATCGAAACGTCATTGGTCGTGCCGCGGAATATCGAGTAGTAGGGCAGCGCGTTGAGTTGCGCATACATGGCATCCTTGATGGCATCGCAGGAATAGCCAAGGTTCACATTCCAGAGTCCACCGACGGCATCAATGATCTCGTGCCCGTCGAGATCGGTGATCCGCACGCCCGATCCCTTGGTCAGGATCTGTGGCGCATTGGCACGCATGTCCGCGGGATGCGCCATTGGATGCCACAGGTGCTTGGCGTTGTTTTCCTTCAGGAAGTTACTGTCTTTCACGAGACCTCCTCCCTTCGCCCCTTGTTCCTGGCACGTTCGATTCAGGAATTCCGACTGACTGTGTTTCGGATTGGGATCTGCCCGAGAACGCTGTCATCGGTTGCTTTCCCGCGATGACCTGAAACCGCGCCAAAGGCCGAAGGCATGGCTTGCCAGAACAATGATGATGATCAGGAACAGCAAGAACGCGATCGGGCGATCGACGAAATCGAACGGCGTCTTTACCCGCATCATGGACGTGCGAAGCTTGTTTTCCATGATGCCGCCGAGCACCATGCCGAGAATGATCGGCACGATCGGCAGGCTGAACCGTTTCATGATGAACCCGAAGATTCCAAACCCGGCCGCCATTGCGCAGTCGATGGCGGAATTTCTCAGCGAATACACCCCGACAAACGATAGCGTCAGAACGGCCATTCCGATGAAACGGGTTGGGATTTCGATGACCTTCAGCAGGATGTTCGTCGAAAACAGCAAGAACACCAGGACCAGAACATTCAGGACAAGCAGCGCCAGGTAGATTGCGACGACGAAGTCCAGCTGGTTCTGGAACAGGCCTGGTCCGGGAATGACATTGTGGACGTAGAACACTGCCAGCATCATCGCCGTGAGCGCCTCGCCCGGAATGCCAAGCGCAAGCAGTGGGATCATCGCCGCTGCCGGCACTGCATTGTTGGCCGTCTCCGAGGCAATCAATCCTTCCGGCGACCCCTTGCCGAAGGCCTCTGGGGTTTTTGAGGTCTTCTGCGCGTAGGTGTAGCTGAGGAACTGGGCAGTGAACTCGCCCACACCCGGAATCATGCCCATCATGACGCCAAAGCTGCCGGAAGCTGCGGCAACACGCTTGTAGACCGCCAGTTCCTTGAACCCTGACAGAAGCCCTCCGGTGATCGGCTCGGCATGGGCGCGCTTGTCGGACTCGACGAGCAGGACAAATGCCTGGCTGATGGCAAAAAGGCCCAGAACAACAACGATGAGGTCCACGCCGCCCGACAGCCACGTTTGCCCAAAGGTGTATCGCTGCGAGTATTGAAGCGTCTCGAGCCCGATCGTGTTCAGCCAGATGCCGAATCCTGCCATCATGCCTGCAAGCAGAATTTGACCTCGATGTGCCAGGACGACGAGGATGACCCCCAACAAGGCCGCCAAGAAAATCTCCCGGCTTCCGAACATGGGTGCGATCCACGCCAGGACCGGGGACAAGAGGATGAGACAAACTATCGAGAAAACAGCGCCGTAAAAGGAAGCGGAATAGGCCAGTGATAGCGCGCGCCGAGCCTCTCCACGTTCGGTCATTGGCGTGCCCTCGTATGTGGTGAGAGCGTTGACGGCAGTTCCGGGCGTGTTGATGAGAATGGCCGGAATGGCACCGCCATACATGGACGATCCGTAAATTCCGAGCAACGCGGACAGTCCCACTATAGGGTCCAGCGAAAAGGTGGCCGGCAAGAGAATGGCAATGGCCACCGCCGCCCCGACACCGGGAATGGCGCCGATGATCACGCCACCGACTGAACCAACCAGCAAAGCCGCGACAACGTCCCAACGTGCAAGGATCAGAATTGCGGAGCCGAGCAGTTCCATGGTCAGAAATTCACGATCATGAAGTTGCGCAGGGGTCCGTGCAGGTATTCATAGACTGCGCCTCCTGGGATCTTCACGGAAAGGCCGGTCTTGAACACCAAGACGATCGTCAATCCCAGCAGCGCTGCGGCGCCCAGGCTCCTGACTCCGCGGTAGCCCTGCCTGAAGGCCAGCGCGGTCGTGAATGCAATGGTCGTGGCAAGATAACCCAGCACCGGTACAACTGCGACATAGGCCATGAACCAGATCAGGTACTCGAAGGCACGCAGCCAAACCGCCACTTCGCCCGGATCCCAGCCCGCCTTGACCCGCCAACTCAGCGCAATTTGCGCGAGCCCGAATCCCACCATCAAGAGTACCCCGATGGCAGGCCAGAAACGTGGCTGTTCCACCAGTTTTCCGTTGGGGACAAATCGCGTCTCAGCAGCCAGCTGGGAGAGAAGAAAGATGGAAAACAGCACGAACAAAGCAATGAAGATCAGAACGCCCGGACGATGGGTGGACTCTTCGTGTTGCTGGGTCATGTGCGCATCCAGAGAACCGGCTAAGGTGCCTTTGAAGGGCTGGCACATGACCGCGCCAGCCCCATTGGATCAGCCAACTGTTATTCCAGCATTGACTTGATCTTGGCCGTCGTCTGCATGTCCGTCTGAATTTGCTCGGCCGCCGCCGCTGCGCCCACCCAGTACACACCGGCACCAGTTTCGCTTGCCAGCTTTTGGGCGCGCTCGCTCATCACCGTCTTCTCGGCAACCGCGATTATCTTGTCACGCACGTCTTGCGGCGTGTCCTTGTGCACAAACAGACCGTTCCACAGGGAGATGTTCAAATCCGGAACAAGTTCACCCATGGTTGGCGCATCCGGGGTGATCGGAATTCGGTCCCCGGTCACCGACGCCAGAACCTTGATGTTGTCCAAGCACGGCAGCACCAGTTGCAGCGTCGTATTGATGACATCGGCGTCACCCGAAGCCAGTGTGTTGCAATCGAGCATTGGGTAGGCGGCCTCGGCGCCCCACTCGAACCCTGCAGCTTTGGCGTAAGCCATGGTGACCTGGGTCGGAATCAGGTTCGCACCAAAATGTCCAAGCGCCAACTCGTTGGATTTTGCGTGTTCTGCCATTTCCTCGATTGTGTCATATGGGGCATTGCCACCTGCGACGATAACGAACGGGTAGGTCACGAAGATGCCAAGCGGATCGAATTTTTCCGGTGTGAGTTCGGGAATGCCGATTTCGTGGCCAAGTAACGGCACACCGATCACGAAGGATCCGATCGTGTAGCCATCTGCAGGCGCGGTCGCCACCTCGATCGCGCCGGGGAAAGGTCCACCGCCGCCACCGGGCTTGTTCACGACCGCGGCCGCCACGCCGTACTCCTCCTGGAAATCCTCGGCGATCATGCGGGTTAGAACGTCTTCCAAGTCACCCGGCGGCCAAGGCACGATGAAGCTCACGGGCTTCTCCGGGTATTCCGCGAGGGCTGCTCCGCCGCTCAAGACAGCCACCGCAGCAGCAATGGACGCAATCGTGTGTTTCATCATTTCCTCCCTGAGTTGATCGATATTTGACACGCTGGTGCGATAATGATCTATTTTATGTGTCCGCGAGTCAACAATTTCGCGTCCTGTCCAGGAATAAAAATATGAGCACTGTGGATAAAGCATTGAGTGTGCTGAATTTATTTTCCGAGAGCACACCTAATTTGGGCCTGTCGGAAATTGCCCGGCAGCTCGGTTGGGATAAGTCGAACATACAACGCTACGTATCTGACCTGACTCGGCATGGCATCCTGGAACAGTCACTGAAGGACAAATCCTACTATCTCGGGCCGTCCCTGACGCGGCTATCGATGCTCCGCGATCTTACTCATCCAGTGGCTGGCGAGGTGACGCGGGCGCTGCACGACCTTACGGAAGCCACCGGCGAAACGGCACATTCAAGCATGCTCGTTGGCAACAGGTTGATGACAACCGGGATCGTCGAAACAAAGATCAAGGGCACCAGGGTTTACATCGATCCCGCGGATGCCTTGCCTTTTCATGCAACAGCGTCCGGACTGGCATTTCTGGCCGCCTCGCCGGATGCGCGGGTTGACGAAGTCCTAAGCGGAAAGTTGCTCCGCTTTACGAGCAACACCGAGATGGACCGCAACAAGTTGCTCAGGCAAATCGAGACGGTGCAGGATACAGGTTATGCCAAGGCGTCGGGTACATTTGAAAGCGACGTGGTTGGAATCGCAGCCGCGATCATCGGCTTTCGTGGCGAAGCCGTAGGCGCAATTGCGGTCGCCACGCCAGTTTCACGTTTCACCAAGGACACCGAAAAGGCAACATCGGGACATGTGACGAAAATCGCGTCGCAAGTTTCCAGGATTCATGGTGCGAAATAACCGCATACGTGAGCCTCGCCACCAAAGCTGTCGCAGCGCCATAGTCAAATGCATCCTTCGTCCAGCGTGATCGCGTAGCGAGAGAGTTCGTCCAGCGTGTTTGGTTCCTCCACCAGTTCACACTGCCAATCCTTTGGCAAAGCCTTATCGTAGATAGCACGGCTCTCTGAATCATGCTCGACATCGGTCGCGTGTCAGCTTGACTTTCGGTCTCTTGCGAGCTGAGGCGCCGATGCCTGCGATGTGGCGGGGGGCGTTCCGGTGGACCCGATGCGAACCGCACCTATGCCCGCTCGGCGTATTCCATGGTCTCAGTGTTCACCACGACCTTCTCGCCTTCGCCAACGAAAGGCGGAACGGTGATGCGAACGCCATTGTCGAGGAGTGCCGGCTTGAAACTGTTTGCCGCCGTCTGGCCTCTCACCACAGGCTCCGTTTCGGTGACCGTGCACGTCACTTTCTGCGGCAGTGACGCGTTCAGGGCCTCAGCTTCGTAGTACTCGACCTGGATCGTCATGCCGTCCTGCAGGAACGGTCGGCGTTCGCCAAGGATGTCTGCGGGAAGTTCGGTCTGCTCGAAGGTCTCGCTGTCCATGAAGACAAGCATGCCGTCGCTTTCGTACAGGAACTGCTGGTCCCTCTGCTCCAGCCGGACGCGCTCGACCTTGTCTGCCGAACGAAATCTCTCGTTCAACTTGGAGCCATTTCGAAGGTTCCTGAGCTCCACCTGCGCGAATGCGCCGCCTTTTCCGGGCTTGACATGCTCGGCCTTCACCGCGACCCAGAGGCCGTCGTTGTGTTCCAGAACGTTGCCGGGCCGAATCTCGTTTCCGTTGATCCTTGGCATGCGACAAACCCGATGATTTGTTGATTCAAGACGTGCCAGCCCTATATTTGACAAGATGCTCGACTGCAACACGGATGGCATCTGCGAAATCCGAGACTGATATGCGTTTGACGCATAGCAGATATTCCGAAAAAGAATAGCACAAGTGGCGCCAAAACCTGCATAAGGGACGTCATGCCAATCACTTGCGAGAAAAAGGACCGAAGGACTAAATATGGTAGACTTTGTGGACGGCACTGCATTCAACAATGAACAGGGCAATCGTGCGCGGAAGCTCTTTGCGGCCGTCGTGCTTGCTGCACTTGATGATGCCATTGCCGATGACAAAAAATATGGAAACGGCCCCGAGCAGATCGCTCGCTGGGCGCGTTCCCGTGACGGACGCGAGGTGCTGACCTGCGCGGGCATTGACCCGAACGAGCGCGTCGTGAAGGGCCTCATGGCTTTCGTGGGCAATGGCGTCCGCACTTCGGTGGCACTCAGCCGCGAGGAGAGCGAACGTCGGCACGCTGCAGAACTTGCCGCGGCCGAAGAGGCAAAACGCGCCGCCTGAACCACTTCCTGGAAATCTTCGAATTTCGTGAACCGGCCCTGGTACAGCCATGCGTGGGCGGATGACCCGTCATTGTCCGTGGCGTTCTCCCAATCGTAGACTTCTCCTCCCTGCGTCGATGTGACATTACACGCCAATGCAATGCGGAGGCTTCTGCCCAATGCCAGACGACCTGCCCTTCGACGCGTCCCAGCTTGATCGTCTGGCCGAGACCATCGTCTCGACAGGCCTGAACCTGGCAGAAGGCCAGTGTCTCCTGATCACCGCCTCAGCAGAGGCGCTGCCGCTTGTGCGACGCGTGACCAAAAGCGCCTACCGCAATGGAGGTGGCCTCGTTACGCCGATCCTGACCGACGAGGAAGTCACCCGAGCCCGATACAGGTACGGACGCCCGGACAGCTTCAATCAAGCGCCCGACTGGCTCTACCAAGGCATGGCCAACGCCTATGGCAGCAACACTGCACGGCTGCACATAGCCGCAGAGAACCCGATGGCGCTCGCTTCGGAAGACCCGGAAAGCGTTTCCCGCGCGGCACGTGCCCAAGCGGAAGCCTATCGCCCGGCACTCGAGAAGATCTCTGGCTTCGAGATCAACTGGTCGATTGCCGCTTATCCAGGACGTGCGTGGGCCAAGCTGGTGTTTCCGGATCTGGACGAAGACAAGGCACAGGCCGAACTGGCCAAGGCAATTTTCTCCACGTCCCGTACCGACCAGGACGATCCTGTCGCAGCATGGGCCGCACACAATGCGGACCTTGCCGCCCGACGCGATTGGCTGAACGGCCAGAATTTCGCCGCGCTTCACTTCAAGGGCAGCGGCACTGACCTGACCGTCGGCTTGGCTGATGGGCATTGCTGGATGGGTGGCGCGAGCGAGGCGAAGAATGGCATAGTCTGCAACCCGAACATTCCGTCGGAGGAAGTCTTCACGGCCCCCCACAAGGATCGGGTTGATGGCATCGTTCGGGCGACCAAGCCGCTCGCCTATCAGGGCACCCTCATCGAGGACATCGAAGTCCGATTCGAGGAGGGCCGTGTCGTCGAGGCCAATGCCTCAAGCAGCGAGGAAGTCTTTCGCAAGCTCCTCGAAAGCGACGACGGTGCGCGCAGCATCGGAGAGGTGGCGCTGGTGCCCTACGCGTCCCCGATCTCGGAAAGCGGCATTCTTTTCTACAACACGCTGTTCGACGAAAACGCGGCCTGCCATATCGCGCTTGGCCAGTGCTACAAGGACTGCCTGCGCAACAGCGACGGGGCATCGGAGGACGAGATCGCAGGGCGGGGCGGCAACGGCAGCATTGTCCATGTCGACTGGATGATCGGAGCCGAGGACACGGATGTCGACGGAATCACGGCAACAGGCGATCGTGTCGCGGTATTCCGGCACGGCAACTGGGCCGACTGAGCTCGTCCTGCGCCGGACCCGTCGGAGTCAGAACGGCATATCTCCCGCCTCCTCCGCCGTCATGACATAGGCCGCGAGCACATTTTTCCTGCCCGCCTTGTCGAAGTCGATCTGCAACTTGTCGCCTTCAATTCCTGTCACCGCGCCATATCCGAACTTGGTGTGAAACACGCGTTCGCCCTCGGTGAAGGCCGAAACCGCATCAAGATCGATTATCGTGTTCTTTGCCTCCCGGGGCTGGCCAAGACCGCGCCGACCCGAACGCGACTGCAAGCGCTTCCAGCCGGGCGAGTTGTAAACATCCGCCCGACTCGCCCTGGATGCCATGTCCGAGGACGCCGCTTGCGTGCGCCCGTAGAGCCCGGGCGCCGTCAGGACCTCCACCGCCGCGCCCGGCAATTCGTCAATGAACCTTGAAGGCAGCGTCGACTGCCACTGCCCGTATGTCATCCGGTTGCCGGCGAAGCTCACATATGCAAGCTCCTCGGCACGCGTCAGTCCGACATAGGCCAGCCGACGTTCTTCCTCGAGCCCTTTCGCTCCGGATTCGTCCATCGTGCGCTGCGAGGGGAACAGCCCGTCCTCCCATCCGGGCAAGAACACGGCCGGGAACTCCAGCCCCTTGGCGGCATGAAGCGTCATGATCACGACCTTTTCGTCGGCATCGTCTGAATCGTTATCCATGATCAGCGAGACATGCTCCAGGAAGCCCTGCAGATTCTCGAACTGCTCCAGGGCCTTTACCAGTTCTTTCAGGTTCTCCAGTCTTCCTTCGGCTTCAGGGGTCTGGTGGTTCTGCCACATCTCGGTGTAGCCCGATTCGTCAAGAATCTGGCCGGCAAGCTCCAGGTGATCGGTACCTTCGGTCACATGGGCATGCCACGTGGTGATCAGGTCGATCAGCTTCTGCAGCTCCCTAGCGCCCTTCCCGGCAAGGCCCTTCTCCGCCAAAAGCGTCCGTGCCCCTTCGATCAGCGGCACGCCGCTTGTCCGGGAAAGGGTCTGGATTTTCTGTTGCGCGCGATCACCAAGCCCGCGTTTTGGCGTGTTGACGACCCGCTCAAACGCCAGGTCATCGTCTGGAGAGACGGCAAGGCGAAAATAGGCCATCGCGTCCCGGATTTCGAGGCGCTCGTAGAAACGCGGACCGCCAACGACACGGTACGGAAGCCCGATCGACAGGAACCGATCCTCGAAGGCGCGCATCTGGAATGACGTCCGCACCAGGATCGCGATCTCGCCCAGCTCGAAGGGACGCATGCCCCTTGTTCCACCCTGCAGCGCCTCTATCTCTTCGCCAACCCAGCGCGCCTCGTCCCCGTCGTCCCAATGGCCGATCAGGCGGATCTTCTCGCCCTCGTCGCGGTCGGTGAACAGCGTCTTCCCAAGTCGCCCCCTGTTTTGGGCAATCACGCCGCCAGCCGCGTTCAGGATCTGGGGAGTGGAACGGTAGTTTTGCTCGAGGCGAATGACATGCGCACCTGGAAAGTCCTTTTCGAATCTGAGGATGTTGCCGACCTCGGCGCCTCGCCAACCGTAGATCGACTGGTCGTCATCGCCAACGCAGCAGATCTGCCCGTGGGCCTGCGCCAGAAGACGTAGCCAAAGGTGCTGGGCAACGTTCGTGTCCTGGTATTCGTCTACAAGGATGTACCGGAACCAGCGTTGGTACTGTGCGAGGACATCTTCGTGTTTCTTGAAGATTTCCAGCATGTGGAGCAGCAGATCGCCGAAATCCGCCGCGTTCAGGGCCTTCAGCCGATCCTGGTACCGGGCATAGAGGTCTGCGCCCCGGTTGTTGAACACTGAGCCCAACGACGCCGGCACCTTGTCGGGTGTCCAGGCACGGTTCTTCCATCCGTCAATCTGATGCGCCAACTGGCGCGCAGGCCAACGCTTTTCGTCGATTCCTTCAGCAACGATGATCTGCTTGAGCAGCCTGTGCTGGTCATCCGTGTCAAGGATCGTGAAATTCGCCTTGAGGCCGACGAGTTCCGCATGCCTGCGAAGCAGCTTGGCACAGATCGAGTGGAACGTGCCAAGCCACGGCATTCCTTCGATCGTCTGGCCGAGGAGTGAGGCCACTCGCGATTTCATCTCCCGAGCAGCCTTGTTGGTGAACGTGACGGCTAGGATCTCGTTCGGTCGCGCCGTTCCCGTGTTCAGAAGATGCGCAATTCTCGTCGTCAATGCCTTTGTCTTGCCGGTGCCGGCCCCCGCCAGCATCAGCAACGGGCCATCAAGATTCTCCACGGCCTCTCGCTGAGCAGGATTGAGATCTTCAAGGTATGGCGTTCCGCGCGCGGCAATCGCCTGCATCGAGAGTGGCATCCTGTCGGGAAACTCTTCGCTTTCGAGGACATCGCTCATCCGGCAAGTCTAACCCGCGCAAACTCGGAATAAAAGCACGTTCTCTATCCGTTCGCGCTACGATGTACGTCGAATCATGCGTCTTGATCGAACGGTTCGCTCTCTTGCGACACCTGCGGCTCTGGCTAATGCCGAACAGTTTCGCTGACAATGTTGGTGTCGAGCAGAAATGCCATCAGGGCAGATCGACGCTGCGCCCAGATGAGCGATCTCGTGTTATTTCGAGTTGGTCTTGGACGAGCGGAGACGCTCTAAAAAATGCGACCAACTCAGCTCCACTTCTCGCCCTGGTCGTTGCAACAATAGGCTTCAGCGAATCACGAATCAGGTCCGCACGTTTGCCGCCGGACCGCAGTGACTCGGCAATCGACATAACAAGGGCTGCCTCACGGTTTGGCACCCTGACCTCAATACGACGCGAACCGATGGCGGCGACTTTCATGCCGTAACGTGCCATGCGGGCACCCGCCTTGTCCGATGAGCTTGATTGAGGCATAGGAGCTTCTCCGGTAACGTTACCGGGAGATACTCAGCGCGGCCTCCGTTGTCCAGAACGCAACCGGAACGTGTGTCGCTAGAGCATCCTGCCAAAAGTCCGAATCGTTTGTGATTCCCAAAGTTGCCTTGGTGTGATTCATGACTTCTGGAAGGAAAAGAGCGTAACACAATTTCATGAGTGCTTCGAGGACAGAGTCGATTGCGGCATGTCAAACTCAGCCAATGCAGCAATGTGAATAGAGCCGGTTACATGCATGGCTTCCGGATATGCTTGTTCCCGATTCGATGCTGTCAGACCTACCTCGTGGCGTCACCGCTGCCCTGGACTGACGATGTTCACATTCCGATCTCGGCGCCAGTTCGGCCAAGCGCCCACGACCGTTGCAAACCGACCGCGCCGTGGAGGCGGCAAGCCCGCATCAGGACGACAAGACCCGGAAGGCTGCCTTCCGGTGCGACCTGCGCATCGCCTTCTCCACCTAGGATAGGGTGACATCGCCGGCATGGCCAATCATGAACACGCTCGTGAACTCCCGTGACTTTGAATGTGAAGCCCTGGCCCAGGCAATGGAACCACATCGCACTGAGGCAGGGCAACGTCCGCGCACGCAGTCACGAATCCGCTTCCAAAATCCAGAAGATTGCGCGTAATTGCGCGCATGAATCTCGACACACGCTATCCCGCCATATCGGACCTCCGGCTGCGCGCACGCAGACGCGTGCCTCACTTCGTGTTCGAGTATCTCGACAGTTCCACCGGCGACGAGGACCAGACCCGACGCAATCGGTCCGCGCTCCAGGACATTCGCTTCTGGCCTGCCGTCCTAGAAGGGCCGCTCGAATTCGACCTGTCCACCAGGTTTCTTGGACGCGACTATCCCCTTCCCTTCGGATGCGCCCCTGTCGGCATGTCGGGCATCATGTGGCCAGGGGCCGAGAAGACTCTCTCTGCCGCCTGCGCCGAGGCCGGCATTCCCTACGTGATGTCACATGTCGCAACCGTGCTGCCGGAATCCCTGACCCCAACCATCGGCGACCAGGGCTGGTTTCAGATGTACATGCCGGGCAGAAAGGACTTTCGCGCCGACATGCTTCGTCGCGTGAGGGATTCCGGATTCCACACGCTGGTCCTGACGGTGGACGTCCCGGTCGACAGCCGCCGCGAACGTCAGCGGCGCGCCAACCTGACGATACCGCCCAAGATCACTGCCGGCATGATCCTCTCGATGATGCTGCACCCCGCATGGACCTTGGGAACGCTCCGGGAAGGCATTCCGAGCCTGAAGTTCTGCGAGGACTACGTCGATCAGTCGGACGACTACAATTCGGTCGCCCATGCCGGACACGTGATCAGGGGCGAACCGAGCTGGCAGGACATCACGGAAATCCGCGAGATTTGGGACGGCCAGTTTCTCGTCAAGGGCATCCAGAAGCCCGAGGATGCGAAACGACTTGTCGAATTGGGCGTAGACGGCATTTGGGTCTCGAACCACTCCGGACGACAGTTCGACGGCGGGCCTGCCTCGATCGAGTGCCTGCCCGCAATCCGAAATGCCGTCCCAGAGGTCCCAATCGTCTTCGACAGCGGCGTCATGGGCGGACTCGACATACTTCGCGCCCTCGCACTCGGAGCGGACTTCGTCATGCTGGGCCGCGCTTTCCACTACGCGGTCGGAGCGCTCGGCAGGAAAGGGCCGCCGCACCTGATTCATTTACTGTCGGACGACATGGCCGCGAACATGGGCCAGATGGGTGCACAGCGAATCTCCGAACTTGCCGCTCGCGTGATCCCGTCCTCGATTCCAGGCACTTGAACGCCCCGCACGTTCTTGCAGGGCCAGGTCCTTGGCCTGCTGGGAATGCCGTGCTTCCCGTTCCCCAGGCCCCACCGCTGGCCAATCGGAGATTGCCGACGCCACCGTCGGCGGATAACACATGCCGCACATTCATGGCAGGGACGGAAGATGGCCGAGATCAAGAAAATCCTGATTGCCAACCGAGGCGAAATCGCCATCCGAGTCATGCGCGCGGCAAACGAACTCGGCAAGCGCACCGTCGCGATCTTCGCAGAAGAGGACAAGCTGTGCCTCCACCGGTTCAAGGCCGACGAGGCCTATCGCATCGGGAAAGGGCTCGGGCCCGTTGCGGCCTATCTTTCCATCGATGAGGTGATCCGGGTCGCCCAAGACAGCGGGGCCGACGCGATTCATCCGGGATATGGGCTGCTCTCCGAGAACCCTGCACTGGTCGAGGCCTGCGCCGAAGCCGGCATCACCTTCATCGGCCCGAAAGCCGAGACCATGCGCGCCCTTGGCGACAAGGCAAGCGCGCGCAAAGTCGCAATCAAGGCCGGGGTGCCAGTAATTCCTGCATCGGACGTTCTCGGCAACGACATGGACCTCGTGCGCAAGCAAGCCGATGAAATCGGCTATCCGATGATGCTCAAGGCGTCCTGGGGCGGAGGCGGGCGCGGCATGCGCCCGATCATGTCGCCCGACGAACTCGAGGAGAAAGTCCTGGAAGGGCGCCGCGAGGCGGAAGCGGCCTTCGGCAACGGCGAGGGCTATCTCGAAAAGATGATCCAGCGTGCACGCCACGTCGAGGTGCAGATCCTCGGCGACAGCCGCGGAAACATATACCACCTTTGGGAACGCGATTGCTCCGTGCAGCGCCGAAACCAGAAGGTGGTCGAGCGCGCGCCAGCGCCCTACCTTTCGGGCGCACAGCGCGAAAGGCTTGCCGGCCTTGGCAAGAGGATTGCCGAGGAGGTGAACTACGAATGCGCGGGAACCATCGAGTTCCTGATGGACATGGAGTCCGGGGATTTCTATTTCATCGAAGTGAATCCGCGCATTCAGGTCGAACACACGGTAACCGAAGAGGTAACCGGAATTGACATCGTCCAGGCTCAGATCCTGGTCGCAGAAGGCAAGGGTCTGGTGGAGGCGACGGGCACGGCGTCGCAATACGACGTCGCCCTCAACGGCCACGCGATCCAGTGCCGGATCACGACGGAAGATCCGACCAACAACTTCATTCCGGACTATGGGCGCATCGCGGCCTACCGTGGCGCGAACGGCATGGGGATCCGGCTCGACGGGGGTACGGCCTACTCGGGGGCGGTCATCACGCGTTACTATGATTCATTACTTGAGAAGGTCACCGCCTGGGCTCCCACACCCGAAGCCGCGATCGCCCGGATGGATCGTGCGCTTCGCGAATTCCGGATTCGTGGCGTGTCCACCAACATCGCCTTTGTCGAGAACCTGCTGAAGCACCCAACGTTTCGCAACAACGAGTATCACACGCGTTTCATAGACGAGACTCCTGGGCTCTTCGACTTCAAGCCGCGACGCGACCGGGCAACCCGAATCCTGACCTATCTCGCGGACGTGACCGTCAACGGCCATCCCGAGACGAGAGACCGCCCCAAACCATCCGCCAGCCTCCGCGAACCGGCGCCGCCGGCACTCCAAACCCGCGAACCGGCACCGGGCACACGCGATCTCCTGAAGAATGAAGGTGCCGAGGCCGTGGCGAACTGGATGCTGAAGCAGGAGCGGGTCCTGATCACCGACACAACCATGCGGGACGGGCCGCAGTCTCTCCTCGCCACGCGGATGCGCTCGATCGACATGATCAACGTGGCTCCGACCTACGCGGCGAACCTGCCCGGTTTGTTCAGCGTCGAATGCTGGGGCGGCGCCACTTTCGACGTGGCCTACAGGTTCCTGCAGGAATGTCCCTGGCAGCGCCTCCGCGATCTCCGCGCCGCCATGCCAAACCTTCTCACCCAAATGCTTGTCCGGGGTTCCAACGCTGTCGGCTACACGAACTATCCCGACAACGTGGTCCAGTTCTTCATTCAGCGTGCAGCCCACAATGGCGTAGATCTCTTCCGGATCTTCGATCCGCTGAACTGGATCGAGAACATGCGGGTTTCGATGGACGCCGTTCTGGACACCGGCGGCATCCTCGAAGCGGCAATCTGCTACACGGGCGACATACACGATCCGGATCGCGCCAAGTACGACCTCAAGTACTACGTGTCGATGGCAAAGGAACTGAAAGAGGCCGGCACACATGTCCTTGGCTTGAAGGACATGGCGGGCCTCCTAAAGCCCGCTGCTGCCCGAGCGCTGGTCATGGCGCTCAAGGAGGAAGTCGGGCTGCCCGTTCACTTCCACACGCATGACACGGCGGGAATCGCGTGTGCGTCGATCCTCGCAGCGTCCGAGGCCGGCGTCGATGTCGTGGATTGTGCAATGGACGCGCTTTCTGGCAACACGTCGCAGGCCACCCTTGGCACCGTGGTCGAGGCACTCAAGGGAACGGAGCGCGACACACTTCTCGACATCGGTGCAATTAGGGAGATTTCAAATTACTGGGAGGGGGTTCGCGGGCACTACGCCGCTTTCGAATCCGGCCTTCAGGCTCCCGCGTCCGAGGTCTATTTGCACGAGATGCCGGGCGGTCAGTTCACGAATCTCAAGGCCCAGGCCCGTTCGCTCGGACTGGAGGAGCGCTGGCACGAGGTCGCCCACGCCTATGCTGACGTGAACCGGATGTTCGGCGACATCGTGAAGGTGACTCCCACGTCGAAAGTCGTGGGGGACATGGCCCTCATGATGGTGAGCCAGGGTCTCAGCGTCGACGATGTCCTAGATCCGAAACGCGAGGTCGCTTTCCCGGAAAGCGTTGTCGGCATGATGCGCGGGGACATAGGGCAACCGCCGGGCGGTTGGCCCAAGGGCATCCAGAAGAAGGTCCTGAAGGGCGAGAATCCGGTTTCAACGCGGCCTGGCGCTGACCTAGCCCCCGTGGACCTCGAAGAGGTACGGCGCGAAATCAACGCCAGGTTCGAACGGGAATTCAACGATGAAGACCTTGGCGGCTATCTCATGTACCCCAAGGTGTTTGCCGAATACACCGAGCGCCATGACGTCCATGGTCCGGTTCGCACGCTGCCGACGCACACGTTTTTCTACGGCATGGAACCGGGCGAGGAAATCTCCGTTGAGATCGACCCGGGGGTGACGCTGGAGATTCAGCTTCAGGCGGTGGCGGAAACCAACGAAGAGGGCATCGCCAAGGTGTTCTTCGAGTTGAACGGACAGCCCCGAACCGTGCGAATCGCCGACCGCTCGGCGCAAAGCGTGGCGGTGGCGCGCATCAAGGCCGATGCATCCAACAAGTGCCACATTGGCGCACCGATGCCAGGCATCGTCGCGTCGGTCGCAGTGCAGGAGGGCGCCAATGTCAAGCAGGGCGACCTCATGCTGACCATCGAGGCGATGAAGATGGAAACCGGGATCCACGCCGACCGCGACTCCGTGGTCAAGGCCGTGCTTGTGGCCCCCGGCACGCAGATTGATGCCAAGGATCTTCTTGTCGAAATGGAAGAATAATGCCACGTCGAAACACTGCGTAGACCTTGCCAAGAATGCATAGGTCGTTCTTGCCCGTCCCGGCCGGAAAAATGAATCGGAGTGTCCCGAACCCCGCCAGCATGTCAAATGGTTCGGGCGCCGAATGGTCGGGGTGTCACGAGCTCCGATGTGAGGACGACAGCGGAGGTCACATGAGTGGTGAAATTCCGATTGTGGGTCGCGATGCCAGTCGCGGCGGCGAAAACCGCGACGTGATCCATCTGGTTCCGCACCTGGCCAGAGCGAATGGAATGGCCGAAGACAACCTGAGACTCGCACTGCAGCTGCAGGTCAGTGCGCTCCAGGATGGCTGATAACCTGCGCGCCGTCGCGCAGAAGCCCGCGCACGTTCATGCGGCGGGTGTTGATCCGCACGACGTCGCGGTCGTAGCAGCCCGCAAGGGTTGAGCCTTCTGTCAGCCCTGTATTGGCAGTCTGCATGATGACGATCTTTCGGCCTCGCCACAGGCTTGCAGCACCCGCCACTGTTCCAGCAGCGTGCCGGGACGCATGACGCAACGCGCCTCGCCCGAGCGGAAGCCGCGGAGGGACCGCTCAGTGGCGCGCTGGCCGGTCAACAGGTGGCGGGGTCCGACGATCTGGAGAAGCCTTGCCTACGGGGCGTCGTTGGTCATGCGGTCGTCCCTTGCGTGATTGGCAATGGCCGGATCTCGCCGCGGTACCGAATGTTGTGGTGGCCAAGCTGGTCGGTTCGGGTTACGCCCATCAGCTTCATGTCGCGCTCAATCTCGGCACGCAGGAGCTCTAGCGCCCGTTCGACCCCGACCTGCCCGGCGGCGGCGAGCGGGAAGAGGTACCCACGGCCGATGCCTACGGCCTTGGCCCCCAACGACAGCGCTTTCAGCACATGCGTGCCGCGCTGAATGCCGCTGTCCATCATCACGTCGAGACGATCTCCAACTGCATCGACGATCTCGGGCAGTTGGTCCAGTGGCGCACGCGATCCGTCAAGCTGCCGACCGCCATGGTTCGAGAGCACGATGCCGGTACAGCCGATCTCGGCGGCACGGCGGGCGTCCTCGACGGTCATGATTCCCTTCAGGCAGAACTCTCCGTTCCAGTCGCGGACCATCTTGGTCACGTCGTCCCAGGTCATCGATGGATCCAGCATCTCGGTAAAATAACCGCCAATCGAACTGGCCCCCCCGCTCATGTCAACATGCCCTTCCAGCTGCGGCAGGCGGAAGCGCTCATGCGTGACGTAGTTGATGCCCCACATCGGCTTGATCGCGAACTGGATCATGCCGCCAAGCGTCAGCCGGAAGGGGATCGAAAACCCGGTACGGAGGTCGCGCTCGCGATTGCCGCCGGTGATCGAGTCGACCGTCAGCATCAACACCTCGACCCCGGCGCCCTTCGCATGCTGCAACATCGCCGTGTTCAGGCCACGGTCCTTGTGGAAGTAGAACTGGTAGATCTGCGGGTTCTCGTGCTTTCGCCGCAGCTCTTCCAGCGACACGGTACCAAGCGAAGATACGCCGAACATCGTGCCGAACTTTTCCGCCGCCGTCGCGACCGCACGCTCTCCTTGGTGGTGGAACAGCCGCTGCAGCGCCGTGGGCGAACAGTAGACCGGCATGTCCAGTTTCTGACCCATCACCGTGACCGACATGTCGACTTCTGACACGCCGCGCAGGACCGACGGCAGCAGATCGTAGCGGTCGAATGCGCCCCTGTTCTCAGCCATCGTCACTTCATCATCGGCACCGCCGTCGATGTAGTCGAAGATCGGTCCTGGCAAACGGCGCTTTGCCAGCCGCCGGAAGTCGTGAAAGTTATGGCAGTCCTTGAGCCGCACGGGTCCGGTTCCCTAGTAAGCGACCGAAGGCAGCCACGTGGCGAGTGTCGGCCAGTAGAAGACCAGCGACAGACCGATAAGCTGCAGGATCACGAAGGGGATGATGCCACGGTAGATGTGCGTCAGCTTTATCTCGGGCGGGCAGACGCCCTTGAGGTAGAACAGCGCAAACCCTACCGGCGGCGTCAGGAACGAGGTCTGCAGCGTCACCGCGACCAGAATCATGAACCACACAAGCGCCGGTTCATCGATCACGCCGAATCCCGGGATGTCGATGCCAAGCCCGTTGATGATCGGCCGCATGAGCGGCAACACGATCAACGTGATCTCGATCCAGTCGAGCACGAAGCCCAGAAGGAACACGATGAAGAGAATGAATATCACCGTGCCGTTGGCCCCGAGGCCGGTCGACTGCACCAAGTGCTCAATCAGCTCGTCACCGCCCAACTCGCGAAGGACATACGAAAAGACTGTGGCGCCGAGGAAGATCGCGAAGATGTATGCGGTGGTATTGAAGCTGGCGACCAGGACATTCCACAGCTTCTGCATGTTCAATTTCCGATAGCCGAGAGCCAGAAGCATCGCGCCCAAGGCGCCGATTCCCGAAGCCTCGGTTGGCGTGGTGAGACCGGCAAAGATCGAACCAAGCACTGCGAGGATCAATGCCAGTGTCGGGATGACCGCGATCAACACGTCGAGTACCGCGTGCCAGTCCGGACGCACCGCGCCCTCTGGCACCGGAGCGGCGTCGCGATTGATCAGGGACAATACGAAAATGTAGGTAAGGTACAGAGCGCCAATGATTACGCCCGGAAACACGGCGGCCATGAACAGGTCACCGACAGAAAGGGCCATCTGGTCAGCCATGATCACCAGCATGATCGAGGGCGGGATCAGGATTCCCAGCGTGCCGCTTGCCGAGACGACGCCCGCCGCCAAGGTCGGCTGATATTTCTGCTGCATCATCGACGACAGAGAAAGCACGCCCAGAAGCACGACTGATGCACCGATGATCCCGGTAGAGGCGGCCAGGATGATCCCGATCAGTGTGACGGTCATCGCCAAGCCGCCCCGAACAGTGCCAAAGAGCCGCTGCATTGAGCTCATCAACCGCTCCGCGACACCACTTTCGTCGAGCATTAGTCCCATGAAGATGAACATCGGCAGCGCGACGAGGACGGCATTTGACATCGTCGCGTAGACCCGGTTCACCACCGCGCCGAGTGTCAGGTAGTCAAGCCCGGTGAACGTGCTGTCAAGCCCCGTCCAGAGCATGAGGTCGTTGTCGAAGAGATAGGCCAGTCCACAAAAGGCAACGCCGACACCGGCCAGCACCCAAGCGACCGGATAGCCGGTGAAGAGTAGCGCTATGAAGGTCAGGAACATCGCGATGACGAGCTTTTCCTCCGTGGTCTCCACCAGGAATGTCAGCGCCACGCAGACTGCGGCAAATCCGAGCAGCACCAGCACGATCCTGCGTAGTCGGGCACCTTCGCGTTCCGATGCCGGACCCGTCCAGAGTGCATGAACGTCGTGAATCAGCCGCGCAAGCGCGGCAAGCGCAAGCAGGACAAAGCTGATCGGTATGACAGCCTTTAAGGCCCAGCGGGCGGGCAGGCCAATTGGGCTGTCGGAACGCTCATTTACCCGCCAGCTCTCGTAGAAATAGTCGTAGCCCTGATCGATCATCAAATAAAGAAAGGGTACCAGCAGCGTCAGGATGCCCAAGACCTCGATGATGCGCTGGGCGCGACGGCTGAGTTGCATATGCAAAACATCGACCCGCACGTGGCTGTCGGTGACCAGCGCGTAGGAGATGCCAATCATCGTCACGAGGCCGTAGAAGTGCCACTGGATCTCGTCGAGCTTGGGGTAGTTCTGACTGAGCAGGTATCGCAGCGAAACTTGTGCAAAGATCGCCGTGATCAATAGGACATTCGCCCACATCACGGCATGGCCAATCGCCTTGACGCCCCGGTCGATGGCGACAGCAATCTTCTGGCGGTCGGGCTCTTCGTGCTCCAGCAGCCCTTCGTATGTCCCTAGCGGGTCCTTCGGTGCGTTCGCGGCCATGTCCTTCTCCTCTCTCGGTCCCGTCTGGCAAGCACAGATGCTGGCGGGTGCCCAACCGATTCCGGAAATCGGGAAATTCGGCGATCCGGGGCGGCGAGACCCGCCGCCCCGGAACAGAGGCTGTTACTGCCGCGGAAGGAAGGCGTTTCGCTTCCAGAGCTGATAGCCGTTGCGGAACTCGTTCATGTCAGCGAGGACCTTGGCAAAGAACTCGTCGTTGGCCGACTCTTCGGCAGCGACCTCTTCCCAGGTGGTCCGGTAGGTTTCGAGCATTTCGTCTGACCACTGCTTGATGGTCACGCCGTTGTTCTCGACATTGTCGATCAGCACGTCATGCTGGATTGCCTCCCCCTCGGCGAAGCTGTCGGTCATCGACGCCTTGCAGGCGTTTTCGATGATCGCCTTGTGAGTGTCGTTGACTTCGGCCCAGACGTCCTTGTTCACGATCAATTCAAAGAGTGTGGCCTGCTGGTGCCAGCCTGGGAAGTAGTTGAATTTCACCAGCTTGTGGAAGCCAAGACGCGCGTCGATGGCGGGCATCGAGAACTCGGTTGCGTCAATGGCGCCCTTTTCCAGCGCCGGGAAGATCTCGCCGCCGGGCAGCAGCGAGGTGGCGACACCAAGCTTCTGCATGACCTTGCCGCCAAGGCCGAAGAAGCGCATCTTCAGCCCCTCCAGGTCGGCAGGCGAGTTGATCTCGTTGGCGAACCAGCCCGAGGTTTCGGGCGCGATGATGGCGCACGGGATGACATGGACGTTGTAGCCCGCCTGATCGTACATCTCCTGGTACAGGGACAGGCCGTTTCCGTAGTAGA
Source organism: Silicimonas sp. (assembly GCA_022826205.1). Classification (GTDB taxonomy): domain Bacteria; phylum Pseudomonadota; class Alphaproteobacteria; order Rhodobacterales; family Rhodobacteraceae; genus JAJEFO01. Next base: position 10,198 of record JAJDVJ010000098.1, on the reverse strand, counting down.
TCCAGGCCATGTATTCGCCTGCCTCCGGACCGAACGGAACGGCTGAAAAGAGCGGCGCGGCCGGGATCTTGCCCGCCCAGTAGCCGGCGGTGGTGTAGCCTGAGTTGATCTTGCCGGTCGACACGGCGTCCAGGATTTCAAACGGCGGAACCAGTTCTCCCGGTTCGTACACTTTCATCTTCAGCGTGCCGCCCGACATCAGGTCGAGCTGTTCGGCAACGCGTGGGATCGGAGAGCCGAGTCCTGGCAGCGCAGTCGAGAACGCGATCGGGGTCTTCAACAGAAGTTTGTCGGCCGCAACCGCCGGCGCAGCGATCAGGCTGGCAGCCAGGGCGAGGCTCGTCAGGGTCATTTTCATGGAAGTCTCCTCCAGAAAGGTTAGGAACGTGCGTTTCGTTCACAGGGCGCAGGATTTCCCGACGCCTTATTGGTGGTAAATATTATTAACAACTATATTTAGTCAACAACTTTCTTTACCACTTAGCGCCGAATCTGGCTGGAAAGTTTGTCGGAAACACACTGCCACCACGTCGGCCAGATAGCCGTACATTGTGAGGAGCGTACAGAACTTTGTTTATTAACAGTATGTTGAGAGATATTCTGGCAATGCTCAGTACGGCTTGAATTTTCTGTACAGGTGGTTATTTTCCTGAACCAGATAGTTCCTGTCTTCCAATCTGCGAGGTGAGCTTGCAATGGCATCCACGACAATTTTCGAACCAGTCGGGCACGAATCACTGGCCGATGCCGTCGTTACGCAAATCGAGGACCTGATAGCGTCGGGGATCCTGAAGCAAGGGCGCAGGCTGCCGTCGGAGCGCGACCTCGCCGACATGCTGAACGTGTCCCGCCCGAAGCTGCGCGAGGCGTTGCAGGTCCTTGAGGAACGCGGGCTTGTCTCCACCCGGCATGGCGAGGGCACGTTCGTCTCGCCACTGACCGGTCAGGCCATGCTGCCAGCCTTGCTGGCGCTCTATGGGCGCAACGAGCATACGTTCTTCGACTACCTCGAATATCGTCGCGAGCAGGAGGGGTTCGCCGCCCGGCTGGCTGCACGCCGTGCGACACGGGCCGACAAGGAGAGAATCGCGGAAATCCTTGCCGAGACCGAGAGAGCATGGAGCGAGCAGGACTCCGAAGCCGCCCGCGAGGCGGATTTCGCCCTGCACGCGGCGATCGTCGACGCCAGCCAGAACGCGACCTTGATTCACATGATGGCGTCGATCTACGAGCTCACGCGGCAGGGTGTGTTCTACAACCGCGATTTCCTGAAGACGATCGACGGGTCGGGCCAGAGGCTCCTGGAGCAGCACCTGGAGCTGGGCAATGCCGTCATCGAGGGCGACGAGGTCCGGGCCGAAAAGTCGGCCCTCGATCACATCGACTTCGTCGAGCAATCGTTCAGATTGGGCATCGAGCAGCAGAGACGCGAAACCATGGCCGAAAAGCGCAGAGTGATGTCAAAGGAGGTTCGCAAGAGAAGGTCTGCGTAGCTCTTGCCACTCACTTCGCAACAGTGCCCTCCATCCGCATCCCGATCCAGCAACAGTTGCGCCCACAAATGCGTACTGCAGGAACCGGCAATCCAGGGCCGATGCGGAAGTTTGCCGCAGTGCGGACGAATGTGAGTTCCGGCAAATCGACGCATGTTCGAGTACCGGGACTTGGGATGACCTCCCGGCATTTTGTTGCCGTTGCAGGCCCATCATGCTGGCAAGATCGCGTTTCCCGGACATTCAGCTAAAAAATCGCCCCCTGAGCGGAAGAAATCCGCTCAACCCGCGAAGATTTGCGGGAGCTTCCCTTCTCAACCGGAATTTCTGTGCCAGTATCCACGTGCACACGCTGCCGGAGCGCCAACGAATCGCTTGAGTGAGCGAACACTCCGCCCGAAACGCTGCGCGACATTTGAAGCATTTGAGAAGGAGTCCAAAGTGAGTTTCCATGAAGGGCCCAGACGGGACCCAGGACAGGACGGTCAGTCCAACCCTTTCCGGTTCACGCCCGCCTGACGCGAAACAGGCCCCGCCCGAGCACCCCGTCCCATGTTGCGATACTCAGCCAAGCGCCTAGGACTTGCCGTGGTCATCGTCTCGGTGGCGATGCTCATCCTGTTCTGCATGATCTATCTCATTCCCGGCGATCCGGCTGCCGTGGCACTCGGTCCGCGCGCAACAGACGCAATGCGAGAAGGGCTTCGGATCAAGATGGGACTCGACAAGCCCGTCTGGGTCCAGTTCTGGAACTTCTTTTCCGCGGCATGGCAGGGCGACCTCGGGCGCGACGTGCTGTCAGACCGCCCAGTCGCAACTGTGGTCATGGAACAGCTTCCATACACGCTTGCACTCATTTTGGGCGGCATCAGCTGGTCGGTGGCGCTTGGCATTCCACTTGGTTGCTGGGCGGCGGTCGAACGCGGCACGATGGCTGACCGAATTGTGGGTGTCCTGTCGGTAGCTGTCATCGCGGTGCCGTCCTTCGTCGTGGCCATCTACGCCCTTCTGATCTTTGCGGTCGCCCTGCGCTGGCTTCCTGCCATCGGCGCCGGCGAGCCTGGCGACATCGGGGATCAGCTCGTTCACCTGATCCTTCCGTCCCTGGCGGTAGGGCTAGGCTGGGTTGGCTACATCGCACGCATGGTCCGGGCCTCGATGCTCGAGGTTCTGGAATCTCAACACATCAGGACCGCACGCGCATTCGGCCTGCCGGAGCGCATGATCACGTACCGCTACGCATTGACGATCGCCATCCTGCCAACCGTGACGCTGCTGGGAGTCGGAATCGGGCAGATGCTGTCGTCTGCGGTCTTTGCCGAGATCGTCTTTGCCCGTCCGGGCGTAGGCAAGCTCGTCTATGACGCGATCCTCACCCGCAACTACCCGCTCGTGACCGGCGCCGTGCTGGTCACCACAATCCTCTTCGTCCTTCTCAACCTCTTGGCCGACCTGATTGTAGGAGCTCTGGATCCCCGTGTTCGCAGCAGTCTCTGATCTCCGCAGGACCGAGCGGACGCGCACGATGATGCGCGTGTTGAGGGAGCCCCTCGGCGCATTCGGCATCGCGCTGGTCCTCCTGATGGTGGGCGGCGCAGTGTTCGCCGACCTTCTCACCTCATACGATCCCTCGCGAATCTCTCCACGCGACCGGTTCCAGGCACCATCCCTCGATCACCTTCTCGGCACCGATCACCTGGGACGGGACCTGTTTTCCCGCGTCCTTCACGGTGGACGAATCGCTCTGTCCGTTGCGCTTTTTGCGACGGCCACATCGTTGGCGATCGGGGTCGTTCTGGGCCTCGTTGCAGGCTACGGCCCGCGCTGGCTGGACGCCGTGATGCTCCTGCTGTTCGATTCGATCAAGAGCTTCCCCACGGTCATGCTGGCGCTCGCCCTGGTCACTTTGTTCGGCCCATCCCTTACCGCGGTCGTGATCGTGGTCATCCTGGTGAACGTGCCCGGCTATGCCCGAATAATCCGCACCCAGACACTTGCGCTTAAGGGGTCGGAATTTGTCACGGCCGCACAGAGCATGGGGGCCGGCACCACGCGCATCCTGCGCCATCACATCATGCCCAACGTGATCAGCCCCCTCCTGATCCTTGCGTCCATGGACATCCCGGTCGTGATCGCCATCGAAGCGGGAATGAGCTTTCTCGGGCTGGGCGTCCGCCCGCCCACGCCATCCTGGGGCTCCATCCTGAATGACGGCTTCACGGCAATCCGCGACACTCCATGGATAGCTGTTGCGGGAGGACTGCCAATCATTCTGACCACGCTCGGGTTCACGTTCCTTGGAGAAACGATGCGTGATCTCTTCGATCCTCGCCTCAAGAGGCGCACATGACCGTCCTCGCGATCAAGGACCTGAACGTCACGTTCTCGACCGAAGGCGGCCAGCTGCACGCCCTGAAGAACGTTTCCTTCGACGTTCCCGAGAGGCGCATTGTCGGTGTCGTGGGGGAATCGGGTTGCGGCAAGTCCACGCTGATAAACGCGATTCTCGGGCTTCTGGCTGACAATGGAAGTATCGATGCCGGCAGCATCACATTCGAAGGCGAGGATCTCACAAGGCTCGGTCCTGCCAGGATGCAGGAACTCCGGGGCCAGAGGATCTCGACGGTCTTTCAGGATCCGATGGGAGCCCTGAACCCGGTTCTCTCGGTCGGTCGCCAGATGCGGAACATTCAATATCGGTCCGGTCGTTCTCGCAGCGAGAAGGACGCGCGGTCGGAAGCAATGTTGCGCCAGGTGCGGATCCCCGACGCACAGGCCGCGCTCGCGCGGTATCCACATGAGTTTTCAGGCGGGATGCGGCAGCGGGTCGCAATCGCAATGGCCTTGATGATGAAGCCCGCGCTCCTGATCGCGGACGAGCCGACGACCGCGCTGGATGCCACGCTCGAAGTGGCCACAATCGAGCTCCTTCGGGAGCTGCAGCAGGACATCGCCTGCTCGGTGCTCTTCATATCACACCACCTTGGCGTCATCGCCGAGCTTTGTGACGATGTCGTCGTGATGTATGCGGGAGAAGTCGTGGAGCGCGGAACCACGCGGCAGGTGTTTCACACACCGCGCCATCCATATGCCAGACGCCTGCTTGAATGCGATCCGGCGCGGCAATCCGGGCGCACGCGGCATCTTCCAACCATTCCTGGCGAAATCCCGGATCTCAGGCAAAGGCCGCCCGGCTGCGTCTTTGCGACCCGCTGCGATCAACGCGTCGATGCCTGCGACAAGGTCCCGCCCGACGTGGCTGTCGAGACTGGACACGTGGCCCGGTGCGTATTGGCGGAGGCGAGATGAGCGGGATCCTCGAAATTCGCGACGTCGAAGTGACGTTCGAAGTCGGCCCCCTGATGCGCCGTCGCTCGATCCTGGGTGTGGCGGGCGTGAGTTTCGATCTCCATGCAGGCGAAACATTCGCGATCGTGGGCGAAAGCGGGTCGGGAAAGACCACCCTGGCTCGCGCGATCAACGGGCTTCAGGGCATTTCCAACGGATCGATCCGGTTCGACGAAGAACGGATCGACACGCTCGGTGGACGAGCGATGAAACCCTTGCGGCGGCGCATGTCGATGATGTTCCAGGATCCTGTCGGCTCGCTCAGCCCCCGCATGAAGGTCGGCAACCTGATTGCTGAACCGTTCCGCATTCACGGGATCGTCGACAAGAACCCAAATGTTGAAGTCCCGCGGCTTCTGTCGCTGGTAGGGCTCACTCCGGAATTTGCAGACCGCTATCCGCATCAGCTCTCAGGTGGCCAGGCACGGCGAGTCGGCGTGGCACGCGCGATCGCCCTGAACCCCGCTCTCATCATCGCGGACGAACCCACCGCCGGGCTCGACGTGTCGGTGCAGGGCGAAGTGCTGAATCTCCTGAACGATCTCCGCGAGCGGCTTGGCCTCGCAATGATCATCATCACTCACAACCTGCACGTCGTGCATCACGTGGCAGACCGGATGGCCGTCATGTATCTCGGCCGCTTCGTCGAGGTGGGTGACACCGATGAGATCTTTCGCGCACCGCGCCACCCGTACACGGCAGCTCTTCTCTCTGCCAACCCCGAGCCGGACCCGGACAAGGCGCGCGATCGCATCGCCCTGCCCGCCGAAGTTCCGTCGCTTCTTGCAAGACCTGCCGGATGCGAATTCCATTCCCGTTGCCCGTGGGTCGCGGCACGCTGCAAGTCCGAAGCCCCGGAATTCGTCCAAAGCGAGACAAGGAAGGTTGCGTGCCACACGCCGCTGGAACCCGGCGCGAGACCCCCCGCAATGGAGGTGACGCTATGACCAAGGTCATCGAAACCGAATGGATTCCCATGCCCGACGGCATCCGCCTTGCCGCGAGGCTCTGGTTGCCGGACGAGGCCGCACGCTCGCCCGTGCCCTGCATCCTGGAGTACATCCCCTATCGTCGCCGGGACCGGACCCGGATGCGCGACGAAAGCATGCACCCGCACTTCGCTGACGCCGGGTACGCGGCAGTCAGGGTCGACATGCGAGGTTCAGGCGACAGCGAAGGGGTGATGCTGGACGAATATTCGGAACAGGAAATGGCGGACGGGGTCGACGTGATCACGTGGATCGCCGAACAACCATGGTGCGACGGGAACGTCGGCATGTTCGGCAAGTCCTGGGGTGCCTACACATCCTTTCAGGTGGCCGCGAGGCGCCCTCCGGCACTCAAGGCAATCGCGCCGGTCATGGGTACCGATGACCGCTGGCTGGAAGACATCCACTTCTACGGAGGCGTGCTTGCCAACGACAATTTCTGGTGGGGCTCGATCATGCAGCTCTACAACGCGATGCCGCCGGATCCGGCGATTGTCGGCGAGGATCGCTGGCGCGACATGTGGAAGGAGCGCCTGGATGCGATGACATTCTGGCCCGCGCAATGGCTGGAGCACCAGACTCATGACGAAATTTGGCGCAGGGGCTCGATCTCGGAGAATTACGCGGACGTCGAGATTCCGGTCTATTTCTTCGGCGGCTGGGCCGACCTCTTTCGCGACACGCCGTTCCGGATCGCCGAACGGCTGACAGGGCCGGTCAAGGTGCTCATGGGGCCCTGGGCACATCTCTATCCCCATGAAGGCGTGCCAGGACCTCGCGTGGACTTCGTGAGCGAGGTCATCCGATTCTGGGACCACTACCTCAAGGGCATCGACACCGGCCTTATGGACGAACCGCGCCTACGGTTCTACCTGCAGGACTCGGCGCCTCCCGCCGGCTCCCGCAAGGAGCGCACCGGCGTCTGGGTCGAGGAGGCCGCCTGGCCCTCGCCAAACGTGAGCATCAAGACGCTATGGCTGAACGAGGGCCGACTTGGGACAGCCGCCGAGTCGGGCGGCGCAATATCCGTATGTTCGCCACAGACCTTCGGTTCTGCAGGCGGGGACATGTGCTCGTTCGCGATCCCCGGGGACATGCCCGTTGACTGCCGGGTCGATGCGGCAGGTGCGCTGAATTTCCGAACAGAGCCTGTGGACGTGCCCCTCGACATACTCGGGCAACCCGTGCTCAACCTCACCGCCTCCACGGATCGGCCGCAAGGATTCATCGCCGCGCTGCTCGTGGACGAAGCGCCGGACGGCACACAGACACTGATCACTCGCGGATTCGCGAATTTCGCGCACTGCGCTTCGGACACGGCTCCTGAACCAGCGGTTCCAGGCGCCGAGATGGCCATCAGGGTGCCTTTGCACGGGATCGGCTACCGGCTTGCAAGAGGTCATCGGCTCGTCGTGCAATTCGGAACCTGTTACTGGCCGATCCTCTGGCCCGCACCGGAACCGGTCACGCTGACCGTCACGCCCGGTCGCTCGGCGCTGGCACTTCCAGTCCGCCGTGACGTGGCAGATCAACCTCGCGTCTTTCTCGAGCCAGCGTCCTCGGACAGGAAGCGCCCAATTACATCTGTCCGGGAAGGATCAATGGACAGGTCCCTCCACGTCGACTTGGCGACTGGCGAACATGCCGCGCGCTTCTTTCTTGACGGCGGCGTGTTCGGCCCCGTCGGGCGGTTGCGCCATGATGAGACCGGCACCGAGATGGGCGATGTTTCGGACCGAGTCTATCGAATCCATCCGGAAGACCCTCTTTCGGCACGGGCTACGATGGACCAGGAAAGCCGATTCGAGCGCGAAGACTGGAATGTGCGGATCAAGACCAGTTCTGAAATGACGGCCACCAAGACGGACTTCCTCCTGCGCGCTTCCGTGACTTGCTGGGACGGCGAGGAGGAATTCCACCATGTTCAGTGGAATCACTCGATTCCGCGAAACGGAATGTAAAATATGCTGAAAAACTCAGAAATCCGAACCGATTTCCCGCGCGAAGTCCGCGAGATCGAGAACGCCTGGATCCCGATGCCTGACGGGACAAGGCTCGCGGCCCGGATCTGGCTTCCCGTTGACGCGGAGTCCGATCCGGTGCCGGCAATCCTCGAGTACCTGCCCTATCGCAAGCGTGACGGGACGGTTGAGCGTGATCACCTGACCCATCCGTATTTCGCGGGCCACGGATACGCGGGCGTTCGTGTCGACATGCGCGGCACAGGGGACAGCGAAGGCATCTGCCTGGGCGAGTATCTCAAGCAGGAACAGGACGACTGCCTGGCCGTGATCGAGTGGCTTGCCGCCCAGCCCTGGTGCTCTGGAAAGGTCGGCATGATCGGGATCAGCTGGGGCGGATTCAACGGGCTTCAGGTCGCAGCACGGCGTCCCGAAGCGCTGGGCGCGGTCATTTCACTCTGCTCCACCGACGATCGCTACGCCGACGACATCCACTTCATGGGTGGCTGCATGCTGACCGACAAGCTGAGCTGGGGGGCCACGGCCTTCTCGATCTGCAACACGCCTCCCGACCCCGCAATCGTGGGAGACCGCTGGCGGGAGATGTGGGTGGAGCGCCTGGAGAACAACGGGCTGTGGATGCTCGACTGGTTCCGGCACCAACGGCGAGACGAGTTCTATGCCCACGGATCGGTCTGCGAAAACTATGCCGACATTGAGGTGCCGGTCTACGCGGTGGGTGGTTGGGCGGATGGATACACGAACGCCATCTTCCGCCTGCTCAAGCACCTGCCCGGTCCGAAAAAGGGACTGATCGGGCCATGGGCCCACAAGTATCCGCATTTTGCAAAGCCTGGACCGCGCATAGGCTTCCTGCAGGAATGCCTTCGCTGGTGGGACCAGCATCTCAAGGGCATCGACTCCGGCATAATGGAGGAACCGGAACTCCGGGTCTGGATCAACTCTCCCGTGGCGCCGTCACCGCGTAACGAAGACCGGCCTGGCCGTTGGGTGGCGGAACCCGAATGGAATGGCGGCGGGATGGATGTGCTGTCCCTTTACCCGGGAGAGAACGGGCTGACGGACAAGCCTTCGAAGAAGACCATCACGATTTCCTCTGCCGAGACTGCCGGATGGACCGCCGGCTTATGGTGCGGGTACGGGGCGATTCCAGACGGCCCCTTGGACCAGAGCGGCGAGACTGGCCTGATGACTGTCTTCGAGACAGAAACTCTTGATGAAGACTTCGATCTATTCGGCTTTCCGCTCTTTCACGCAGAAGTCGCCAGCGACACACAACAGGCAAATGTCGCCGCAGTCCTTTCCGCCGTGGGCAAAGATGGCCGCGCGACCCTTGTCAGCTACGGAGTCCTGAACCTGACCCACCGTGCAAGCCACTCAAGACCCGAACCGATGCCGTTGACGGAACCGCAAGCCGTCACGATTCAACTCAACGCCTGCGGTCAGCGTGTGGACCAAGGACAGCGGCTTCGTCTTGCGCTGTCCACGGCCTACTGGCCGGTGATCTGGCCAGCCAATGAGAAGGCGGCTCTCACGATCAAACCCGGCACCGCCAGGCTCGATCTCCCGGTTCGCCCAGGTCGGGACACCGACGACGAACTGGCCCCCTTTCCCCCGCCGGAAGGCGCCAGCCCAGCCTCGATCAAGCAGCATTCCCAAAGCTTCTACGATCGGCGGCGCCATCTCGACCTGAGCACAGGCACCGAGGTGAATTCGCGCCGCAGCAGCATCGGGACAGAAACTCACGTGCACACCGGTCTTGAGGTCAAGCGCTTCTGCGACGAGCGATTTGAAATCCATCCCGACGATCCGAATTCCGCGATCGGCACCTGCCATTGGTGTCAATCCTATTCACGCGGAGACTGGAACGCCGAAACAAGGACCGATGTCAGCGTGTACGCATTGCGCGATCGCTGGCGAATCCAAGCCAGCCTTGTCGCGCGCGATGCCAACGGGATAGTAGCCGAACGGCAATGGAACGAGGATGTGCCTCGAGATCTGGTTTGAGGAGAGAAGCGGTGGGCGCGTTTCCCGATTTCGGCTCGAATGCGAAGTTCCATCAATTTGCGAATGACGAGGTCGCCATGCGCGTGGTCACCGAAGGGCACGGACCAGATGTCGTCTTCATTCCCGGAGGAGACGCGACGGCGGAGAGCTATTCTCAGCAGTTCGCGCTCCTTTCGGACGCTTTCCGCTGCATTTCCTACGATCCGCGCGGCGCCGGAAACACGACGTCACCACCAGCGTAAGCGGTTAAAGCACGGCGTTTCGCCCGCGCCTTGATTTTGTCCGCCCTCGCGCGAGAGCATCTTCCGGTCCATTCACCCTGACCGGAGGTTGCTTCATGGCAGACCATACACCGACGATGACTGTTGACGGCTTCAAC
>JAJDVJ010000156.1 GCA_022826205.1 Silicimonas sp. | reverse complement strand
GCCAGCCTTCGCGCGACAGGATGAACCTGATCGCCTCGATGATGTTCGGCTCGTCCTCGATCAGCAGGACCCGCGTTTCCGTCACCGTCGATCCCCTCCCCGGATGATGGCGCTGGTCGCAAGAATATGACCAGACCGGCCTGGAGTGTCAAAGCCGTTCGTCCGACAGGGTCGAGAATACCGCAGGCTCGCGCCGCGCCGGGCATACCTTCTCGGCGCAAACCCGACAGGTCGTTCCGGCCCGAAGAATCCTGTTGGCCTCACGACCGCGTGGCCATGGCCGGATCAGCATCCACGACATCATGACCGCAGGGCCCTCGAACCCCAACGGGTGAGTGATCTCCGCAACCGCATGCACGTCGAACAGGTAGTCGTCGCGCCCGCTCATCGCCAGCGTTTCGCGAACCGGAACCATCGGTTGATGGCCGACCCTGAAGAGCGGCCAGAGCGGACAAGCCCCGCCATAGCGCGGCAAATCGAAGTCAGGCAAGGGCTTGCGAAAGGTCAGCGTGCCCGAAGCGTCGCACCCGACCAGACCAAAAGACCCGTAATCCCGCAAAACATCAGGTGCCAGTGTTGAGAGGCGACGGAACAATGCCGGCAGCGGCGCACCAAGCATGTCCGCAAGGACTAGCGGCTCTTCCGTATTTCCGAGCGCGTCTTCAAGCGACGGCTTCGGGATTGCGGCCGCATCTGCTGCGTATTGCTCAAGATAGCCATGGGCCAGTTCCTGCGCCGCCAGGGTCCTGATCTCGTCCGCACCATCCATGATCGCTTCTATCGGGGCCGCAGCATCACGCTCAAGCTCGTCGATCATCCAGCCACGCGCGATCAGCCATTGCTCAACCTCGTCCTGCGGCAGCGAGCCCGTGCCACGGTCATCAGCTTCGGCTTCCAGGTAGCCCACCAGCGACTCCGTGGCATCTGCAAGGCGCTGGCTGTCCTCGTGGATGTTGCGGGCGAACCTCCGCTGCCATGCGGGCTCGACCGGATCGCCGCCTGCCAGGATGCCGCTGGCGGATCGGATTGCCGTGACGCTCGTGAGCACGTTGTGCATCGATGCCGAAAGGAAGGGATCGTGGGTCAGGCGATCATCAAGACGCTCTACCACCTGCTCGAGTCGGGCGCTCTCGCGGAACTGCACCTCGATCAACTTTGCCCAGCCAGGGAAGCGACTGGCGAGCTCGTCGGCCCTGTCACGCTCCGCCACCACCTCGCTGTGCTTGTCGGCAGCCGAATCCAGCGATGCCAAGAGCGCTGACTCCACCCCTTCGCCGATGGCAGACGGATCGGCGCCGAGCGCTTCGGCAATTCTCAAGAGCAGGGAACCACCGATTCTGCGGCGGTTGTGTTCGATGAGATTGAGATAGCTCGCCGAAATCCCGCATGCCCTTGCCAACTCGGCCTGTTTCATTCCCAGCGCCATCCGGCTGTTGCGAATCCGCGTGCCTGCAAGCAGCGAAGGGCTCATGGAGACCTCCCTTTCCTTCTGGCCGGTTTTGCAACCGCGCGAAAACTAATTTACAACCGTCCGATTGTCTTTGTCCATCAATTTGCAAGATTGTTTTTTTGTTTCATGGAATTGTTGCACCATTTTCAATTCATGCCCGATGATGATGACACTCTGTAAACGCCGATCACTGTGCGGGTTCGCACGTCAGTCCGGTCGGCATTCCATCCACACGGGAGGACACCCATGTCAAAAATCGAACTTACCCGCCGCAGCATGATGAAGGCCGGTGTCGCCGGGCTGGCAACGCCAACCGTCTTTGCAGGCACGGCCTGGTCTTTCACGAACGAGCCGCAGGGCGGTGCGGTCACTCTCGGCTTCAACGTGCCGCAGACCGGTCCGTATGCGGACGAGGGCGCGGACGAGCTGCGCGCCTATGAGCTTGCTGTCGAGCACCTGAACGGTGGTGGCGACGGCGGCATGATCAACACCTTTTCGTCGAAGACACTCGACGGCACTGGCATCCTCGGCAAGAAGGTCGAATATGCCACGGGTGATACGCAGACCAAGGGCGATGCCGCCCGCGCGTCAGCCAAGTCGATGATCGAAAAGGACGGCGCCGTCATGATTACCGGCGGCTCCTCATCGAGCGTTGCCGTAGCGGTGCAGGGCCTCTGCCAAGAGGCGGGCATCATCTTCATGGCAGGCCTCACGCACTCGAACGACACGACCGGAAAGGATCGGAAGGCGAACGGATTTCGCCACTTCTTCAACGGGTACATGTCGGGCGCCGCCCTGGCGCCGGTGCTTGCCAATCGCTATGGCACCGACCGCAAGGCCTATCACCTGACGGCGGACTACACCTGGGGCTGGACGCAACAGGAATCAATCGCCAACTCGACTGAAGCGCTTGGCTGGGAAACCATCAATAACGTGATGACCCCGCTGGCATCCACTGACTTCTCCGCCTACATCGCGCCAGTCCTGAACTCCGGCGCCGATGTCCTGGTCCTGAACCACTACGGCGGCAACATGGTGAACTCGCTCACCAACGCCGTTCAGTTCGGTCTGCGCGACAAGGAAGTGAACGGCAAGAACTTCGAGATCGTCGTGCCGCTCTACTCGCGCCTGATGGCACGTGGCGCCGGCGAGAACGTCAAGGGCATTCTCGGCTCCACAAACTGGCACTGGTCGCTGCCTGATGACGGATCGAAGGCGTTCGTGCGGTCGTTCGGCACCAAGTACGGCTTCCCGCCGAGCCAGGCCGCCCAAACCTGCTACGTGCAGACCCTGCTCTACGCAGATGCCGTGAACAGGGCCGGCAGCTTCAACCCCTGCGCCGTTGTAGAAGCCCTTGAAGGCTTCGAGTTCGACGGCCTTGGCAATGGTCCGACGCTCTACCGCGCCGACGACCACCAGTGCTTCAAGGACGTGCTTGTCGTGCAGGGCAAGGAGAACCCGACCTCCGAATTTGACGTTCTCGAGGTCGTGGAAGTCACTCCGCGCGCGCAGGTCGAGTATCCTGCAGACCACCCGATGTTCGGTGGCGCGGAAGCCAGCCTCGGCAGCTGCAACGCCGGCGCATAACGGCACAAAGTCTGCGGAGGCGCCCCCGGCGCCTTCGCAACCCTCTTGAAGGTGACAAGAAACGGCGCTTCCCTTACCAAGGGGCACGCCACTCTCAAATCGGACAACCGGGAGACAGAACAGTGGACGCCTTACTCCTGCAAATCCTGAACGGGCTCGACAAGGGATCGGCATACGCCCTGATCGCGCTCGGCCTGACGCTCATCTTCGGCACGCTCGGCGTCGTCAACTTCGCGCACGGGGCCCTGTTCATGATCGGCGCGTTCTGCGCAGTGTTCATCCAGGGCCTGCTGAACCTGAGCTACGAGACGATTGACGAAACGCAGAAGGACTTTCTCGGAAACCCGCTGAAAGTGAAGACTCCGTATCTGGAGAACTGGTTCGGCCCCGAAACGGGCGGCGCGATCATAGACTGGTCAGTGCCGTTGGCGATCCTCTTCGCCATTCCGGTCATGATCGCCGTCGGCGTCATCATGGAGCGCGGCCTGATCAAGCACTTCTACAAGCGCCCACATGCCGACCAGATCCTGGTGACCTTTGGCCTGGCGATCGTCTTGCAGGAAGTCATCAAGTACTTCTACGGCGCCAACCCGATCCCGACCCCCGCTCCTTCCTCTCTGACGGGCGCCTTCGATTTCGGCGTGCTGCTCGGCTTCGACCCGAACGCCGTCATCTATCCATACTGGAGAATGATCTATTTCGTGTTCGCCATGTCGATCATCGGCGCCGTCTTTGCCTTCCTTCAGTTCACGACCTTCGGAATGGTGGTGCGCGCGGGCATGGCTGACCGTGAGACTGTGAGCATGCTCGGGATCAACATCGACAAGCGCTTCACAATGATGTTCGGCATCGCCGCCGCGGTCGCAGGGCTTGCGGGCGTGATGTACACCCCGATCGCCCCACCAAACTACCACATGGGCATGGATTTCCTGGTCCTCAGCTTCGTCGTTGTGGTCGTGGGCGGCATGGGATCGCTTCCGGGTGCCGTCCTTGCAGGGTTCCTGCTCGGCATCCTGGAGAGCTTCGCCTCGACAACTTGGGCCACGACGACCATCCCGGGCATCAACCAGGTGATCATCTACGTGGTCGCGATCATCGTGCTCTTGACCCGCCCGCGCGGGCTCATGGGCCGCAAAGGCGTGATGGAGGAGTAAGAACATGCTGGGTCTCAACAAGAACGATACAACGCTGTTCGTCGTCATAATCATCCTCACGATCTTGGCGCCGTTCCTGCTCAATCCGTTTCCGACCGAGAGCACGCTGGCGCAGTTCAACGCCGGCTATCCGGATCTGATGGAGAAGTTCGTCGTCTTCGGCATCTTCGCCATCGGGTTCAACATCCTGTTCGGCCTGACCGGCTACCTTTCCTTCGGTCACGCCGCGTTTCTCGGGGTCGGCTCGTACTCCGCGGTCTGGATCTACAAGCTCTTCACCTACAACGTGATACCGGCATTGATCCTGGCAGTGATCGTCTCGGGCATCTTCGCGATCCTGATCGGCTACGTGTCGCTCCGGCGCTCAGGGATCTACTTCTCGATCCTGACGCTTGCCTTTGCACAGATGAGCTTTGCGCTCGCCTACTCTGTGCTTTCGAACCCGAAGTTCAACCTGACGAACGGGGAAACCGGCCTGCAGATTTACGCGAACGACCTGCAGCTCTTCCATCGCGAAAGCCTGCCGAACTTCCCGCACATCTTCGGGCTGTCCATGGGCTCGACCTACAAGCTCGGAGTCGGACCTTGGGAATTCCAGTTCAACGTGGCCTACTATTTCTGTGCGCTCATGATGATCGCGTCCTTCTACTTCGCGATCAGGCTCTTTCGGTCGCCGTTCGGAATGATGCTGCGGGCGATAAAGTCGAATCAGCAGCGGCTGAACTACACGGGGCTGAATTCACGGCCCTACATGCTCGCAGCCTTCGTTGTCTCGGGCATGTATGCCGGCCTGGCCGGCGGCCTCCTCGCGGTAACCGACCCCCTGGCCGGTGCCGAAAGGATGCAGTGGACCGCAAGCGGAGAAGTCGTGCTGATGACCATTCTCGGCGGCACCGGGACGCTGATCGGCCCGGTGCTCGGAGCAGGCTTCATCAAGTATTTCGAGAACATCTTCTCGAAGATAAATGATCAGGTCCTTCACCAGTGGTTCACGTTCCTGCCGGACGGCATCGAGGACTTCCTCGTCGCCATCGTCCACCCGTTCATCGGCAAGGGCTGGCACCTGACGCTGGGCATTCTCTTCATGCTCGTGGTCATTTTCCTTCCTGGCGGACTGGTTGAAGGCGGGCAGCGCATCGCGCGTATCGCCCGCCGTCTGATGAATCGTGACAAGGCTGCCGACGCGGCGAATGTCTCTGCGGAATGAGGATGTACGAAAATGGCAATTCTTGAAGTCAAGGGTGTCAACAAGCGCTTTGGAGGCCTCGCCGCATTGTCGGACGTGAACCTCACCGTGCAAGAAAGCACGGTCCACGCCATCATTGGCCCGAACGGGGCCGGAAAGTCGACATTGCTCAACTGCCTCGTTGGAAAGCTCATGCCGGACTCCGGCTCGGTCATGTTCGACAACCGGTCGGTGCTCGGGCGCAAACCGCACGAGATCAACCAGATGGGCATCAGCCGCGTATTCCAGACACCTGAGATCTTCGGCGATCTCACGGTCCTGGAGAACATCATGATCCCCTGTTTCGCCAAGCGCGACGGGGCATTCCGGATGCACGCCTTCGAGCAATTCGCCAATGAAGCGGAACTCATCGACAAGTCCGACGCAATCCTAGCGGATGTCAGCATGGCGGACCAGCGGGACGCGCACGCCGCGTCGCTCAGCCGCGGCGACAAGCGCCGGCTCGAAATGGCCATGTGCCTTGTGCAGGAGCCGCGCCTCCTTTTGCTCGACGAGCCGACGGCTGGCATGGCACGCGCCGACACCAACAACACGATCGACCTCCTCAAGGAGATCAACAGCAAGCGTGACATCACCATGGTAATCATCGAGCATGACATGCATGTCGTGTTCAGCCTTGCGGAACGGATCACGGTCCTGGCGCAAGGCACGCCTCTGGTCGAGGACACGCCGGACAACATCAAGGGCAACCCGAAGGTGCAGGAAGCCTATCTGGGAGAAAGCCAAATCTAGGGTCGCGGTTGCCAGCGCCGATTGCCGCCAATGACACGCCAAAGCCGTCCGGGAGGGAGACGAAAAAATGCCCGAAGACCAATCATTCAACAGGCACGCCAACCACGCCTCGACGGCGCCGGCCTACCTGAGCGTCTGGAACATCGAGAGCTTCTACGGCGAAAGCTACATCGTCCAGGACGTGACGTTTAACGTCCACGAAGGCGAGATCCTGGCCCTTCTCGGGCGAAACGGCGCGGGCAAGACATCGACGCTGCGCACGATCGCGCGCATGGACAATCCGGAACTGCGCCACGGCGAGATCTGGCTTGACCACAAGCCGCTTCACTTCGTTGCGAGCCACGAGGCGGCACAGAGCGGAATCGCGCTCGTTCCCGAAGATCGCCGGATCATTCCCGGCCTGAGCGTGGAGCAAAACCTGAAACTGGCGCAGATCGCGCCGCCAATCGGCTGGTCGCTTGAGAGGGTCTACGAGCTCTTTCCGCGCTTGGGCGAGCGGCGCAACCAGGACGGCTCCACCCTCTCTGGCGGAGAGCAGCAGATGCTTTCCATCGCCCGTGCGCTGGCCAGGGACATCAAGGTGCTGCTCTTGGACGAACCTTACGAAGGCCTTGCCCCGGTCATTGTCCAGGAAATCGCAAAGACACTGAGCGTCATCCGCGACCAGGGCATTACGACGATCATCGTGGAACAGAACGCAGTTGCAGCTCTCAAGCTTGCCGACCGAGCGGTAATCTTGGACACTGGCAAGGTCGTCTATGACGACAGCGCACGGCGCGTTCTGGACGACGAGGCACTTCGCGCAAAATACCTGGCGATCTGACCGAAGTCCGGGCCCCGGACGCAAGAACGGAGGAAGAGGAAATGCTCAAGCAGCGTGACGGGATGTACTGGCCGGATGCGGAAATGGCTGCGGCCGCCCACGCTGACAAAGGGACATACGAGGCGATGTACCAGGCCTCGATCGAAGACCCCGAAGCGTTTTGGGCCGAACACGGAAAGCGGCTGGACTGGATCAAACCCTTTTCGAAGGTCAAGAACACGTCATTCGCGCCCGGCGAGATCGACATACGCTGGTTCGAGGACGGAACGCTCAACGTTGCAGCCAACTGCATCGACCGCCACCTTGCCGAACGCGGAGACCAGACCGCGATTGTCTGGGAGCCTGATGATCCGGAGGCACCGTCCCTCTTCATCACGTATCGCGAGCTGCACGGGGAAGTCTGCCGTTTTGCAAACGTCCTGAAGAGACTCGGGGTCTCAAAAGGTGACCGGGTGGTGCTGTACATGCCGATGATCCCTGAAGCGGCTTATGCCATGCTGGCATGCGCCCGGATCGGAGCGATCCACTCGGTCGTGTTCGGCGGGTTTTCTCCCGATGCCTTGGCGGCACGCGTGAACCAGTGCGAAGCGGGCGTGATCGTGACCGCCGACGAGGCGCCGCGTGGAGGACGGAACACACCGCTGAAGGCCAATGCGGACAAGGCGTTCGAGAAGATCGAGATCGATGCCAGGATGCTAGTGGTCCGCCGTACTGGCGGCGACATCGCCATGCAGGACGGGCGCGATCATTGGCTGCATGAACTTGCGGCAGACGTTTCCGACGACTGCCCGCCAGAGGAGATGAATGCCGAGGATCCCCTGTTCGTCCTTTACACGTCCGGTTCCACCGGTGCCCCGAAGGGCGTCGTGCACTGCACGGGCGGCTACCTTCTCTATGCCTCGATGACCCACCAGTACGTCTTCGACTATCATGACAGTGACATCTTCTGGTGCACCGCCGACGTGGGATGGGTCACTGGCCACAGCTACATCGTCTACGGACCTCTGGCGAACGGCGCGACAACGCTGATGTTCGAGGGTGTCCCGACCTACCCTGACGCGGGACGCTTCTGGGCGGTCTGCGAGGAACACAAGGTCACCCAGTTTTACACCGCGCCCACTGCCATCCGTGCGCTGATGGGCAAGGGACCGGAATTCGTGGAGAAATACGACCTTTCGTCGCTCAGGGTGCTTGGAACCGTCGGGGAGCCCATCAATCCCGAAGCCTGGGACTGGTATCACAAGGTCGTCGGCAAGGAGAATGTTCCGATCGTGGATACGTGGTGGCAAACCGAGACCGGCGGCCACATGCTGACGCCTCTGCCGGGCGCCACGTCTACCAAGCCAGGCTCCGCCACCCTGCCCTTCTTCGGCGTGCAGCCTGTTATCCTTGAGCCGCAATCCGGCAAGGAGATCAACAGCTTGGAGTCGGAAGGCGTGCTTTGCATCAAGGACAGCTGGCCGGGGCAGATGCGCACCGTCTGGGGTGACCACGAGCGCTTCGAGAAGACATATTTCTCGGACTACAAGAACTACTACTTCTCCGGGGACGGATGCCGCAGGGACGCGGACGGCTACTACTGGATCACGGGACGCGTCGACGACGTGATCAACGTCTCGGGCCACCGCATGGGCACCGCCGAAGTTGAAAGCGCCCTTGTCGCCCACGCGAAGGTCGCGGAAGCCGCCGTCGTCGGCTATCCGCATCAAATCAAGGGCCAAGGCATCTATGCCTACGTGACGCTCATGAGCGGAGAAGAGCCCTCCGAGGAACTGCGCAAGGAGCTTGAGACCTGGGTACGTTCGGAAATCGGCCCGATTGCCAAGCCGGACCTCATTCAGTGGGCTCCGGGGCTACCGAAGACCCGGTCCGGCAAGATCATGCGCCGGATTCTCAGGAAGATTGCCGAAAACGACTATGGCGCGCTCGGCGACACGTCGACCCTTGCCGAGCCCGAAGTCGTCGACGACCTGATCGAGAATCGCATGAACCGACGCTGAGGCGCGGCCTGGTCCGCATAGCGCTCGCAACGGTTGCCGCATCCTCATTGCGCTGGTCGCGGCTCCTTGACGTTCGCTTCAGCGGCGCAATCTGCTGGCCCGCCAGCGCTGCTCGATGTTGCGACCTGCATCCTCCAGCCGGAACGTTGGAAAATACGCGCGTGTCCTGTCGGTTTCTCGCTGCCGCGTCGTTTGCCCTTCCCGCTGTGCGTGGCCCGGCCTATAAGCGTCGCCGTTCATGCAGCCGCCACTTTGCAGGTGCATGGACTGATGCGAGGAGCGAAAGAACATGCGCAAGGCCAAGGTCAAGCGAAAGACGGCGGAGACCGACGTATCCGCAGCGGTAAATCTCGACGGTTCGGGCGCGTTCGACAACAAGACCGGCGTCGGGTTCTTTGATCACATGCTCGACCAGCTTGCCCGGCACTCGCTGATCGACATCACGACCCGCGTCTCGGGCGACTTGCATATCGATGATCACCACACGGTCGAGGACACCGGCATTGCCCTTGGCCAGGCGCTTGCGCACTCTCTCGTGGACAAGCGCGGCATACGCCGTTACGGCAGCTGCCTCCTGCCAATGGACGATGCGCTCGTGCGGTGCGCGCTCGACCTGTCCAGCCGCCCCTACCTGGTTTGGAACGTCGAGATGCCGACCCCGAAGATCGGCAGCTTCGACACGGAACTCGTGCGAGAGTTTTTCCAGGCGCTCAGCACGCATGGAGGCATCACGCTCCACGTGGACATGCTGCATGGATTGAACAGCCACCACATCGCTGAGGCCACCTTCAAGTCCGTTGCACGTGCACTTCGCAACGCGGTCGAAACCGACCCACGCAAGCTTGACGAAGTTCCTTCGACGAAGGGCGCCCTCTGAGGCGATGCTGACCGTTCTCATAGACTACGGCGCGGGCAACCTTCATTCGGCGGAAAAGGCGTTCCAGCGAATGGCCGCCGAGACGCAGGCCGGAGAGGTCATTGTCACCTCCCAAGCCGAGGAGATCGCCCGCGCCGACCGGATCGTGCTGCCGGGAGATGGCGCGTTTCCGGCGTGCATGCGTGCGCTCCGCGAGGAACGCGGCATCTTCGAGGCACTTGTCGAGGCAGTTGAAGTCAGCGGGCGTCCTTTCCTGGGCATTTGCGTGGGGATGCAGCTCATGGCGCGCAGGGGGCACGAATACGAGGAAATGGACGGCCTTGGCTGGATCAACGGTGAAGTCAGCAGGATCGAACCGGAGGACGGCGCCCTGAAAGTGCCGCACATGGGATGGAACGAGCTGGTCGTCGATCGCTCCCACCCCGTTCTTGACGGCATTGCGAGTGGCCAACACGCTTATTTCGTCCATTCCTACCAAATCGAAATGGCCGAACCCGCCGAACGAATTGCCCATTGCGACTACGGGGGCGAAATCACGGCGATCGTCGCGCGGGACACGATGATCGGCACCCAGTTCCATCCGGAGAAAAGCCAAGCCGCAGGTTTGCGACTGATCGCCAACTGGCTTGCGTGGTGTCCCTGACGGCAACTGCATACACCTCTCGCCGTCCAACTGCGCCAGTCCCCGACGCCGGTTACCAAAGGTAACGAATCCATGCTATCGGCGTCTTCGCCAATGCACAGCGTCGTGCCGCGAAGTCGGAACTGATCACCACATTGACCCAGCCGACATCGTTGATCACGTCATAGACCCCTTAGGGGATCGCCTTGCCAAGCTCCTTGTCCGCAAAGTCATGCACGCGGACCTCCTCGGGGGAGCCTTTCGGACGCCACTCACGGCCTGAATTCTTGAAATCCTCCGCCAGTTCCTTCTTCTTGGTGTCCACCGAAATCACCCGCTACCTGGCCTCCGCAAACGCCGCGACTTGGGACTCAGGGCGACAGTCGTGCGTACCCAGTCAAAACGGTCGAACGTGCAGGGGGCGGGACAGGTGGGTGCGATTTCTGTATGGCGGATGACGATTTTCCAGTACGCTGAAATCACACGATATTTTCGAGGCCGGATCCGTCGAGGGCCCCTGATCAGGCGGAATCCGCGAAAATTCGCCGTGCAGGCCGCGACTTTTCCATTTTC
>JAJDVJ010000057.1 GCA_022826205.1 Silicimonas sp. | reverse complement strand
CTCCCCCGGGAACGAGCAGAACCTCTACTGGAGCTCTGAAGCAGCGGATACCGAGGGGAGCCGGAACTGGATGGGGGTCCGGAGTGCTGCAGTCGAGGCCATGATCGAGCGGCTCTTGACGTCCAGGAGCAAGAACGACTTCGTCGCCGCAACAAAGGCCCTTGACAGGGTCCTGACAACAGGGCGCTATGTAATTCCAATCTGGCATTTACCTGTTTCACGGATCGCACATGCAAGGCAGCTGCGATATCCGGACAGGCTGCCGATGTATGGGGACTGGATCGGTTTCCAGCCTGATGTCTGGTGGTATGAGGAGTGACGAAATGCGAAAGATCTTGCTGCTTACGATGCTTTTGCTGGGACTTGCCGCGTGCAATACGTTTGAGGGCATTGGAAGCGACTTGTCGGCAGGTGCGAGCGCTGTAGGCAACGCGCTGTCGTAGGCGTCTTTTCCAACACGTCGGTGCGAGCGTGGAAAGCCTGAACGCTTTCCGTGTCGCAAAACCTTCACTTGCCGCTGCCCGCGCCCTGAGCAAGAAGGCTCTCGGCGACTAGGGTGCAGACATGGCACGCATCGCGGTCAACGGCCTCGGCCGAATGGGCAAACTGCTGCTCCGACGCTTCTTTGACGAGGAGCGTGGCAGCGAGGTCGCCCTGCTGAACAAGCCCTTCGCGGATATCATGCAGCATGCCATGCTGCTGGAATTCGACACGGTTCATGGCCGCCGGGACCTTGGCATCGAGGCAAGGGGCGATCATCTTTCGGTTTCAGGACATGCCATGCGGTTCACGCAGGCGAAGGAAATTCGTGACCTGCCCCTTCAAGAACTCGGCATCGATCTGGTCATCGACTGCACCGGCGTCCACAAGTCCGCAGCAAAGCTGCAACCCTATCTGGATGCCGGCGTTCGGAAGGTCGTCGTTTCGGCACCAGCGAAGGACAAGGGCATCCTGAACCTTGTCTATGGTGCCAATCACGACCTGTACGATCCTCACGTCCACGACATTGTCACTGCCGCGTCCTGCACCACGAACTGCCTTGCACCGATAGTCAAGGTGTTACATGAAAAAATTAGAATAAAATACGGTTCTATAACGATAATACATGATGCGACCAATACCCAGAACATCGTCGACAAGGTGCACAAAGATCCCCGGCGCGCACGTTCCGCCCTGAATTCCCTGATCCCCACGTCAACGGGGTCGACAACGGCAATCACGCTAATTTACCCCGAGCTTGAAGGACGCTTGAACGGTCACGCAGTCCGGGTCCCGCTTCTGAATGCATCGCTCGTCGATTCGGTGTTCGAGATGGCGCGCGAAACATACGTCGAAGAGGTGAATGCTCTCTTCGCCGAATCGGCCACAAGCGACCTGAAAGGTATCCTCGGTTACGAGGAGCGCCCCCTTGTATCATGCGACTTCCTGAATGATCCGCGCTCGTCCATCGTTGACGGGCCTTCGACCATGGTGATCAACGGAACCCAGGTGAAGATCTTTGCGTGGTATGACAATGAATGGGGCTATGTCTGTCGCATGGCCGACATAGCCGCCATGGTTGCGGCCGGAATTCAGTGAGCGAAATTTAAGGGCTCAGGGCATACGTCGCCGTCACTGCGGCATACTGGGCATTCATGCTGACCGACGGCGCGCTAAGGATGCTGGTTCTCCTGCATTTTCACACGCTGGGGTTTTCGCCGCTACAACTCGCCTATCTCTTCCTGCTCTACGAGGTCATGGGAGTTGCGACAAACCTGTCGGCGGGCTGACTCGCGAGCCGGTTCGGTGTGACTTCAACCCTCTATGCCGGCCTCGGCATCCAGGTTGCCGCCCTTCTCGCCTTGACCGCACTTGATCCAGCCTGGGCCATGACCCTCAGTGTCATCTACGTAATGGCGGTTCAGGGCGCTTCAGGTGTCGCCAAGGATCTTGCAAAGATGTCCTCGAAGAGCGCCGTGAAGCTCCTGGCTCCAGGCGCAGGAGGCACGCTGTTCCGCTGGGTTGCGCTCCTGACGGGTTCAAAGAACGCCATCAAGGGACTTGGCTTCTTAGTCGGCGCAGCCCTTCTGGCCATTGCCGGATTCACCGTGTCAGTCATCTCGATGGCCGTCATTCTGGGCACCATCCTGATGGCAGTGGCCTGTTTCATGCCTTCCGGGCTGCCCGGAGGGAAAAAGGACGTCAAGGTGTCCGCCGTCCTGCCAAAGGACTCAGACATCCTGGATCTCTCGCTGGCGCGGGTGTTTCTCTTTGGCGCGCGAGACACGTGGTTCGTCGTCGGCATTCCGATCTTCTTTTACGGGGTCCTGTCGGACGGCACGCAGGACAGCGCACGCCAGGCATTCTTCCTCATCGGCATTTTCATGTCAGGTTGGATCATCTTGTACGGAGCCTTCCAGGCGTCTGCCCCCAGGCTTTTGACGCGACAGACCGGTTCATTGCAGCAGACGATACGCTCCAACCACCGTTGGGTTGCGGTGCTGACAGCGATCCTCGCATTTCTGTCCCTTGCCGCAATCCTTGATGTTCCTGGCCTTGCCGCGATCATCGTTGCTGGGCTGCTTGTGTTCGGGGTCGCTTTTGCATTGAACTCGGCCCTGCATTCCTACCTGATCCTCGCGTTTGCCAAGAGCGAGCGGGTCACCATGGATGTTGGATTCTACTACATGTCGAACGCCGTGGGCCGCCTCGTCGGCACGTTTCTTTCTGGCCTTTGCCATCAGTTGTGGGGTGTTGCGGGATGTCTCGGGATGGCGGCGATTTTGTCGGCACTGAGCTTTCTCGCTGCTGGGCGCTTGGCGCGACGAAGTTCATTCGTTGAGTCGCGCAACTGAATCTGCATAAGCATGAAATGCCCTTTCATCATGCGGACAGTTGCGAAACGTGGTGCGCAACATGCAGCAACAGTCCATAATCAATCCCGGAATCGGGCAACTTTTTGCACCCTGGACGCCGACGCTCTTTCCCGCCGCATTGCTTTCCGCGGCGGCACTTTTTGCAATGCGCATCCTGCCGCATGGAGATAGCGTCGGATTGCGTCGAATTGGCGATCACGTCAGAGATTCTGGAATCTCGGTCTCCCGACGGACTACATAGGCACGCAGGGCTTCACGAATGCTCTTGTCCAGCGCTGGTGGGTCGTCTTCATAACGCTTCAGCATCTTACGGCACCATTCGTTGCCTCGCTCGCTGACTGTTCTGGAACCACCGGCCAACCAGCTCTCGTAGCGTTCATTGTCCTGCACTTCGTCAAGGAATGGCAGATGCTCTCGTGTATAGTCCTCGTCAAAGAAGTGTCCGCCGGGTCCAACTTTCGCGAGTCCGTCAAGAGCGGTTTCCATATCTTCGAATGACACACCATTCAGAAAGGTCTGAAAGCTCAAGATCTGTTGCGCATCGGCGGCGAGCTTGCCCATCGAGATGCATAAGGAGCCTTCAATGGTGCCTCCACAATGAGTCAGGAGATTGCAGCCTCCAAGGATTGCCGGGTAGACCTTGAGTATCGAATCATAGCCAGCGTACAGATCGTCCTGCTTCGAACCTGACTTGGCCCCGTTTGTGCGCCATGGCACACCATAGTAACGAGCCATTTGGCCAAATATGTACATGAACAGAGAAACTTCGGGCGACCCGAAGACTGGTGCGCCGCTCTTCATGTAAACCCCCATGGGCGCTACGCCCATCACTGCGCGACAGCCAGGACGGATGATCTGGGTGAAAGCGATCCCTGCCAAGACCTCGGCAATGATCTGTGCCGTGGCCGCAAGTGCATGCACCGGGGTCGATGCGCCGTAGAGCACGAAGGGCGACATCAGGAGCGCCTGTCCCTCTGCGGCATAGACCCGGACGGCGTCGAGTTGCGACTTGTCCCAAACAAGCGGTGAGTTGCAGTTGAAGATCGCGCTCATCACCACTTCTTCATCCAGTTTGTCAGCACCGAACACGATCCGCGCCATCTCAATGCTGTCACGGGCCTGGAAATGCGATTGTGGCGATCCCATGACGGGCTTGTCGGTGTTCAGGAAACTCTGCTCAAGCATGTGCAGGTGGCGGTGCGGCACCGAGACATCCATCGGTTCCAGAGTATATCCGCCATTGTATTGCAGTGCAGGGTTGACATGATGCAGCCGCATCAACATCGCCATGTCCGCAGCCGTAGCCTGACGACGTACACCGTCAAGATCTATCAGGTTGGGCGTGCCGTAGGCCGGACCGAAAATCATGTTGCTTCCACCCACCTGAACCGTGCGTTGAGGGTTCCGGGCGTGATAGGCGAACTCTTCGGGAATCGTGGCAATCAGCTTGCGGATCAGATCACGCGATATACGGATACGGTGGCCGACCACATCCGCGCCGGCATCTCGCCAGATGGCGGCGGACGCATCATCGCGAAATTCTATGCCAATGGTTTCGAGGATCCGCAGGGCATGATCGTCGATCGCTTCGAGGCCATCGACGTGCAGCACGTCATAGGTCGGAATGTTGCGCTGGGTTGCAGATGGAAAGACGATTGGCGCATTCAGTCTCGCCAAACGGCGCCTTGCCGCACCTCCCGCGCGCTTTCGGCGCGTGTCCCGAACGGATCTTGCATGTACTTCCACGGGCTAGCTCCTTGCGGCAGACTATCAGCTAGCGTGGTCGTCCGCACAATCTCACAAATTCTTTCCCGGACGCGAAACTTGAGATTACGCCGAGTCGTGCGGAGGCGATTCTGCCTGGACCTGCTCCGCGCCATGGCTGAGTTCGGTACGCAACCAATCGCGAAATCTGGACACAGTTCGCGACGGGGAAGCTCCTTCGGGTTGGCACAGGTAGTAGCCGTGTTGCGGTAGCGCCTCGATTTTGATGGCGGGTACCAGAACGCTGCTCTCGATGAATTGCTGCATCAGTGGCGCTCCCAAGAGGCCTATTCCCTGACCGTCGAGAACTGCCTGCACGAAATTGATATAGGAATCGTAGAAGCTCATTCGGATCCGGCTGCCAATCACGCTCCCCTTGTCGCGGAAGTAGTTGGTCCAGATCGAAGAGGGATCAAAGGCGGACTCGAACTCCAGAAGAGGCACCCCGGCCAGTTCTTCAATCGTCCGGAACGGTCCATGTCTGCTGTGGAATGCCTGGCTGCACAACGGCAGGATCTGCTGGCGCTGGAGCAGGACGCTGGTGGTTGCGGTCCAGTTTCCGGTTCCGTATCGAATCGCGAGGTCCACGTCTTGCTGCACCAAATTCACCAAGTCATGGGATACCAGAAGTCGAAAGTCGGCCCTTGGATCGATTTGCCTGTAGCGGCCGATGACCGGCATCAACCAGTAAGTCGAGACCCCTGATGTCGTGGCGATGGTGATCAGTCTGTCTTCCCTGGTGTTCTCGATGGATTCGATCTCGTCGACGATCGAACGGAGTCCGTCGTGAACCGTACGCGCCAGATGACGTCCGACACGGGTCAGCGTGATGCTGCTCCGGCCTCTGGAGAACAACTCGACACCCAGGAAATGCTCCAGTTGACGGACCTGACGCGATACCGCCACGCGTGTGACATTGAGTTCCTTGGCGGCCTCGGTGAAACTGAGGTTTCGCGACGCCGCCTCGAACGCAATCAGCGATTTGGCAGGCGGGAGTCTTTGGAAGCCTTGTGCCAGACTTTGCTCCAATCCAACGCAGTGCGCGTGAGTCCGAATTGGACAACGCGTAACTTCAGGTTACGCTCCGGGTCAGATTTTTTCAATATGGAAGGGGTCGGATTTGTGCAAGACTGCTGCCGCGACCAATCCAGATTTGGGATACATGGACGATCATTCGCCCGATGCACACGCCATTGAATGCCGAAATCTCTGGAAGATCTTCGGGCAACGCCACTTGGAAGTGCTTGCTGCGGCACGCGCTGGCAGGGTCGACAAGGATGCGATTCTTGAGGAGTTCGGTTGCGTCATCGGCGTGGCGGACGCAACCTTCTCCGTCGCCAAGGGTGAAATTTTCTGCATCATGGGTCTGTCGGGTTCCGGCAAGTCCACGATACTGCGGCACGTCAATCGACTCATCGAGCCAACTGCCGGATCGGTCCTGGTCAACGGCCAGGATGTGATGTCTCTTTCCAAGGGTGAATTGCGTGCACTGCGGGCACACAAAATTGGCATGGTCTTCCAACATATGGCTCTCTGGCCGCACAAGACGATTGCCGACAATGTCGCCTTCGGGCTGGAGGTTCAGAGAACCGACAGGAAAGCCTGCCGGGACTCCGCTGAGGAGGCGCTGGAAAAGGTGGGCCTTGACGGATGGGGGGACCGGTATCCGGACGAATTGTCGGGAGGCATGCAGCAGCGGGTCGGCTTGGCTCGCGCACTCGCCGCCGACCCCGACATACTGCTGATGGACGAACCGTTCAGTGCGCTCGACCCGCTGATTAGGCGCGAATTGCAGGACGAGTTCCTCGCACTCTCCGAGAAGGCACACAAGACGACGCTGTTCGTTACTCACGATCTGGATGAGGCAATGCGGGTGGGTCAACGGATCGCAATCATGAAGGACGGAAGGATCGATCAGGTCGGCACTCCGGAGACCATCGTGTTGTACCCCGAAACCGAATACGTGGCGCGGTTCGTCAGCTCGATATCGACTTTGAAGTACCTCTCAGCTTCTGAAATCGCGGTCGCCGGAGAAGTGGCTTCGGACGCACCAACCATTGGTCCTGACACGCCGCTGCCGGTACTGATCGAACAACTCGCAAACGGCGTCGATCACCTTGCCGTCAGGGACGGAGCCGACTTGATCGGCCGGATTGATCGACCTGAGATCCTCGCTGCGGTCGGCCGTGATCTGGCCAGGAGGTGAAGGGTTGGACCTGCTCCTCAATCCCTTCGACCACTTCACGATACCGTTCGGATTCTGGGCCGAGCGCACGCTGGATTGGTTCGTAGGGCACAGCCGCGGCACTTTGCTGTCGGCCAAGGTTCCGGTGCAGAGGTTTCTGGAATTCGTGCGGGACTGCCTTGAGGCGGTCCCGCCGCTTGCCGGGATTGCCGGCATGTCGATCATCGGCTGGCTGCTGGCTGGCTGGCGGCTGGCACTGACCGAGTTCGTTTGCTTGACACTGATCGGGCTGTCGGGAGCGTGGCATGATGCAATGACGACACTTTCCATCGTGATCGTCGCAGTTTCGATCTGCGTGGTGGTCGGTTTGCCCATCGGTGTGCTGGCTGCACGCAGTGATCGTTTCTTTCGGGTGCTTCGACCGATGCTCGACCTGATGCAGACAGTCCCGAGCTTCGTCTACCTGGTACCCGTCGTCATGCTTTTCGGGATTGGCGACACTCCGGGCGTGATCGTGACGTGCTTCTTTGCCATCACGCCTCTTATTCGGTTGACCAATCTTGGAATTCGCGAGGTGCGAGAAGACCTTGTCGAAGCTGCGCGGGCCTTTGGCGCCAGCGAGACGCGGTTGCTGTTCGGGACGCAGTTACCGCTGGCACGGCCAACCATTCTGGCAGGGTTGAACCAGACCGTCCTCCTGTCACTTTCCATGGCTGTCGTCGCGTCGATGATATCGGTGGCGGGGCTGGGCCGAACCGTACTGGAAGGCATCGGACGGCTCGATTTTGGCGCCGCAACCGTGGGTGGCCTAGGCATCGTGCTGACGGCCATCACGGTGGATCGCTATGTGCAGGCTCTGGGTGCGGGCAGACCGCGCTCCAGGACGGGAGCCTGATTGATGGACTTGGCAATTCTTCTCGATCCTTTCGCCACGATCAGCATGCCCCTTTCGGATTGGGCCAATGACAGCATGCGGTGGCTGACCTCAAACTATCGCGGCATCTTTCAGGCCATAAAGGCACCGGTTAAATGGCTGCTGGATCTGGTCGAAGACGGATTGCGTGGCGCTCCGCAGACGGTGCTGCTGGCCCTTGCCGCCGCAATCGTTTGGCAGGTCGTGAACCGGACGACAGCGATCCTGACTCTTTTTGCCTTTGCCGCGATCGGCATCATTGGTGCATGGGATGCGGCAATGACCAGCCTGGCTGTCCTGACGACCGCCGTTTCAATTTCCGCATTGGTCGGGTTGCCGCTTGGAATCCTCTGTTCTCGCGTCAACTGGGTCTGGGCCATTGTCCGCCCGGTTCTGGACTTCATGCAGACGATTCCGTCGTTTACCTATCTCGTTCCGGTGATTCTTCTGTTCGGCATCGGCAATGTGCCCGGAATCATCGTCACAGCATTCTTCGCGACCCCGCCACTTGTGCGTCTGACAAATCTCGGCCTGCGCGAGGTGCGCGCCGATCTGGTCGAGGCCGCGAATGCATTCGGCGCGTCGCCACTGAAGCGGCTCTGGTCCATCGAGCTGCCACTTGCCCGCCCGACAATCATGGCCGGGGTCAACCAAACCGTGATGCTGTCGCTGGCAATGAGCGTCATTGCGTCCATGATCTCGGTTGCCGGGCTTGGACGGCTCGTGCTGGTAGGCATCAGCCAACTTGATCTCGCCCGAGCCTCCGTCGGAGGGTTGGGCATCGTGCTGCTGGCCGTGGTCTTCGACCGCGTCACGCAGGGACTTGGGTTCACGCGTCGCGACCGCGGCAACCGCGGATTGTGGGAGCAGGGGCCAGTCGGCTGGCTCCGAACGCAAGTCTCCAATCGCCAACCACTGACCAACGAATGACCTGACAAAGGAGGGAATCATGACAAATTTGAGCAAGAGACTGGTGCTTGCCACCATTTCAGGCGCGATGCTGACCGGCACCGTGATGGCCGCCGAGGTGACGGCAATCAGCACAGGCCGCACCGACCATCAGCTCATCTATGAAGTGATCGAGGATGGCCTTGCTGCGCTTGGCTACGAAAATGGCGAAATGCTCACGGGCAACTATCCTGCAATTCACCTCGCCATTGGTCAGGGAGACGCGCACTACACGGCGGTTCACTGGAAACCGCTTCACAATGACTTCTACAACAATTCCGGTGGTGATGAGATGTTGGTACGTGCGGGACCGATGTATACCAACGCCATGCAGGGGTACTTCATCGACGTCAGCACCGCCGAAGCCCACGGCATCAGCGAACTTGAGCAAATGAAGGAAGACGCTGTCAAGTCGCTCTTCGACACCGATGGCGACGGACTGGCCAACCTGACAGGCTGCAACCCTGGCTGGGGTTGCGAAAAGGTGATTGAACATCACTTGGATGCCTACGAATTGCGCGCTCACGTCAACAACGACAAGGGCGAGTATTTTGCGCTGATGGCCGACACGATCGAGCGGTACAAGGCAGGTCAGCCGATCTTCTACACCACCTGGGCACCGAACTGGATCATGGGCGTTCTGCAGGAAGGCAGGGACGTGGTGTTCCTGAACGCGCCGTTCTCGTCTTTGCCGGGAAATCCAGACGCGAACACGGCTTGGGCCGACGGGCGTAACCCGGGTTTCGGAGCGAACGACAACTTCATCCTCGTGAACAAGGAATTCGCCGAGTCCAATCCGAAGGCGATGACCTTCTTCAACGGCCTGCGGATCTCGATCAATGATCTCAGCGCCATGATGCTGCGCATGAACGACGGCGAGAAAGAGCCACACCAGATAGAGCAGATTGCGAGGGACTGGATCGAGGCCAATCAGGCCGACTGGGATGCATTGATCGCTGAGGCGATGGCAGCGGAATAGACGCCCATGCGACTGGCCGGCCGCGCGTGTCGGCCAGTCCACGGTCCAACAGAGGTTGCCTGAGATGGCCATCCTGTTCCACTGGAGCAATGCAACACCAGAAATCTGGCTTGATGCCTTCAAAACCGCGGGATGCGGAACCGATATCCGTACATTCGAGATGCCAGGCAATCGCGAAGAGATCGAATTCGCCGTGGTCTGGGCTCCGCCACCCGGACAACTGAAGACACTCCCGGGACTCAAGTACATTTTCTCGATAGGCGCCGGCGTCACCCACATCACGCTTGATCCCGAGTGGCCCGCCGATGTGCCAATTGTGCGATTGCAGGACCGGCTTCTCGTGCTGGACATGTCCTGCCACGTCATTCACTGGGTGCTGCATTTTCACCGTCACTATGATCGCTACGCCTGCCAACAGGCGGAGCGGCGATGGCTGCGCCACCGCTATCCCAAAAACGCCGATCGCCGTGTCTCGGTCCTCGGATTGGGGCAAACGGGACAGGACGCCTGCCGTCGGCTGCGCGACCTGGGTTTCGCGGTAACCGGATGGGCGCGAAGCCGGAAGTCCATCAATGACGTTCGCTGCCTTGCGGGCGAAGCTGCCTTCGACACCGTTGTTCACGATGCGGACATTTTGGTGAATCTACTGCCGCTTACCGATGCGACGACCAACATCCTGGATGCCGCCGTCTTTGATCGCATGCCGAGAGGAAGTTTCGTCATAAACTGTGGCCGCGGTAGCAGTTTGTGTGATGCCGATCTCCTGAACGCACTGGAAAGCGGTAACATCGAAGGTGCCGCGCTTGACGTCTTTCGGGAAGAACCCCTGCCCGAAGCCAGCCCATACTGGGGCCATCCGCGCGTTTACGTAACGCCCCATTCAGCAGCGCCGACCAATGAACGCTCGGCTGCCGAGTTCATCGCCGCTCAGATTCGCATGGCCATGGATGGCGGCGAGCCAGCACCCGTCGTTGACATGAGCCGCGGATATTGAGCAATGCCAAGGCTCAAGATCGTCCCAAAACACGAAGACCAAAACGGATGGTGGGAGACATTGCCACCA
The DNA here is from genome assembly GCA_022826205.1 of Silicimonas sp. GTDB lineage: Bacteria > Pseudomonadota > Alphaproteobacteria > Rhodobacterales > Rhodobacteraceae > JAJEFO01. Next base: position 70,405 of record JAJDVJ010000057.1, on the reverse strand, counting down.
CCCGCACCTGCCAACATCCTGAACGGTGAGCGACGCGTTCATACCGTGATCGTTGGTGCAGGTGTCTGCGGACTTGCTGTGGCACACCAACTGGGTCGGCTCCGTCCCGATGTCGAGATTGCGCTTCTCGAGGCGGAGCGTGCGGGTTTCGGCGCATCAGGTCGCAATGCGGGCTTTCTCCTGAATGTCCATTCGCACGGTCCACCCAAGCGGACTGACATTCTGCGCCGAAACATCAGGCTTTGGGAGAGTGGACTTTCAGATTTGCGCCGTATGGTACGTGAGTTCCAGATCGACTGTGGGTGGCATGAGATTGGCCGAATTTATGGTTCTGCGGGACCCGACGGGGAGAAGCACATTGAGCAAATTGCGACGACGCTTGAGCAACTTGGTCTCAGCCGAAGCTGGATGAGCCGCGACGAAATGAAAGAGCGCATCGGAACGGATTTTTACAGACGAGGACTCTATACATCCGGAAATGCACTGGTGAATCCTGCCGCACTCATGCGTGGCTTGGCCCGGCACCTGCCGATGAATGTGTGCCTTTACGAGCAGACGCCGGTTGTTGGTTTCGAAGCGGGCTCGCACGCATATGTAGTGGAAACCGAAGCGGGTCGCATGATCTCAGAGCGACTGGTCCTGGCCGCAGGTGTCTACCTGCGCCAGTTTGGCATCGCACCGGGCCGCTACGTTCCCATGGCTACCTATGCCAGCATGACAAACCCGCTTGCCGATGACGCTCTTGCGTTGCTGGGGACAGGAAAGCCGTTCGGCCTTCTGGCAAGTTCCGATTATGGTGCCACAATCCGATTGACCAATGACAATCGCCTGTTCGTACGCAACCTGTTCAACTTCAACCCGAACTCACCGACCCCTGCACCGAGAGTTTGCGAGATTGGCAAATTGCACCGCAAAGGAATGCTGAATCGTTGGCCAGGTCTTAAGGATGTTGGCTTTGCCCATAGCTGGGGCGGTACCATGGCGTTTACCTGGAACAATGGTGCTGTCTTCGGAGAATTTGCACCTGGGCTTTACGCAGTTCTGACCAATGACGTGTCCCCAATGACACGGGGCGCTGCTGCCGGGCGACTGCTGGCCGATTTCTTGGAAGGCAATGACAGCGAACTTCTCCGTCTTCAAATGACATTTCCCGGTGCCTGCCGTCTGCCTCCTCGCCCCTTCCTGGACATCGGCATCGCGATTCGGCGCGGTCTGCTGCATGCATCGGCACGAAAGGAGTTTTGATCTTCGATCCCCAAACGTGCCGCCTGTTCGCTCGTCCACCCCGCAGGCGACCCCTCGGCCAATTCTGGAAGCTGCAGGCACGACATGCCTTGCCAGCGAACGCAGCAACCTGGAATGCAACGAACACATCCTGCAGCCCGGGGAAGTGACTCTGTGCAAAGGTCGTCGAAACCACGTCGTCCAATGCCACAATTCGCGCAAAAAACATGTGAAGTGCAGTCTCTTGCACATGCTGCAAAGGGGTGCGAACGATGGCAAATGATGATCAAGCTCGATATTCTGAGCGACCCAATTTGCCCTTGGTGCTACATCGGCAAGAAGAACCTCGACGACGCACTTGAATTGCGCCCGGGTCATCCGCTCCAGATTCAATGGCATCCGTTTCAGTTGAATCCCGACATGCCACGCGGCGGCATGGAGCGAGAGAAATATCTCGACAAGAAATTCGGCGGACGAGAGAATGCCAAGCAGGTCTACGACCGAATTGCCGATGCCGCGAAGGCCAACGGACTGAAACTTGACCTCGACGGAATCAAGCGAACACCGAACACGATTGACGCCCACCGCCTGATTCACTGGGCAGGTTTGGAAGGGTGCCAGACTGCGACAGTCACGCGCCTCTTCAAGGCGTATTTCGAGGAATGCAGGGACATTGGAGACCGTTCGGAACTGCTTGAAATCGCCGACGCCGTCGGTCTTGGTCGCGCCGTGACCGAACGGTTGCTAGGCAGCGATGCGGATATCAAGGAAATGCGCGCTAGGGACGCGCATGCAAGGAATCGTGGTGTAACCGGAGTTCCCACGTTCGTCGTTGCAGACCGCCATGTCGTTCAGGGTGCCCAGCCAAAGGACCTCTGGCTCAGGGTCATGGATGAATTGTCCGAGCAAGCCGAGGCATCTTCGTGACAGGAATCAACCGGGAAGAGGCCAATCGTGCGTCGATCACCGCATCCCGTGCGGAACTCATCGCCATCATCGCCATGATGGCGGCAACGGTCGCCTTTGCGACGGATGCCATGCTTCCCGCCTTTCCCAACATCAGTGCAGACCTCAGCCCGCAAGACCCGAATCGTGCACAGCTTGTCGTGGCGTTGTTCATGGTCGGGCTTGGCGTGGGGACGCTCGTTGCCGGGCCGCTCTGCGATGCCTTTGGTCGCCAGACCATCACGATTGCGGGAACCGTGATCATCATTTTCTTCGCGATCGTGTCAGCGCTGACCCAAAGCCTTGAGGTGCTGCTTGTCGCCCGGTTTCTCCAGGGCGTGGGATCGGCGGGGCCGCGCGTTGCAAGCATGGCCATCGTGCGCGACTTGTTCCTGGGTCGCGAAATGGCGCGAATCCTGAGTTTCGTCATCCTGGTGTTCACGCTCGCGCCGGTGTTCGCCCCTTCGGTCGGATGGCTCCTCACCCAAGGATTCGGCTGGCGCTCGATTTTTGTCTCCTTTGCCGTGTTTTCGATCATCTCGACCGGCTGGCTGTTGCTTCGGCTACCCGAAACCCTGGCCCGCGAAGAACGTCGATCACTTCGCGTTCGAGAGCTTATAGACGGCTTGCTGGAGGTGTTTTCCAATCGCCAGGTCATGTTGGCAATCGGCTGCCAGTCTTTGATCTTCGCCGTGCTGATGTCGACATTGCTGTCCAGCCAGCAAGTCTTCGACAAGGTCTTCGATCGCGGTGCAGCCTTTCCGCTCTGGTTCGCACTGATGGCGGCTCTCGCCGCAGGAGCAAGTGTGATGAACGCAGCCATCGTGATGCGCGCCGGGATGCGAAAGGTGGTCCGGGTCGCTCTGCTCGTTCACAGCAGCTTCACCGGAGTTTTCCTGCTTGCAATAATCACCGGTGTCCTTCCGGCATCATGGCTGTTTCCGGTTGGATTTCTCTGGTGCACGTCGGTCTTTCAACTGGCAGGTTTCACACTTGGAAACATCAATGCAATCGCCATGGAGCCAATGGGTCACATGGCCGGGCTTGCCGCATCGATCATCACCTCTGTCGCAACGATCGCTTCAATTGCGATTGCTGCGCCAGTTGGCCAGGCGTTTGACGGGACCCTCGTGCCACTGACTGCAGCAACTTTCGTTCTCACGGCGTTGGCCCTTCTGCTGGCGCACCGCCTTGACGGATGATGGAGAAGCAATTCCTGTCAGGAAATCCTCGCTACGCCGACCCAAATGGCTGACGTATGGGTCGCGGCAATCGGGATCTTTCTGCCGAGGTCGGCCCGGCACCGCAAACTCGCGAGAAACGAAGCACCAAACTTTGAACCGCTTGCGTCACTTCATGACGTCGCGAAACGGTTGGTCACCATCGGTCCGGACACGCCAGTGGCAGCGGGCATGCTCCGACAAAAAGGTAACTCCATAAGCCTGCAAGTGCTTGTGCCGGCCTGCATTCAGGCGAATGTGAGGTTAACCGGGAACCGCCGACCTGCCCGCCAAGCGCTGCCGTTTTTTTGCGAGCACCCTTTGCCGTTCCTCCCACTTGTAGTCGGGATCTTTCAGAACCGGCACAAAGGTCAGGGTGCCGCCCAAACGCCAGGGATCAAGCACGATGCCATGCTCAAATCCGTCGTCCTTCCGAGTTATGACCGCAGTGCTGTGTTCGATGCGGAGCGGATTGAAGGCGTTCGCGATTGCCCTGTGGATTTCCAGCGTCTCCAGACGCTCGGCAAGCAGGCGTCCTTCCATGTCTTCAGCCCAATGCCAGCAAAGACCGCGTTCCTTGAACCCCAGATTCACCTGCATGTTGTGCCACAAGGGCGAACCCGTGATCTGGTAGGATACCGCGAGCTCGCGAGAATGCTGAATTGCAACCCGCGCAGCACGTTCGGCCTCCTCGGCGCTGACTCCAGATCCGAGCGCAAGGATCATGCTTTCAAGCGACGCGATGTCGCTTTCACTTGGCGGGCCATGTCGCGCAGGGTTGGCACCGCAGCCCCATAACGACACCAACGCTAGCAGGACTACGACAACTTTGAGGAATTCCAACACTCTCATGCAAGCAGTCCTGCGTGGCCAGTCGCATTCAACGTTATCCGGCGGGCAACGGGTTGTCGAGAAATCCATGGGGACCTGGACGTCTCCGCAAGGCACGCAATTCGAATTCGGTGTGAACTGATGCTTCCAGCGCAACGCAGCTCAAGAATTGCAGGCCAGCTCAATCAATCGAGTCGCGGCAACCGCCCCTCGATCATGTAATCCACGAGTTCAGGGGTGCCCAGGAAACCGTTGCGACCGGATCGACAAGAGGCGCCAGGATGACGAGTGTCTTCTCGCGTTGCGAAAGCAATCCAGCGGTTGGAACGCAAATGAGTAAGGCGATCGAGCTTTCAACACAGAACCGCACAACATTCCGCGAGACCGGCACATGTGCACCGCTTCCAACGACCAACGGAGAAACTCCAGCGCCGATTACCCCGCCGCGTTCGCGCACGGAACCGCACCATTACGGGGTAGCTATTGCCCTGACATCTCCCGCAGACGAGCTGGCCGCCCGTCAATCAGACGGTTAGCAAGCCAAGCACTGACAATCATGGCCACGAGCACCAGCACGGCTGAAAGGCTGAGCGATGCCGTGCCCGCAAGACCGGCACCGACTGTGCACCCACCCGCAAGCACTCCGCCAAGGCCCATCATCGCCGCACCAAGGAGATAGCGTAAGGTCTGCCTGGGCGCCTCGAAGCTCTGAAGGGCCAGTTCGCCTCGCGATGCGGCGGCCAGGAAACTGCCGAGCAGCGTGCCTCCCACAAGGCCAGTGCCAAATCCAGCTGCAATCGAGGTGGAGGCCACGCTCCAGAACAGGGTGTCTGCCCAAGGAGCGGTAAACGAAATCGACGCCATGGGAATCGGATCGAACGCGTCCTGGAGGAAGGCGCCGGTCCCGAACCATCCGAGAGGAACGAGTAAGCCGATTGCGGCACCAAGCAGCAAGTGAACCAGACGTGCACCTGAACGATAGATCGCGACTGCAAGGACCACGAGCGCAATTGCCATCCAAAAAACCGCACCACCTGGCAGATTTCCAAGATTGGCGAACTGGCCGACATCGAGAGTCACCGCCCCGAGACCAAGGCGGAAGGGTGCCAGTACACCCTTCAGTGCCGCATGCGCTACGATGGCAAAGACGACTATGCAAATGGCAGCGCGGAGGTTGCCGGTCGCGGACAAGACCGTCAGCCGCGAAATGCAGCCACGCGTCAGGACCATTCCCGTGCCAAACAGGGCGCCTCCGACAAGCACCGTCAGGATTGGCAACGCGCTCACGTGAAACCTGTGCTCGGCGAAACTCATATGTCCGTCGAGCACCAGTGCCTGTGTGCCAAGCATCGCAACCAAGAATGCCATGAGCCAAACCCCGAACGCCGGGAATTGTCCAAGCGTGAACTCGACTACGCTACGCCTGAGGCAGAAGCGTGACAGCTGGGCAGCAACACCAAAGGCCAGGCCAATCAGGACGCCAAGCAGGCAAGAGGCAAATACCGGATTGATTTCCGTGTCATAGAGTTCGTAGAGCATTTCCGGATTCCCATTCGCGGCGAAGCATCCAGATCATATGCGGGAACATGCCAACTGGCAAAATGCCGGACTTTCCGTCGTCACAAGACAATGCTGTTGAAATGAATCAGTCGCTTTCACGACTTGAGCCGCCGCACTTGATCCCGCAAAGCTTTGGCAGATCAAAGTGTTTCCGACAATTCGTTGTGCCAAAGCGCGCAAGAGGGCGCCCGTTTAAAGAACAGGCGCCCAGTTGCGAAACGAGGGACAGTGTGAATCAGGGTCAGGTGTTTCGAATTCCGACCCACGCAATTCAAGTGGAGGCGAAATACGTCCAATTGAAGGTGCATCGCAAAGATGTGATCGGTGTACCCGTCTCAGGGTCCGAGGACGCCAGGCCAGTTTGCATCAGCACTCTGGATGTTGCCTGGGACATCCTTGAGCCAGGTCCTGCGGACGCCGATGGAGTAGTTCAGGTAGAGCCGCCCGTCATGAATTGACCATGCTTCCGGAACGGTTGTTGCCGTAGCACCTTTCGACACGGCGAAGGCACAGTAGCCGCCATATTTTGGAGCATACTTTTCCGGATCGGCATCGAACAACGCCTTGTGTTCGGCGTTGGCAAAGCGAAATGTCGCTCCTTCAAGTACCGACGTAATGGCCGCATCGCCCTCGACGGGCTTAGACATCGTGAAATACGCAACCGGATCATAGCCGTGAATCGCCACTCCATTGGTGGCAAAGACCGGCGGTTGAGCCGCGTGCGCTGGAAGCGTGCCAATCGTGCCAGCCAGAAATGCCGTGGCGGAAAGGCTCAGGAATAGCCGACGAGTCTGCATGTACGTATCTCCCACAGAGTCTTCATTGCTTGCTCAACAGTGTTCTTTGCAGGATTGGGAAACGCAACCCACGCTGCATCAATTTTCGTTGTCGAGACTCGCTGTCCGGCGCTGCGCCGCTGCGTACAGGGCCACAGCGGACGCATTGGAGACATTGAGAGAGTCGAATCCCCCAACAGCGCCGATCCTCGCCAGCCGGTCGCAGGCAGTCCTTGTCTTCACTCGAAGCCCCTGCCCTTCGGCTCCCAGAACCAGCGCAATGCGTCGCGGCGCCTTCGCCAGTGCGTCGTCAAGCGTTACGTCGGCTTCGCCGTCCAATCCGATCAAGAAAAACTCGCGGAGCCTGAGATGCTCCAATGCAGATGCCAGGTTGCGCACGCGGATGTATGGCAGTCGCTCCAACGCGCCGCTTGCCGACTTGGCCAATGCTCCCGTCTCCGGTGCAGAATGGCGCAAAGGTGCAACCACGGCACTGGCCCCGAAGACCTCGGCCGACCGAAGGATCGCCCCAACGTTGTGGGGGTCGGTAACCCGGTCGAGGCAGAGCACGACAAGGCTGCAATGGTCTGGCAAGAGATTCTCAAGTGCGCCCCAGTCGAGCGGCTTGGCCTCAAGCGCAGCCCCCTGGTGCACCGAAGCGGGATCCAATGGCGCCGGAAACTTCCTTGCATCCACGATCTCGGGCTCGATGCCGGACTCAGTGACCACATCCGACAGCCGGTCAAGGGCGTTCTTTGTCAGCACGAGGCGCAATTTCTCGCGCGCCGGATTGGATAGTGCATGCCGCACCGCGTGAAGCCCGAACAGCCAAACGGTGTCCCGCCTGGCATTGCGCTTACTGCCCTTGAATCTGGTGATCCGGTCCGGTCCCTTCATTGCCCGGCTATCCCTCTCCGCGGAAGTGAATGCAACCAGCATTCCCGCTTGACCGGTCGCGACCGCGCCGTTATCTGACGCCGGCGTGCCGAAGACGGCATCGTCAAGTGGGCGACAGGCCGCAAGGTGTGGCAGGGGACTGTAACTCCCTCGCGGAGACGCATGCTAGGTTCGATTCCTAGGTCGCCCACCAAACAACCCCGAAAACCCCTTATTTTACAGGAGTTTACGCCACACCAAAAAAGTCATTCCCACCCTTTTTCCACCCCTAGGTCGCCCACCAATTACCCTGGCAAATCCTTGCAAGTAACGCGGCAACTGCAAACCGCCGCGCCAGCATCATCGTAACGGGGCATGTTCTGCGGTGGCCCCGCCTTGAATCCAGGGCACGATCAGAAGTCGGTCGGTGCGCCACCTTCCCGCTTGCGCCGTTCGACGAACGCCTGAAGCTCTTCGCGCCTGTCGTCTTCCAGCGGCGGCGGTTCGAACCGTTCGATGATCTGCTTGTAGAGCGTGTGCGCGCGTTCCGCCGTCCAAGTGCCGCCATTGATCATCCACGTCTCGAAATTCGTCCAGTCACTTACAAACGGACGATAGAACGCGGTCTCATAGCGATCCTGCGTGTGCTGGATCCCGAAGTAATGTCCGCTGGAACCAACCTCCCGGATTGCATCCAAGGCAATGTCTTCGGGATTCGCGGCCACGACTTCCGGCTCCATGTATCGTTGGATCATCTGAAGCACTTCACAATCCATCACGAATTTCTCGGGGCAGGCGATCAGTCCACCCTCAAGCCATCCGGCCGCATGATAGACCATGTTCGTTCCAGACTGAACTGCTGCCCAGAGCGAATTCGATGTCTCCCACATGGCCTGTCCGTCCGGAACATTGGCCGCGCAGACGCCAGAAGAACGCATCGGCAGATCGTAGAAACGTGCCAATTGACCCGTCATCTGAGTCGCACGCACGTATTCCGGCGTTCCAAAGGCTGGCGCGCCCGACTGCATGTCCACGTTTGAAGTGAACGTTCCGAACGCGCAGGAACAGCCGGGCGCGACATGCTGGAACAAGGCGATGGCCGACAGGCCCTCAGCGATCGACAAGGTCACGGCGCCAGCCATTGTTACCGGCGCCATCGCACCGGCCAGCGTGAAGGGTGAAACCACCACGGCCTGACCTCGACGCACCAAGCGTAGGCAGCCATCGATCATCGGCTGGTCGTGCTTCAGGGGTGACGTGGAGTTGATGTTCGTGTACATCCTCGGGCACTCTTGAAACTCCTCTTCCGAGAGGGCGCTGCCGATCTTCACCATCTCCATAACGTCCTCGACCCGCTCCTTTCCCAGCGAATAGGCGTGCAGCACCTTGTCGGTCAGCGTCAGCTTGTCGTAGAGCATGTCCAGATGCCGAACGCTTGGATGAATGTCGACAGGCTCGACGGGGTAGCCGCCCGCGAAGTGGATGCAGTTGAAATGCTGGGTGAGCTTCAGGAGCCTCACGCACTGTTCGCGGGTGCCGGGAACCTTCTTTCCGAGCTCAAGGTCAAAGTAGTTCGGAGGTGACGAGACGTTTCCAAATACGATGTGCCTTCCGCCAATCGTCAGCTTTCGATCCGGATTGCGTGGCAGAAGCGTGAATGAGGCCGGCGCACGCCCGACCATATCCAATACCCAGTCGCGTCCCATCCGCACATTCGTCCCGTCGACCTTGCAGCCCGCCTCCCTGAAGATCTCCAATGCCTCTTCGTTCAGGAACTCGATGCCGATCTCCTCCAGAATATGCATTGCACCGGCATGAATCGCCTGTATGCCGTCTTCCTCCAGCGGTTCGGTGGGTTCATCCAGATTGACAGGAATGCGCCAAGGCATTTGCGGGAAGAGTTCGCCCGATCTCCTGTCGCGGTTTCCCGCCCGTCCGCCTGCGCGGCGCCTTCGCTCTTGACCGGACATTGCAATCTCCCGATTTGTCGAGAGTCTTGGTCGAAGCGTGGCAAGTTGAATGACCGTTTCCGACACCTCTTGTCGTTTTTTGTGCCGCCTGGGAGTCAGTCCGCTATCCAGTCTGCAAGTTGTCCGATGTCAGAAAGCACCACCTCCGCATCGCATGCCAGTTCTTCCGCCTCAGCCACACCAGTCAGCACTGCAACGGGTCGCATTCCGGCGGCCTTCGCGGCCAACAGGTCCACACGGCTGTCCCCAACCATCAGTGTTCGCTCGGGCGCAATCGACGTGGCCTTGGCAAAGGCAAGCAACGGATCCGGAGCGGGCTTGGCCCCATGCCCGGTGTCGCAGCCGGCAATGAACGCGAAACAGTCAGCGATGCCGGCGGCATTGAGCTGGCTGCGCGAACGCGCCTCTGAGTCATTCGTGACCAGTCCGAGCACGAACTCCTGCCTGAGCCTACCCAGGCAGAACACAAGGTCCACGGCCGGCACCATTGGCGCCTGATTCGACATAGCGTCAACCAAGCGAATCGTCTCCTGCTCGTCCACATGCATGTATGGCGCCAGGATATGCGCAATTTCGTTGGTGGTTCCGGCGACGGCGACGCTGCCGGGCATGAACTTCGCCTGCTCAAAATCAAATCCAAGGGCCAACGCTGCCGCTTCAAGACAGTCGGTTGACACCGAACCTTTAAGCAGTTCGACCATTGCCTCTCCCCATGAACGCTGGAAGTCAAACAGGGTTCCGTCCTTGTCGAAAATTATTGCCTCTACGGTCACGATCCGTCCCCTTCTGATGTGAAGCTGAGTGTCCTTTGACTGATTCCGGACGGAATTCCCATATCGTCATGTACTTGAATCTTTACGTCTTAGGGGAACTACGCGGACGGCAGGCAAATTTCATGGATGAAGCCATGGGAAACGCCCGCGCCACGATACGGCCGGCAAAGGTCGAATGCGTCATGACATTGCCAACCGGGCACGCCTCATCGGCTGCTTTGGGGCTCTGCCCGAAACTGACCGTGGGACCGTTCAAACCGGAATTTTCGTTGCAGTGGCCGAGAATGGTCTCAATGGTAGCGACGCGAGCGCATCAATTTTTTTGCTTTGTTAGCGTTCAGTAGTGCCAGACGAAACACGCCATTGCCTTCCGGGCCCCGACCGCCCCCGAGTTCACATGTTCGACGCTGCGGCGACAAGCGTCTATTTTACCTTCGTGACAGCGCCGACGCCGCGCGGCGGCGGGCGCTCATAAGAATTCCCAAACAGAACAACATCGACGTCTCAGATCACTCCTCTACCGAGAACACGTCGGCACTGGTCAAGTTCCTGTAAGGCGGCTGTCGGTGAATTCTCTTCCGGCTCGATGATCGTGGCGCTGATGCGACGAGGTGCGGCATGAGGAGTTCACAATTCTGAACCACGCTGGATTTTCTCCCAAGGTCGCCGAATTCACAGCTGTGAACTCTTTCCTCTCGCGGCCGGTGGCTGAGCAATTTGAAGGTCCCCTGAGACGCTTTGGCGACCCAAAGGCTCACTCAGGCAGGTCACCATCGCCGAACAAATTGGGGAAAAGTCGTTCGCGGTAGTCTAACGGGAATGCCAACCGCACTGGCGTCTTCGGAGAAGCGGAGGTCAAGTACCCAGCAGAGGTGAGTTTTCTGAGCGTGTTGCGGGCCGTGCGTTCGGACGTTTTGAGTACGACCTGCGCGTCTCCACGATCCAGTGCGCCATGCCGAAGGACGGCGGAAATCAGATCTGGGGCCCGCTTGTCGTCGATGGTGTCCGCAACAAGGCGCCGGTAGCGCCCATCCAAAACGCCAAGGTCAAAGAGCTTCGCGGAACACGTAATCTGCTCGAGCGTCACCTTCAGGAACCATTTGCTGAACATCCTCAGTGCCGCCTCGGACAGATTCCCACGCCCGTCGCGGCCTCCGCGTCTAGGGCTGTCCGCTAGATCCATCATCCGTTTGTACTCACCGCGGTCGGTCAGTCCACGCGCGAGTCCACGGGAGATTGGCCAGAGCCCTTGGCCACCGATCCCGGCCATGAGCGCCATAGCGTGCGACATCAAGCGGCTGACGCGTCCGTTTCCATCTGGGAATGGGTGGATGTAGTTCAAACGGTGGTGAGCGGAGGCGATCGCGAAAATCCCTCCGCTGGACGACCGTGCCGCGATCTGAAACCGCTTGTCGAAATGCTCCATGAACGCCGCAACACGAGACGAAGAAGGGGGCAGGTGCCGCCCGACAGCCACTTCTGGGTCTCCTTCCTGACGCATGCGCCCAGGAACGATCGTCTCCTGTGCTTCATCGGGATGTTCTATTACCCGAAACTCGTCGGGCATCTCGTCGTAGAAAGTCTTGTGAACCCAGGTCAGGAATTCGATGGATGTGGGCCGAGGCAGGGTGCCATTGCGGTGCATGTCGTCGATGGCACGCTGAACGATGACATGCGCGCGCGCCTCCAAGGCAAGCGGGCGGGTCTCCTCTTCGAGTTCGGCGCCGGCCAACGCCCGCTCAATATCGCGCGGTCGGGTGTTGTGCCCTTCGATCAGGTTCGAATAGTAGCAGTTTATCACGCGGACGAAGTCGGCGAGCTCTGCCGCACTATCCGCATGCAGCCCCTGACCCAGTCGCGTAGCTTCCCTCTGTATATCGACCGAGAGAGCTGCCAATTCGGCAGGAATATGCTCCTCGAAGAAGCAGGGCTCTATCCTGGCAGGTGTTTCCAACATTTTTGCCGATCTTCGACGTTAAATAAGTGATTGGTAAAAATACATATTTTCGTCTGGGAGACAAGCTTTTGCCGATATCTGTTGCCGATCTTGCGTGCCGATTAGTCACCGCGCGATGAAGTTGGAGAGTACCGCCTATCTCGTGCACGAGATAGGCGGTACTCTCCTTGAGGGTCGGGTGCAAATGCGGGCACCTGCCATAGATGCGTCAACGAACACTTCGCAAGAAGAACTCCGAAGGCAAGGCCGAAACACGTAGGAACTGCTCCCGGGACGGCGTCGTCGACCAGCAATCTGTCAGCGCGAAGGCAATCTCGGCCGACGGCATCGTCGTCAAACTGAACAAGTGCAATGTGCGCGGCGACAACGTGTGAACACTCTGCCACAACTTGGGGCGCTTTCGGGCGACGAGCGCTGACGTTGCGCTCGCTGCGGAGGATTTCAAGTGTGGCATACATTGCCCAATTTAGCGCAGTCCCGGACTGCTCCAATTCGGACGCTGGACAATTTCAAATGGCTGACAGCTGCCAACATGGGCTTTGGCCCCAGAACGAACCTCAAACAATGGATTCGGCGTGTGCCTTGAAATTGTCGAGGATCGCTTGCCAACCATCTCGCTGCATCTCGATCGGGTTCTCGGATTCGGCCTCGAAAACCGTTTCCACTATCGTGGCGCCCTCAATGTCAGAAAATGTGGCTCTCACCTTCCGACCGTCGTCCAGGACGAGCGAGATCATCTCTTGAGGCTTGATTTCCTCGTAGACTCCCTCGAAATCAAAACCGAAACTCCCGTCTCTGGCTTCCATGCGCGCCCAGTGTTTTCCTCCGACGATCAAGTCAATTTCGGCACTTGGACAATGCCAATCTTCAGAAGCAAAGTTCCAGCGCGTGACGTGTTCAGGCGAAGTGTAAGCACGCCAAACCGTTTCGATCGGCGCCTTGACAGTTGCTCGGACTGTAACAGTTGGTTTCGACATGATTCACCCTTGTTTGCGTGAACTGACGCAAAGGCTGGTACAAAGGCGTTGCCGCCACCCCCTTGTTCCTGCGTCGGTGACGGCGGCGACCTGCCTTTCTCTCAAGAGTCAGCATCGAGGTTCTCGATCACCACGGCAATCCCTTGGCCACCACCTATGCACATGGTCGCCAGACCGTACCGTCCGGGCATCCGACGAAGTTCGTAGACCAGTTTGGTCAGAATGATCGCACCAGACGCGCCTACCGGATGCCCAAGGGCAATCGCGCCGCCGTTCGGGTTGGTCGTCTCTGGCGCAAAACCGAGAGCATTCGAAACGGCGCAGGCCTGGGCGGCAAATGCCTCGTTCGATTCGATGCACGCCAAATCATCCACCGACAGGCCAGCGCGCTTCAGTGCAAGCTTCACCGCTGGAACAGGGCCCATGCCCATCACCTCTGGGGCAACGCCTGAAACGGCGCTTGATCGGATCTTTGCGATTGGGGACAAGCCCTTGTTTCGCGCGGTGTCAGAATCAGCGACGATCAGCGCTGCGGCACCATCGTTGATGCCCGAGGAATTGCCCGGCGTGACCGAACCGTCCTTCCTGAAAGCCGGACGCAACTTCGCCAGATCGCCGAGCATCACGTCACGGCGAACATGTTCGTCCTGCAGAAAGACAGTTTCCTTGCGTCCTTGCTGCACAGTGATCGGTACGATCTGGTCTTCAAATCGCCCGGCATCGATGGCTGCGGCAGCACGCCGGTGGCTTTCCAGTGCATAGGCGTCCTGGGTCTCACGGTCTATTTCGCTTGCCTCGGCCACGTTTTCGGCAGTTTCGCCCATGTGCCCATGGCCGAAGGGATCGGTCAACGCGCCGACCATCATGTCGGTCGCCGAAACATCGCCCATTTTGGCCCCGAACCGGGCCTTGCCGATCAAGTGGCCAACGCGACTCATGCTCTCGGCACCTCCAGCCAACACGACGTCGGCATTTCCAAGCTGGATTTGCTCGGCCCCGGTAACGACGGCTTGCAGCCCGCTGCCGCAAAGCCGGTTCAGCGTCAGGGCCGGCGCCGTTTCGGGCACGCCTGCGCCGATGGCGGCAACACGCGACAGGTAAACGTCCCGTGGCTCGGTGTGGATGACGTTACCAAACACCGTCTGATCCACGTCTTGAGGTTGCAGGTTCGCGCGCCCTATGGCCTCGACCGCAACATGTGTCGCCAATTCCGTGAGCGACGTTCCTGCCAATGCTCCGCCGAATGTGCCGACGGCGGTGCGTGTGGCTGAGCATATGACCACGTCACGCATTTTGGACTCCTGCAATTGAGGTGTTCGTTCAGATTCCCAAGTGGAGTTTGGGCTTCCAGAAGGGGCGAAACAACTCGATTTTCGGACAACGGTCCATCACGACCTTCAGGCCAGCATCTTCAGCAAGCCTTGCGGCGTCGTAGTCCACTACGCCTATCTGACCCCACAGAACCTTGGCCCGGATCTCGATGGCTTCGCGCGCGACATCCATCAGGTCTTCAGGTCGGCGGAAAACGTCGACCATATCCACCGGACGGTCGATCGCGGCGAGGCTGGGATAGACCTTGATGCCACGGATTTCTTCAAGTCCTGGAAGCGGGTTCACGGGAATCATGTCGTACCCGGTTTCGTTCAAGACCCGTAGTACTCCGTAACTGAACTTGGTCCTGTTGGGGCTCGCGCCGACCATGGCGATAGTCTTGACCGACTTCAGGATGCCCTGCAGATAGTCTTCCGAGTAAGGTTGCCTATGGTCCATCGTCAGGCTCTTGGTGCGGCGATGCCTTCAGTTCATGGGGTTCCAGCGGGTCGAGGAAGGGGTTGCGATAGAGCTCTCCGTGGCTATCGACGCCGATCTCAAGCGTGATGTCCGACATGGGCCGCGCAACGCACAAGATCACATATCCTGCATTGATCTGGCGATTGTTCAACGCAACTTGCCGCCGTTGATTGACGGTGCCCGCGGTTAGTTTCGCAGCACAGGTGATACAACCGCCGTATTTGCAGCCGTAGGGCAGATCGACCCCCTGCGCGCGCAGACTTTCCAGCAATGGACGGCGCGCCTCGACCTCGAAAGTCGCATTTTCGCGGTTTGCAATGGTAACCCGATACGTGGTCATAGCCATATGTCGCTTGTGCAGTCACCGCCGGGATAGCGTGCTTCATGACAACGGGATGGCCCGTTCGGTTCCTTGCCAAAGTTGACGACAAAATCCGGGTTAAGTGTCATGCCGCCATTTATCGGATCACAGTCGATCATCACCATGACCCCTCCCCGTTCGCGGATCTCTGGATAGAACTGGTTGTCCCAGGTCGAGAAAAGTGAAGTCGTCACATATAGGCGCCTGCCGTCCAGGCTCAGCTGGAACATTTGCGGGCCACCGGCCATCTTGACACCGTTTACTTCCGGAGCCTTGCCCAATAGGCCACCCATCCAGACCTGCCCGGTCAATACCGGGGCGTGCGGGTCCGAGATGTCATACTGGCGCATGTCGCCGTGCAACCAGTTGTTCAGATACAGGTACTTGTCGTCCATCGACACCAGGATCGCCGACATCACGGCGGGCACCGGGATCGGCCATTCGGGGTGCGGTTCGTTCTCGACGTCGATCACCTTCTCCCATTGCCACTTTCCGGCGTCGTCCTTCCACCAGTGAATGACGTTCGAACTGAGCGCCGCCCCACAAAACCCGTGTGTGCTGTCGGGATCGTGGTGGAACTTGACCTCCAGCGGCAACAGACCGTCTTCGCCCAGATAGAAACTCTCGACAGGTTCGCGTTTTTCGAAATCCCAAATGTGCAATTCGCGCCCGTATTTGAGATGCCCGACCTCCTCCAGATCGAACCCTGGCATAAATGTGTTCGGTGCGGCCCATTCCGAACTGACCATCACGTTGTGGCGCGGCTGATACCAGAAATCGTAGCCGAACTTGATGTCGCCCATCGAGCTTTCCCAGCGACCGACAATCTCGAACTCATTGTTCAAGTGCAGATAGCCGCCCGGCGCCTCGCCCCTGGCATCGCCGAGCATCGAGATGATGATCTCGGACCCCAGGCAATGCACGGTGTGTGGGCCGGAAAGATTGGTCTTTGCCCTGATTTCTGCCCCTTCGATCACCTTGTGCAAGCGCGGCGCGCACGGGTCCGTCGCCGTGTCGACGACGTGGATGTTGTTCGAGCGCACCCCCGGAAGCAAGAGATACTTGCGCGACATGCCCGCCTCACCAAAGCATGACGAACAGGCATTCCAGCCCATGTGGTGCAATTCGTCCCCGATGCCGGGCATCTCAAGACGGTGAATGACCTGAGAATAGGTCGGGCTTTCCGGGTCAACATCCACCGTTGCCAGATAGTCCGGTTTCTGAATGCCTGTCCCCGTGTAGATGGCAATCGTGTACAGAAGCGTCTCGCGTGGCGCATTGATCGCATCCGCAGGCGATGCAAATCCCGGTCCGCAACACTCCATCAGGCTGTCACGCTTACAGTGGATTCCATTGCGGTGCGCGTCTCTCAAAAAAGGCTCCGATGCCCTCTTGGGCGTCGGGCTCCAGCATGTTCAGAACCATGACCTCGGCGGCAAATTCATAAGCCTCAGGCAACGGCATTTCGACCTGGGCATAGAACGTCTCCTTGCCGATCTTCAGCGTGGCAGGAGATTTCGCGGCGATCCGGCTCGCCAGTGCCATCGTGGTTTCCGTCAGGTCGTTCGATGCGGCGACATCACTGACCAGGCCCATGGCCTGCGCTTCCTCGGCACACACCATGTCGCCGGTCAAGAGCATCCGCATGGCTGATTTTCGTCCGACGTTGCGCGTGAGCGCGACCATCGGGGTCGAGCAAAAAAGCCCGATATTGACACCTGGTGTTGCGAACTGTGCGTCTTCGGCGGCGACGGCCAGATCGCATGTAGCCACCAACTGGCAGCCTGCCGCCGTCGCGACACCGTGGACTTCGGCGATCACCGGCTTCGGACAGCGCACGATCGACATCATCAGGCGCACGCAATTCCCCATTGCCCTTTCAAAGAACGCCTGTCCCCTATCGGGATGCTCTCGTGCAGCCGTCAGCTCTTTCAGATCGTGACCCGCGCAAAACACAGGCCCATTGGCGGCGATGACAATCACGTGCATTTCAGGCTCGCCCCCAAGCCGGGTGATTGCATCTGTCAATTCATCCATCATTGCCAGCGAAAGAGAGTTCCGCGCCGCCGGACGGTTCAGCACCAGTCGGGCAACGGCACCCTCTCGAAATTCAAGCAGAATGTCCTCGCACATCGCTCAATCCCTCAAAAGTCCACGAGCGATCACCAGCTTCATTATCTCGTTGGTCCCTGCATAGATCCGCTCGATCCGGTTGTCGCGATACATCCTCTCCATCGGGTATTCGGCCATTACACCGTAACCTCCAAAGAGTTGCAGGCAGCGATCTATGATCTTTGCCTGCAGGTCGGTCAGCCAATACTTCGCCATCGAGGCTTTTTCGGTGGTCAGCCGTCCTTCCAAGTGCTCGGCGATGCAGGCATCAAGGAAAGTCTTGGCAACGGTTCCTTCCGTCGTGCATTCGGCAAGCACGAATTGCGTGTTCTGGAACTCGGAAATCTTCTGGCCGAAGGCCGCACGCTCCTTCACGTAGTCCACTGTGTGGCGAAGCGCCCGTTCGATCCGGGCGACGGCGTAGACGGCAACCAGCAAGCGTTCCTGCGGAAGCTGTTGCATCATCTGGACGAAACCCTGACCTTCCTCCGGCCCGAGAAGCGCCGAAGTCGGGACGCGCATATCGTCGAAAAACAGCTCCGACGTATCGTTCGACTTCATTCCCAGCTTGTCCAGGTTGCGGCCCCTTCGAAAGCCTTCCAGCCCGTCGGTTTCGATCAGGATCAATGAAATTCCGCGCGCCCCAGCGTCGGGGTCGGTCTTGGCGGCAACGATGATCAGATTTGCTAACGCTCCGTTTGTGATGAACGTCTTCGATCCTCTGATCCGGTAGTGATTGCCGTCTTTCACGGCAATTGTCTTGATGTTCTGCAGATCCGATCCGGCCCCCGGTTCGGTCATCGCGATTGCCCCGATCAACTCGCCCGAAATCATGCGAGGCAGGATGTCGTGCTTTTGATCTTCCGAACCGTAGTGGATCAGGTATGGGATCACGATCGAGTTGTGCAACCCGCCGCCCCAGCCATCGATTCCGGCCAGATTTCCCTGATAGGCGATCACCGCATCATGGGCGAATGAGCCTCCGAGTCCACCATACGCCTCGGGAACCTCCGCGCCCAGCAATCCCATCTCGCCAGCCTTCCGCCAAAGGTCTCGCGGGAATGCACCTTCGGCTTCCCAGTCCGCGTAGTGTGGTACACATTCACGTTCATAAAACTGGCGGCAGGCGTCTTCCAGCATCGACAGTTCGTCGTCGATCCAAGCAGATTTCGGGAACTCGAGGTTAGTCATCGGAAGCCTGGCATCTTGGTCAGCATGTCGTCGCCTTGCGTCGAAAGCGTAGGAAGTTGTGCGGGACAAGGCCAATTTAATTTGCAGATGAACCCATACCCAAATGGGATGCAACTTCCCATCCTATACAAAGCACTGGCAAATGCTTAGAAGCAACACATAGCGAAAGCGCAAGAGTTGAATCCGTGAACCTGAGACAACTGGAAGCATTCAGGGCGACCATTCGCTGCGGCTCAATCACTGAGGCGGCGAACATGATGCATATTTCGCAACCAAGCGTCAGTCGGCTGATAGCCGACCTTGAGCGTTCAGCCGGATTTCCCCTGTTCGCGCGGGTTGGGCGCGGCTTGACGCCGACGGTTGAAGGGCAACAGTTCTACAAGGGTGTCGAAGGCATGTTTGTCGGCATCGATCGGCTGCAGGAACTTGCCAAGTCGATCCGCACGTCCCAGGGCGGGACTATCTCAATCAGCACGATCCAGTCGATTGCATTGATCGAATTGCCCGCCGCCGTGGGTCGTGTCTATCGCGAAAATCCCGAGATCCGATTCACCATCAACTCGCGAAACACCCCTGCCATTCTGGACGCGGTGCAGATGCGTCAGGTCGATCTGGGAATTGTCGGGCGTGAGGCGAACCACGAAGGGGTCGAGACGATGTTTCAGACGTCTGCGCCGTACGTCTGCCTCCTGCCCGAAGATCATCCACTGGCCCAGGAAGGAGGCACAATCGACCTGGAAGAAGTGGCCCTCACGGAGACCTTTGTGACATTCGGTGGCACGTATCCCGACACGATGATGTCCATGGACCCTGGCCTATCGCAACAACTGCAAAGCCGATCACGGCTATCGGCAGCGAACATGCCGCTGGCAGGCGCACTTGTCCGTGAAACCGGGGCCTTGGCCGTCGCGGATCCATTTTCCGCCGAGCAAGCGGTGCGCATGGGGGGCGTCGTCTTTCGACCGGTAGTCCAGAACCTGACCTACTTCGTGTCGATCATCGCGGCGGGGCCTGAACAACTCTCACGGCAGGCCCTTTCCTTCGTCGATCTCTTTGCCAGCCAGTTGACTGCGCGCGTCGAGTTCGTCAATGCGCTACGAATGCGGGGCTAGTTCAAGATCTCAGGCAACCAGGTCGCCGCTGCTGGAAAGAAGATCATCAACAACCCGAAAACAATGCCGACACAGACAAAAAGCGGCACCTCTCTGAAGGTCCTCTCGGGGCTTTCCTTGGCCACGCCTGCCGCAGTGTAGATGCCTACGCAAACCGGCGGGGTAATCATCCCGATCCCGGCGAAGGCGACGAAAACCACATAAAGATGCAGGATGTTCAGGTTCAAGGACAGGGCAAGGGCGGCGAAGATCGGGACGGTCAGATAGAAAACCGGGACGATTTCGACGAATGTGCCCAGGATCAGGCAGATGATCGCGACCGAGAGCCAGAAGGTCAGCGGCGTTCCTCCCATCTCAGTGAAATAGGCGATGATCTTCTGCGGGGTCTGGCTATAGGTCAGAACGACGCTCAGAAAGGTGGCCATTGCAATGATCGCAAAGATCACAGCAGTGATGCGTGCGGTCTCATAAAGGGCACTGACGATGCCACGGAAAGTGAGCTCGCGATAGATCAACATGCCAATCAGGATGGCCCAAATTCCGGCGACGGCTGCAGATTCCGAAGGCGTCAGCAACCCGGCATAGATGCCGCCCAAAATAATGACCGGTGTGAACAACCCAGGAATGGCAGCCCACAAGGCCGCGAGGCGTTCACTGACAGTTGCCTTGTTCGGGTTCTTCAGGTGTCGGCACTTCCAAGTGACGACCACCCCCAAGATGACGATCAGCACGAACCCGGGCACAAAGCCCGCCGCGAAGGTTCGTGACACAGGTACATCGGTCAACGCGGAGAACAGGATCGCCGCGTTCGACGGTGGGATGAGTGCTTCAAGAAACGCCGCCGACGCTGCCAGCACGATGACAAAGGGCTTGGGATATCCTTGATCCACCATCTGCGGGATCATGATCGTACCGACCGCTGTGATGGCCGCAAGGATCGAACCGCAAAATGCGGCAAAAAAACCCATGGCGAGGATCATCGCGATGCCCAGGCCACCTGGCCAATGTCCGACCAACGTTGTCGCGAAGTGGACGAGCCTTGCGGCAGCACCGCCACGCAGCATGACCATGCCAGCAAAGATGAACAGCGGCACGGCGATCAGCACATGTTTGGTCATCGAGCCGAACGAAACCTGGATCAGCGTTGACCAGGGAAGCTTCAGGCCCCAGATCGCCACGGTTGCGCTACCCAATCCGAAGACCATGAAGATCGGCACCGCAAGGATGAGAAGGACCAAAGACAGAAGGACGGCGGCGGAATTCATGATGCCGACTCCTCCGGTACCACCAGTTTCGCCAGCGTCTCCAGCAACAGTTCAAGCGAGAACAGGAAGAGGATGGCAAAACCCGTCGGAAAGGCCAGGTACATCCACCAGATCGGCAGTTCGATCTCCAGCTCCATCAACTGGCCCAGCCGTCGAAACAGCGCCACAGCCTCGTTGCCGGCGATGAAGAAGATCACCGCCCCCACCAGCATTGTCGCAAAGACGAAGACTTGCAGCAGGCAGAGTGCCTTGCCTCCCAGGAAGTTCGGCGCCAGGTCCACCTGGATATGCGCGCCAGACCGCAACAGCGGACCGAGAAGTGGAAACACCAGCCAAGGCACCAACGCCGGCGGAAGTTCAATGAACCAGTCGTAACCCGTGCCGCTGACGTATCGCGTGACCGCGCTCATCGTCAATGCCAGCACCATGATGGCGGCAATCGTGGACGACAGGACCGAAGTCAGGATTTCCAACACATGGTTCACGGCCCGAAGGGGACGGAGGATCAATGTCACTGGATGGCCACCCGATGGATCGAAAGGCCCCCGCCACTGGCGACGGGAGCCTCACATGTCATTGCTCAGTTGGCACCGAAGGCCTTTGCGGCGTCAAGAACCTCGGCGTCTATCTTGTCGGCGACCGCAGGCTGCACCTTGTCGGTCATCAGCATTTGAAAGGCTGCCAGCTTGTCCCCTTCAAGCGTGTTGACTATGCCGCCACGCTCCTGGAACTCGGTCAGTGTCTCTTCGCCGGTCCTCAGGATCGTATCTGTCGAGATCTTGCCGACTTCGGCACCTACATCCATAAGCAGCTGTTGCAAGTCTTCAGGCAAGCCGTTGAACCATGTGGCATTGGCCATGATGTATGCGTCCGCATAGTACTGATAAGGCTTCTGGCCGTGGGTCAGGAATTCCCACCAGCTGAACGCGCGGATCGAACCCGGCGGGCTGTTGATCGTGTCGATCAGGCTGGTCTGCAGACCGGAATAGACCTCGCCAGTGGGCATCGAGACGGTGTTTGCGCCAAGCGCTTCCCACATCGGTCGTTCGGCCCCGATCAGGGCGCGGGCCTTCAGGCCGGCCATGGTTTCAATGCCGTTCAATTCCTTTGTGCTGAAGGTCATCACCGGGCCGACAGGGTTATACATCAAGAGAACCGTATCCGACTTCCTGGTGATGTCGTCCCAGACGGCCTGGCCCACGGCATCATCCGTGAAGAAAGCCCGCTGCTCGCCATAGCTATCGAAGAGCCCGGAAAAGGACACGACGTTGTAGTTCTTGTTGATCGGCGGAAAGGACACGACACCGACGATCCCGCCCATTTCGACCGCGTTCGAAGTGACGGCGCCCAGTTGCTCGCGAATTCCGAACAGCTGGCCCGACGGGAAGACATCGACGCGCAGCCGGCCCTCGGCGCGCTTGTTGACCTCGTCGGCGAACATCTGCGTGTGAATGGCGCTGTGATGCTTCGGCCCCCAGTGAACCGAAAGTCGCGCCAAATGGTCTTGAGCTTGCGCGACGCCGCTCAGCAATACGGCCGAGGACAAAAGCACGGCTGCGGCGATTGGTTTCAAGAGTTTCATGACTTCCTTCCATTCAGTTTCGGCACAGCCGCTCCTGAGGCGGTACATGTGCTGGTCTAACCGAGAGCCACGCCCCCGGTCTTGGTCCATCAAGGCTATCGCACGATGTCTTGGGTAAACTAATCGAATTCTGCGCGGCATTTATGCGCCCCTGCTATGTGTGCGACCCGGTCCCCGCCCTAATATAGCGCAGGCGAATAGGTGCCGGAGGTTTTTTGATTGGTGTGGCCCCTTTCGCTGCCGATACTTTTGAGGTCGAACTGAACTTCCGCGACGGATTGGACCAACGTGAGACAGAGGCCCAGAATATTCTTGACCGAAGATGCCAAGCGTCTCGCCAAGAAACGCCTGCCGCGCATGATTTTCGACTTCTTCGAGGGAGCTGCCGGACGCGAGGTGGGTGCAAGGAGGAACGAGACCCGGTTCGACGACATCACGCTGCAGCCGCGCGCGATGGCGGACGTGGGGAAACGGTCTTTGGTAACGCGGTTCCTTGGCGTCGAGTACGGCTTGCCGCTCGGCATCGCGCCCATGGGGATGTGCAATCTTGCCTGCCCAAGGGGCGATGCGTTGATTGCGCGATCTGCGACGGACAGAAACATGCCGGTGTGTCTGTCGTCCGCTGGCTCAAGCAGTCTGGAGGACATGCGGCGATGGAGCGGTGACCTGACCTGGTTCCAACTGTATTTCGGACAAACGGCGCGCGCCACATTCAGTGCGGCCGAGCGTGCGCAAAACGCAGGCTACGACACCTTGATCCTGACCATTGATGTGCCCGAAGTATCACGTCGGACCAGGGATCAGCAGAATGGTTTCAACTTGCCGTTCCGACTGACTCCACGCGCATTCCTAGATTTTGCGTTGCATCCTCGATGGTCCATTTCGACCTTGGCGCATGGTGTCCCTGCACCGCGCAATTTCGCGACCGAAAGCAAGGGGTTCGACAGAAAGGCCAGCCGCGCGGGCGCGGACTGGGCATTCCTGCAAGAACTGAGGGAGCGCTGGACTGGCAAGTTGATCGTCAAAGGCATCACCTCGCCCGTTGACGCTGTCCGCGTGCAAGGTCTTGGTGTTGATGCGGTCTA
This sequence comes from Silicimonas sp., assembly GCA_022826205.1. Classification (GTDB taxonomy): domain Bacteria; phylum Pseudomonadota; class Alphaproteobacteria; order Rhodobacterales; family Rhodobacteraceae; genus JAJEFO01. The sequence goes on along the minus strand of JAJDVJ010000057.1, from coordinate 46,797 downwards.
CGTCTCCAACCACGGTGGCCGCCAGCTTGACAGCGCGCCACCAGCGATTGATCTCCTGCCGATCATCCGAGACACCGTCGGCCCAGACTATCCCTTGCTGTTCGACAGCGGCATTCGAAACGGCGAGGACGTCGTGAAGGCCCTCGCGCTTGGGGCCGACTTCGTGATGTTGGGTCGCCCGACGCTTTATGCACTTGCCGCGGCGGGCGGGGCTGGGCTTCAATCACTGCTGCAGTGCTTCGCGGAGGACATTGATCTAGCCATGGCGCAAATCGGGATCAACCGCATTGAAGACATCACGAGCCAAGTTCTCTTCACACCCGGTGCCCAAACTGCGCATTATGCAACCGTGCATCGAGCCGTGCCGACATCGGCTTCTACCTGATCCATACGGGAGCCCATCCAAACGATGACGAAAACCCGAACCATCCGCGGCGGAGCGCTTCTGGCCAGAGCCTTGAAAGAAAAGGGTGTGGAACATGCCTTCACGCTTGCCGGCGGCTTCTGCAATCCCGCGCTGGAAGGATTCATGGAATGCCAGATGCCGGTGATCAACTGCCCGCACGAACAAGTGGCCGGGCATCTGGCGGACGGCCATACGAGGATCACGCGCAAGCCCTCGGTCTGCCTGGTGGGACCGGAAGGCTTTGCCAATGCGGTGCCTGCGATGCTGGAGGCCTGGGGCGAACGCAGCCCGGTGATCTTCGTGACCGGCTCGTCAACTCTGAAACGTCAAGGTGCGGGCGGGTTCAAGGAAATCGACGACGTGGCGATTGCCGCGCCTCTGACCAAGTACTCCATGCAGATCACCGCCGGCGAGCGGATCAGTGAGTTTGTCGACCGCGCTTGGCGCGCTGCGACAACGGGTTATCCCGGCCCGGTCCATCTGTCGCTGCCAGTGGACATCATGTTTTCTTCCTTCCCGGCCGACGTTGGCCGCAACGAACGCCCGTTCGACCGCGGCGACCGACCGGTCGCCCGCGCCTGGCCCGACCCGGAACGGCTGGACGAAGTTCTGTCGCTGGTTCGCGCGGCCGAGCGCCCGGTGCTGATCGGAGGTCATGGAATCTGGTGGTCGGGCGGCGAAGAAGCCTTGGCCGCGGCTGCCACGAAGCTCCGGATGCCGGTCTTCAACGTGCCCTACCACACAAAGATGCTGAGCGAGGACTGCGACGCCTTCATGGGTCTTGCCGATTTCCACCAGTATCACCCGTCAAAGGCCGCAATCCACGAGGCCGATCTGGTCCTTATGGTAGGCTGCCGGCTGGACAACCAGATGAACTTCGGCAACCCACCATTCATTCAAGCCGACACCAAGCTGGTTTGCGTGAACGGCAGCCACGAAGAGCTGGAATACAACTTCGGTGCCGACGTGCAGCTTCTCTCCGACCCGGGCGCGTTTCTTCGTGCACTCGCTACGGTAGGCAAGACTTGGGGCGGTTGGCTTGAACTGCAACGGTCCCGCCGCGCGAACTGGGTGCAGGAATGGAGTGATCATGTTGCGGCCGAGACCGCAAAAGACGAAGCCGAAGGCCGACTGATGCACCCGTTGCAACTGGCGCTCGACGTGCAGGCGGGCATGAAAGACGGCGACTGGCTGGTTTTCGACGGCGGCAATACCCATTTCTGGAACGAGATAGCCACCAACATCTCCGCCGCGAAGGGGCTGATTCTTGGCGGAATCCTGCATCCCGGAAATTACAGCCTGCTGGGCGTCGGCGTGTCCTTTGCGCTGGCGGCAAAGAACCTCAACCGCGACAGGACCGCGGTTCTGGTCACAGGCGACGGAGCCTTTCTGTCAGGCGGCCTGTCCATCGAGGCCTGCTTCCAGGAGAATGTCCCGATTGTTGTCGTGGTGGACAGCAATGGCGGGCTGGATTGCATCAGCCAGCAACAGGAACGGTTGTTTGCCAACGGCCAGCATTATGCCACCGATTTCCGCGACATCCCGTTTCACACGATGTTCGAGGGCCTCGGCGGTTTCGGGGAGCTGGTTACCTCACGAGCCGCCCTCCCCGGTGCCTTGGAGCGCGCCATCGCCAGCGGCAAAACGGCCTGCCTCAACGTGAAGTGCCGGGGCGTGATCAGCCCTATCGTTGCGGCGACCTCGGACAAGCGCGACAAGGCGTCGATTGAATGATGGCGGTCGTTTCGTCGCATGCGCTCAACGCCGTGGATGGCAGCCATGCGGGCGGCATCGCCGTGCGGCTGACCAACCTCGACACGGGCGAGACCCTCTTCGATACGACAATGGACGAAGGAGGACGCCTGGTTCAGGAAATTGCCGACCCTGAGCCGACCGCCCGCTACGAAATGGTTATTCAGACCGGAGACTATTGGGAAAGCCGTGTCGCGCAAACCCACGGCGCCCGCATTATGGACGAAGTGGTCGTCCGTTTCACGATGCCTGACCCAGCGGGCCGCTATCATGTCCCGCTGATCCTGTCGCCCCATGGCTTTTCGCTCTGGTGTTCGACGGAGCATGGCTGACGGCCTCAGTTTCTCGCGCCGCCTGCGCCGGACGCCCTTTACGGCCTCGGCAGAAAAGGCCGGTGTCACTGAGTTTTCAGTGGTCAACCACATGCTCTTTCCCAAATCCTACGGACGATCGATAGAGGAAGACTACTGGCACCTGCGCGAACACGTCCAGATTTGGGACGTCGCTTGCCAACGACAGGTTCAAATCCAGGGTCCGGATGCGGCGTGGTTGGTGCAATGGATGACGCCCCGCGACATTTCCCTCGCCAAGGTCGGTGACTGTCTTTACTTGCCGATTACGGACGACACCGGCGGGCTGGTCAATGACCCTGTACTTCTGAAGCTGGCTGAAGACCGGTTCTGGCTGTCGGCGGCGGATTCCGATCTCCTGCTGTTCGCCAAGGGACTAGCGCTCGGCCGCGGCTTGGGGGTGGCTATCGACGAGCCCGACGTCTCTCCCCTCGCCATCCAAGGGCCAAAGGCAGAGCCGCTTCTGGCCGGCCTCTTCGGTCCCCACGTCCGCGACATCGGCTTCTTCAAGTTTGGTTGGATCGAATTCTCCGGCACCCGGCAGTTGATCGCAAGATCAGGCTATTCATTGCAGGGAGGTTTCGAGATCTACCTCGACGGCGGCCACCTGGGCGGTGACCTTTGGGACGCCGTCTGGCAAGCTGGACAGGCGTTTGAGATCGCGCCTGGCTGTCCTAACCTGATCGAGCGAATCGAGGGTGGGCTGCTTTCATACGGCAACGAGATGACACGGGAAAACACACCATTGGAATTTGGGCTTGGGAAGTTCTGCAGCCTCGACGGCAGCGTTGATTGCCTTGGGCGAGAGGCCTTGCAGCGTGTCGCCGAGGACGGAATTTCACGGCAGATTCGAGGCGTACTCTTTGATGGCAACCCCTGTCCGATCTGTGCCGAACCTTGGCCCGTTCATGCTGGCGCATTTCCGGTCGGGCAGATCACCAGTGCGATCTGGTCACCTAGATTGAAACGCAACGTGGGTCTGTCGCTGATAGACCGGCCGTTCTGGGACGCGGGCCAAACGGTTGCCGTGCACTGCATTGACGGCACGACTCGCAACGGCGAGGTCTCAGACTTGCCTTTCGCGTGACGTCTTCAACGCACGGGGTTGGCGGTTTCGGCGCACAGTCCCCGGCGGCATCGGTGCTGCGCCTGCGGTCGATGTTGAAGGGGGCCGCGTCATGGCTGCCCTCCGTCGAAAGCCGCCTCGCGCCGCCGCAACACTGCAACCAGGGTGTCGTTGTACGGAGTCGGAATGCCTAGCGCACGGCCCAGTTCGGGCACCTGTCCGTTAATCGCGTCCAGCTCCGAGCGTCGTTTGGCCTTGTGATCCAGCAGCATGGAGGGTCGGGCATTGGGCATTTGGGCACCAAAGGCGGTGACATATGCTACGGGGTCGTCAAAGGTCAGGTTGATCTTCTTCGAACGTGCGATGACATAGGCTTCCTGCATTGCGCCCAAGGCAATGGCCCAACGCTCTGGATGCGCCTGAAGTTCCCCGATCGTCATGTCGAACACCGTGCAAACGGCACTGTAGGTGACGTTGCAAAGGAACTTCTCCCAGATCAATCGTTGAATGTCGTCAAAGGCCTGCACCCTGAATCCTGCGCCGCGCCAGTATTCAGCCAGTATCTCGGCGCGATCGCTTTGACCGCCCTCAATCTCTCCGATGCGGATCAGGTTCATCGCGTTGTGATGCGCGTGCCCCGGGCCCTTGAGCGAGGCACCGAACCCGTCCGCGACGCCCAGCAAGACGTTGTCGACTGGCATGAAGGCACCGATCCTTTCGGCGGCGCCCAGACCGTTCTGAATGGTCAGAATCATCGTCTCTGGTGTCAGATGCATCGCAATCGCGCGAGCCGCAGGTCCGACGCCGCCGGCTTTTGTCGCGATCACGATCAGGTCGCAGACACCGACTTCGGCAAAATTCGTCACAGCCCGAATGCCTGCAATCCTACGATTGCCGCTGACGCCTTCCAACCGGAGGCCCGAGACATTGATGGCTTCGACATGCGCGGTCCACGCATCCACCGCCCAAACCTCGTGTCCGGCCTCGCAAAAGTGACCCGCGTAGACCGACCCCATGGCCCCGGCACCATAGATTGCAATCTTCATTGGGGCCGTGTCCTTGACCGTGGAAGACGGATATCGAAAGTCTGGCGCAGCGCGGCCTCGACCGAGGTGTCCAGAACAACGGGAAAATGTGTGGCGAGAAGCGTCCTTGCAACCTCCTTGGCCCGGGAGCGAATGTCGGATTTCCCCGCAGTCTCCCAATCCTCTATCGAACGGCGGTCGGCCAGGTCGGGATAAAGAAAATCCGATTTCATCCGGCCAAAAGTCTGAGGGTGCCCCAGAAAATGGCCTTCGGTGCGAATGGTCTCGGCGATCATCTCCGGACAAAGCGTCTCCGAACCGACCTCGACCAGGGCAAGGCTGCGTCGAATGGCCCCCAGCATGTCGTTGTCAATCACGTAGGCCTCCATCGAAGCGGCCATCAGCCCGGCCTGCATGCCCGCAGTCTGTGTGATCAAATTTGCGCCAGCATGGGCCGCCATCGTGACTGACAGCGCCTTTTCATAGCCCGCCTGCGCATCAGCCGTCTTGCTGTCTGTGGCGCCCGCGATGGTGGAATTGGGCAAGCCATAGTGCCGCGCGATCTGAGATGCCGCCGCCGTCAGAACCGCCTGTTCGCCGCTGCCGCCCGCCATGCCGCCGGACCGCAAATCGGTGACCATGGGACGTGCGCCGTAAATCGCCGTCGCCTTGGGATTGGCAAGCCAGGCAACAATCATCCCCGCCAGAGTTTCCGCGTTGCTTTGTGCCAGACACCCCGCCAGGGTCACGGGGCTTGAGGCGCCCAGCTGGCCAAAGGTGTTGACCATGCAGGGAATTTCGGCTCTTGCGGCGGCAACCAGAACTTCTGCCGCCTCGGGCGCAAACCGCATGGGCGGGGCGACGTGATTTATGTTGAGCGACAGGAACGGACGCGAGGCGAAGGCTTCGGGCGAGCCTGCCGCAAGGTGACACATGCTGGCGATGTCCCGCACATGGTTCGCTGAGCTGGCGCTGACAAAGACGTGCTTCGCGGTTCCTGCCAGCGCGGCAAAGCACGTGTTGATGTCCAGCAATCGATCGTCATCCATGTCACGCGCCACCAGCGAACGCGAGAAGAACTGAACGTGGGGCAAGGCATCCACCAGACGGGCCGCGTCATAGAGATCGCTCAACGTGGAAGCCCGATAACTGTTGCTTTCAGTATCCAGGATCATGGGAGCCGCACCGCCCGACCCGACGTGAACCGAGGAACGGTCAAGCCTCAGGTCGTGACCAGGCTCGCGCCCGAACAACGTAACCTCGCGCCGGAGGCCTTCCAGAGCGTGTTCGACCAGATCGCGCGGAAAGGCGAGACGTCCTTCGTCGGTGACCGAGCCGCCAGCGCCACACACCAAGTCGGTGACGGAGCGGGGCGCGTCACTCATTCCGAAGTCGCTCAGAAGCGCCAACGAAGCTTTATGAATGCGGGCCATATCCGCGTCGCAGAGGATGTTCAGTCGGCCGCCAACGGTCTCCAGTCCGGGCATCTGGAACGCGTCTGCCTCATCAAGTCGGGTCCAGGTGCGCCTTTTGCGTTTACTGGTCATGATCCTGCCCTCTGGCATGAGGGTGATGCTGTCACGGAGGAATTGGTGGACAAGCGACTTGTCGGGCGAATATGGATGAAGGAATCTTGGTCCATAGCTCCTGAGCTCATTATGCACCTGCGCAATCTGCCTCTTGCCGCCTTGCGCACCTTTGAAGCTGCCGCGCGCCAGCTGAGTTTCAAGCACGCCGCCGAAGAGCTTTGCGTCAGTGCCACCACCGTCAGCAATCAGATAAGACGGCTTGAGCGAGACTTGGGCTGCAAACTGTTCATCCGGAAGACCCGCGCGGTAGTCCTGACCGATGCGGGACGGTCCTTGTCGAAAGTCCTGACCAAGTCGTTGGAAAACATACGGGCCGAAGTGGAAACCCACGTCAGATCGCCGCGAAAGTCGGTGTCTCTGGCCGTCGGCCCGATCTTTGCCTCTCGCTGGATGATCCCAAGGCTAGGCCGATTCCGCGACGAACTGCCGGGGATTGACCTCGAGTTGCACAACTCGCCACGGATCACCGACGCCAGCCTCATGACCTGCGATATCGCCGTGGATTGGGGCATTGGCACTTGGTCCGGCCTTGATGCAACCAGGCTTCTCAACATTGTCTATTCGCCAGTCCTCAGCCCCAGCCTGGCGCGTCAGAAGGGATTGCCCAATGCGCCGGAGGATGTAGCAGAGTTCCCGATCATCCATCAGCAGGACCGAAGCGAGTGGATGGAATGGCTGAAGGCCGCCGGGTGCGAGCGAGTATCCTTGACAGACAAGGCGATCATTGTCGACACCAACGTGGTGATTCAGGCCGCGATTGACGGCCAAGGCATGGTCCTCGGCATTTTTCCCTTCTGTCAGGCCGATGTGGAGGCGGGGCGCTTGCTGAAACCCTTCAACCTCGACCTCTCGCCGACCCGGTCATTTTATCTCCTGACCCGCCCCGCGTCACGGCAACGGCGCGAAATTGACGACGTTTTCCGCTGGATGGTAAAGGAAGCGGGTTCAAGGGTTTAGGACAGTCTCGCCATCCCTCCGGCAGATGCGATAGACGAACGGAGGTCCTTCGGTTGGGTAGGACAGCGCCGGGTCACCCTCACGCAAGACAAGCGCCGCCCCGTCGTCCACCGCATAGCCTTCGGGCATCGCCCCGCTGGTAACAAGGCCATTCATATGTGCCCTTCGATCCGGTTCAATCCGGCTGTGCGGGGTCATGGAGCCCCTCACGATTCCGAGCCCTTCGCCTGTTTGCAAACCATCTTCACGCGAGCGCCACAAGAAGCTCTCGAACCAACACATGGCCCCGGCACTGACCCCGGCAAGCGTAACGCCGCGTTGGAGGGCCTCGACAAGCACTGTCCCTATGCCCGTTGATTTCCAGTGATCAACCAGAAGTGTCGGATTGCCGCCCCCAACATAGATCAGGTCAAGTCCTTCGGCCCAAATTCGGGCCTGATCCTGATCGGACTCGTTGGAAAGCTGCGAGAGGGTCCGAGCGAAAGTTCTGAACCCGTCGCAAAATCTCTGGTGTTTCTCCAGATCGTCGCCGCTGGCCGTGCCGATGTAGCCAATGCGTCGCTGCGAGGCCGTGTACTCAATGCAAAGCCGGTCCAACTCGGGATGGGTCCCATGCGTGGCGCCGCCGCCGCCGATGGCGATGAGTGTCGTTGAGGGCATGCGTCATCCGTTCGTCGGCGCCAAGGCGGCAACATAGACAAAGTGAATAGGTTCGGCAAATTTCTCTATTTGTCCAAACTCTCGCGTACCCGGAGACTCCGAATCAAGATCCACATCTCTTCTATGGATCAATATTTCTTCATGCATCGAATCACCAATTGTCGCTTGTCCAAAGTTGCCCCGTAACCGAGCTTTTTGCCGCGACAGCACGCTGGCAATTGAACGACAACTGCACACAGGGAGGAAGTCCGAATGAAAAAGACCATAAGCCTAACCGCATTGGCCATTGCGTTTGCCGGCTCGGCAGTGTTGGCCGAGCCCACAGGCACGTTTCGACAGGCCCACGAGTATGGATTTGGCACCGCTTCGAGCCTTGATCCGATCTCCAAGGGTCGCGTGTTCCAGATCACCGAGAAGATCATGAACCGGCTGGTGCGTCCCGGTCTCGACGGCAAACCCCAGGCCGACCTTGCGACGAACTGGGAAGCCAATGAGGATGCCACGGTCTGGACTTTCAAGCTGCGCGAAGGCGTGAGCTTCCACGACGGTTCGGACTTTGATGCCGCCGACGTGGTCTATTCGCTGAACCGCGTGCTCGATCCCGAAAGCGACAGCCCTGCGCGCTCGGCTGTCAAGATGATCACGTCCGTCGAAGCGCTGGACGACATGAACGTCCGGATCACCCTGGATACGCCCTTTGCCGACATGCCCCTGCAGCTTATGGACTATCGGCTGCGGATGATCCCCGAAGGTTCGGGCGACGACATCGCCACCAAAGGCGTCGGCACCGGCCCCTTCAAGGTTGAAAGCTTCGATGCCGAGGGTACCACAGTCCTGGTAGCCAACAAAGACTACTGGGAAGGCGCGCCCGGCGTCGCACGGATGGAAGTCATTGGCATTCCCGACGGCCAGGCCCGTTTGCAGGCCCTGCTTGGCGGTCAGATCGACATGGAGCGCGGGATAACGGCGCAGCAGGCGCCAATGCTGTCCGGGTCAAGCGATTTCATGCTGCAGGAGATCCCGACGGGCAACTGGCGCGGTCTGGTGTTCCGCACCGATGTCGAGCCCTTCAGTGACCTGCGCGTCCGCAAGGCCGTGCGTCTGGCGGCCGATCGGCAGGAGCTTGTTGACCTCATCCTTGGCGGCCAGGGCGTGGTTGCCTGTGACACGCCCGTCGAACCGAACGACCAGTACCGTGCCGACATCCATTGCCCGCAGGACATCGAGATGGCCAAATCGTTGCTGGCTGAAGCGGGCTATCCCGACGGGATCGAAGTGGACGTTCACGTTGCCACCCTGGAACCGACCTGGCCAACGCTGGCCGTCGCGTACCAGGAGCAGGCGGCAGCGGCCGGCATCAAGGTCAACGTCGTGCAGGCACCGTCAGATGGCTTCTGGTCCGAGGTGTGGATGAAGAAAGACGTCTCCGCCACACGCTGGAACGAACGTCCGGCGGACCAGGCCTTGCACGAAATTTACCTCTCGTCCGCCAAGTGGAACGAAAGCTACTTCAAGGACGAAGCGTTCGACGCGATGCTCGCTGACGCCCGTCGTGAACTGGACTTCGAAAAGCGCAGGGCGCTCTACGTGGCCGCGCAAGAGTATCTTTGGGAGAACGCAGGCACGCTGATCCCGTATCACGTAACGCGTTTGGTTGGGGTCTCGTCGACGGTAAGCAACCTTGACGAGGTAAAGAACGACGCGGTACGCTGGCACAAGATCACCGTCGCCGAATGACCGGCGCATGAACTCGGCCGGGGCACGCCACGTGCCCCGGCTTCTCGGATATACTTCAAACTAGAGCTGTTTCGTGTTGCGAATGTTGATGCGCCGGCTCTTCCTCGGCGCAATCACGGTCTGGATCGTCTCGATCATCATCTTCGCTGGCGTCGAAGTCCTTCCGGGCGATGCGTGCACGGCTTTCCTGGAGCGCGAGGCGCAGGGAAAGTTGTTGGAAAATTGCCGCGAAGCGCAAGGGTTGAACCGATCCGCGGCAGAACGGTATTTTGACTGGGCCTCGGGTGCCGTGCGTGGCGATTTCGGCGTGTCCGCCAACGGACAGAAGAGCATCTCGGAGCTGGTCGGCAACCGGCTGCGGAATTCTTTGCTGTTGGCGGTCTGTGCCTTGGCCATCGGTGTTCCGTTGGCAATTTTCCTTGGGGTGGTCACCGGCCTTCGGCGCGAAAAACCGGTCGACTTGGTGTTCTCGAGCACTGCAGTCTTTGCAATGACCATCCCCGAATTCGTTTCCGCCACCGTGCTGATCCTTGTCTTTTCCGTCTGGCTTGGATGGCTGCCGGGAATCGTGCTGACCTCCGCGGGCGCTCCGATCTCCGAGTTCTTTCCCGAAATCGTCTTGCCGGTGATCGTGTTGGGCATGGTGATGACCGCCCACATCCTGCGCATGGTGCGATCCAGCGTGATCGAAGTCATGGCGGGTGAGTACGTCCAGATGGCCATTCTTAAGGGCGTCCCATATTGGCACATCGTGTTCCGCCATGCGCTGCCAAATGCCCTCTTGCCAGCGATCAACGTGGTCGCGCTGACCATCGCCTGGCTTCTTGGCGGCGTCGTGGTGATCGAGGTGGTGTTCAACTACCCGGGTCTTGGGCGCATGATGATCGACGCAATTTCGGACCGCGACCTGCCGGTTGTGCAAGCCATCGCCCTGATCGTGGCGACCGTCTATGTCGGTGTGAACCTGACCGCCGACCTGATGACCATGTTCCTGAATCCGAGACTGCGCACTCACGCGCTCAGGGGCTCATGACCGAGGTCGCCGCAACTCCCGCCGAGAACACGCGCCTGCAACGCACCTTGGGCATCTTGCGCGACGTGATGGTCAGACCCTCAGGCGCGATAGGGCTGACGCTGGTGACCTTCCACGTGATCCTTGCAGTCATCAGCCCCTGGATCGTGCCCTATGACTACAAGGCGATGAACAGCCTCTTGATGCTGAACGGTCCGAGCGGCGCGCACTGGCTTGGCACCGATCACTTGGGTCGAGACGTTCTGACACGCGTCCTGCTAGGTGGTCGCGAAGCGCTTCTTGTCACTGGCGTCGCGACACCCATAGCGGTCATCTGGGGCGGTCTGTTGGGCATCTTCTTCGGCCTGGTCGGCGGGCGCCTGGACGAAGTGCTCATGCGGGTGGTTGATGCCTTCCTGTCATTGCCTTGGATCCTCAAGATGCTGGTCCTGATCGTGACCTTCGGCACCGGCATCGAGGTGCTGATCCCCACGCTCGCCTTCTTCTACGGAATTCCCGTTATCCGCATCGCCCGCGCCGCCACCCATGATGTGGTCGCGCGCGACTTTGTCTCGGCAGCGCGTGCGCGGGGGCACGGGCGCATCACGGTCATTCGTCGCGAGCTGCTGCCTAACGTTCTGGACACGCTGATGGTCGAAGGCGCGATGCGGTGGTCATGGATGCTACTAGCCTTCTCTTCCCTGTCATTCCTCGGCTTCGGCGTTTCGCCACCTACACCTGACTGGGGGCTCATGATCGCCGACGCGCGCGGCTTCATGTCTTTCGCGCCTTGGGGTGTTCTGGGGCCGGTCATCGCGCTGTCGTCGCTGATTATCGGCATAAACCTGACGGCAGACGCCCTTGCCAAGGCCCTTGGCATCGACCGCGCGCAGAAAGCGCCGGTATGAGCGCCCTGATAGACATCCGCGACATCTCGGTGGGTTTTGTTGGACGCGATGGCCGAACCCGAGAGGTTCTGCGCAACATCGACCTAGCCGTTGCCCCCGGCGAATGCGTGGGCCTTGTCGGCGAAAGCGGATCGGGGAAGTCGACGCTGGCCTTGGCAGCCATGGGGTATCTAAAGCGTGGATTGCGACTCTTGAACGGCAGCGCCGTGTTCAGCGGCACCGACATGTTCGCCCAGTCCCGGCGAGAACTGGAACGCATCCGCGGCGGGCAACTGGCTCTGATCCCGCAAAACTCGGGGCAATCCCTGACTCCGACACTGCGCATCGGCGCACAACTTGGCGAGGCGTTGCGGTTGCATTCAGCGCTTCCCGCGGACCAGCACGCCGCAAAGGTTGTCGAACTTCTAGGCCACGTACGCCTGCCAGATCCCGAAGCCATCGTCGCGCGATTCCCACATGAATTGAGTGGCGGTCAGCAACAGCGCGTCGCAATCGCCATGGCGCTGGCCGGCGAGCCCGAGGCGCTTCTGCTCGACGAACCCACCACCGGCCTCGACGTGACAACACAGGCACATATCCTTGAACTGCTCCGCGACATCGCCGCCGACCGTGGCATGGCCATGGTATATGTCAGCCATGACCTCGGTGCCATTGCACGCGTCTGCACCCGAGTGGTGGTCATGTATGCAGGTGAGGTCGTTCTGGAAGGCTCGACTCGGCACGTACTTAAGTTCCCGACGCACCCCTACGCACAAGGCCTTCTTGCCTCGATCCCCAAACTTGATGACTCGGCACTTCCAATTGCCCTTGACGGTCGCCCGCCCGCCCCAGGCGATGCTGGCGCTGGCTGCGCCTTTGCCGACCGATGTGCCCTCGTGCAGGACCGGTGCCGCTCAACCCGGCCACAGCTAGAAGCGTCTGAGTCTGGCGGGACTGTCCGCTGTTTCTTCACAAAGGAGGCAGGCCGGCAACAAGGACAGATCATAGGGGCTGCACCGGCACGGTTCTCTGGCGGCGACACGATGTTGGACCTTGATGGCCTGGCCATCAGCTATGCTAGACCCCGACTGTTGGACCAGTTGCTGGGGCGGGGCACCGACGTTCCGCCAACGGTCGACGACATCTCTATCTCGATCGGCAAAGGCGAAACGCTTGGACTGGTAGGCGAAAGCGGTTCTGGCAAGTCGACAATCCTCAAGACTATCGCCGGACTTCTGCCGCCCGCTGCAGGTGCCGTCACTGCGGGCGACCAGTCCCTGCCGCACATGGTCGAACATCGCGACCCCGGCCAGTTGCGGCAGATCCAGCTGATCTTTCAAAACCCCGACGACAGCCTCAATCCGCGCCACACCGTGGCAGATATCCTTGAGCAACCGCTGAAGCTCTATTTCGGCCTAACAGGAGGCAAGCTGCGCGCCCGCAGCGCGGAAATCCTCGAGCGCGTGCGCCTTGGTGCGCACTACCTCGACCGGTTGCCTAGCCAATTGTCCGGTGGCGAGAAACAACGCGTCGCCATCGCGCGCGCCTTCGCCGCTGGCCCCGAGATCGTGCTATGCGACGAGGTGACTTCGGCACTGGACGTCTCGGTGCAAGCTGCGGTACTGGACTTGCTGAACGACCTTAAGAGGTCACAAGGCACGACTTACATATTCGTCAGCCACGATCTCGCGGTCGTTCGTGCTTTGTCGGACCGAGTCGCTGTCCTATATCAGGGAAGACTGTGCGAGATCGGCCAGACCGATCAGGTCTTCGAGGGAGAGTCGCACCCCTATACCAAGGTCTTGCTGGGTGCGGTTCTGGAACCCGATCCTGACGCTGCACCGACACTCGCCGCCGATGATATTGTCGAGCGTGCGCCACCTGCGAGTGGATGCCCCTTCCAACGCAGATGCCCCAGAAGACTCGGCGAGATCTGCGACACGGACACGCCGCCATGGCAAAGTCCTGAAGCAGGGCATTTCATTCGCTGCCATATTTCGCTGGAAGACCTCAATGTGGATTGACCCGCACTGATCAGCATTCATTTTGGCGGTAGTGTGACGGGGACAACTGGCACCTGCGCACAATTCCTGTCGCGTCCGCCCAGTGTGCCCTACACCAAGAGCAGCCAGTTTCAGAGCTGCCACGCGTCCCCCATGATCCAGCCCCGTGCCAAAGGCGACTCGAGTGAAGTCAGCCGGAATTGCTGCCGTTTCGTCACCTATCTCATGCCGGCAGATGAGGTCCGAGATCCGCTTGCCTGGCCAAGACATGCACGGATCACTTGATGCGCGCGACCCGGTGCAAGCCTCAAGGTCTGCGTCGGGTCCCTATTGCCCAAGCATGGCTCTTGCCTCGACCGGCATCCCTCCCACCGACAGCAACCGATGGTCATTCGCGTTCAGCGTGACCAGAATCTCCACAACGCCTTCCGGCAATGTCGCGATGTGCATCCATGAACCATACAGTCGCGCGACCTTCCGCCCGTTCACGTAGACATGTGCATGGCCCGCCCCCGGCTCGTGGGCTCGACCGACATTTGCGGGCGAAAACGTGAAGCCCGTCGTCATCAAGTGCAGGTTCCAGCCTTGGTCTGGGTCCTTCGTAATTTGGACAGCAAGCGTTGGCGCATTGCTCTCTGCCAGATCCAGCACTTCAAGATGGTCGTGGCCGGTGCCGGAGAACCCTGCGACGGCATGATGTTCCAATTGGTGATCGTCCGCATGAACGTGACCATCAAGAGTCACGTCGTTTGCCGCTGACAAGACGAAGCCAATGCCGCCTCCAAATGCCAATCCGATGACAAACAGCGCGAACGCGCGATTCACGAAGCCGTCTCGTCGCCGCTCGACCAAAGAAAACCGGAGAGAAGCCCAAGGAGCACCCAAGCTACAAGACCAACTCCCAGGACGCGTGCCGCGAACAGGGCTCCAAGTTCGGTCGGCACAGGTCCCGCAAAGCCGTCTGGCTCCGGCGCTCCGATGGCATGCGGCGCAAGCAACAGCACAGCGACGGCGCCCCAGGCTCGCCAGCCACGCCCAAATGCAAGTAGCCACATGGCTGCCCCCGCAGCAAATACGGTCGCGAACCACCACGCCTGCCTTGGCAGGATTTCCGCGGCCGCGACTCCGGGCACCTCCGGAGGAAGTGAAAATGCGGGCGCAAGCAGCACCGCGACGAAGCCGGCAACGCCCCAAAGCAACCCGTTACGCGCTAAGATCACCGCCCCACGCCCTTCGGCCAGCGCCATGAGTGCGACCAGGATCAACGCAAAGCCTGCATAGGTCAGCATGCTGAAGATCACGCTCAGCCCGTCTCGCACTGGATCGAGCCCAAACCCGGGACGGGCAGCCGTTCCGGATGCCGCCCCGAAATGCACCAGTTCACCACTCTCATAGAGTTCCGCATGCAAGAGGACAGGCTGAATGAACATGAGATGAAGGACCGCGGCACATAGGCCCGCCGCGGCTCCAGCGATCAAACCGCTGGTCAGGATTCTGCCAAGCATTGCTAGTGACAGGGAAAGCCGTTCGCGTGACGCACGTCGTGCGCGGCGGCGTGCAACGCATCGGCCTGGACGTGGCCTGCCAGTACAACGATCCCAAGACCGAGAAGAGCCGCCAAGAGCATTCCAAACGAAGCTGATGCTGGACGCGCCTCGGAAATTGTGCGTGTCGTCATGTCTACCTCCTTGCCGCCCTACCCGACGGCGGTTGATCCAAGCCTGACAGGTCTCCTGGCTTGCGGGTCATCGCGCCTCGCCCTCCTTCCCCCCTGCATTCCGGGAGTGGGTTTTGGGCGGCGCTCTCCGCTTACAGTCGCGGGGGCGGCTGCGGCATGAGCCGTTTGGCTGCACCGCATTCCCTCCAGCCTGCCGATCGCCCGGCAGGATCAGGCACGTTCATGTAGCCCATGCGGCGTTCCAAGCGCAACGGCTTTTGGCGGCAGGACGTGATTCAATTGCGACGTTTCTGCAAATGAGTCTCCATGATCCAGCCATGCGCTTCATGCGCAGTTGCCTTCGACTCGGCGATCCGCACGGAGACCGCGGCCCACCCCATGTGACGCAACCGTCGTCCGGTCAAGATCATGACTGGAGTTCTATGGAACGCACCTTTGATCCTACACGGCGCGACCTGCAAGCAAGCCCTCCAGAACCGCTTCCTCTGCAGTGCGTGGCGAGACGCAGTCACCGACGAGGTGGTGTTCGATGCCCAGATTGCGCACGAGCGCCTCTACCGTGTCCCGCGGATTGTGGCCCTGGCACAGGACAAGCGTGTCGACACCTTCGCAAATCACCGCTTCATCGTTCATGATGTGTTGCAGGTAGACCGTGTCTTCATCAGCTCCGAACAGCCTAACGTAAGGCACCATTTCCACGCCGAGACTTTGCAGGCGTCCGATGCTTGCATCACGCACGTACATTTGGATCGACTGGCCGGGCATGTAGCCATTAACGGCCAGTTTCACCTGATGGCCTCGCTGTGCCAGATGCTCGGCAATGCCGATCCCGATCCAGTCGGCACGCCAATCTGCCACCACGACCGATTTGCCTACATTCGCCTCGTTGCGAAGAACCTGCCAGGCATCCACGACGTGGGCGTGTTCGCGACCCTCGAATGCCGGCCATCTCGGTTCGGCACCGGTCGCAATGACGATCGTGTCCGGGGCAAATTCCGTGATGACCGCCTCATCAACGGTGACGTCATTGTGAATTTCGACTCCAGCGAGTTCCATTTCGCGTGACAGATTGGTGATGATCCCGCCGAATTCTGCACGATGCGGCAAGGCCTGCGCCAGCCGCGCCTGACCGCCAAGCTGTGTCTCCATTTCGAACAGCGTGACGTCGTGACCGCGCTCTGCGGCGACTGCAGCACTCTTCATTCCGCCGGGCCCGCCACCTATCACCATGACCTTCCGCCTCGTGCGCGCCAATTCAATTCTTCCGAGAGAAGTCTCGCGACCGCTAACAGGATTTTGTATGCATGAAATCGGATAACCTGCGTGAAAATGGCCGATGCAGGCCTGGTTGCAGCCGATGCATGCACGGATGTCATCGCCGCGCCCCGCTCTGGCCTTTTTTCCCAGTTCCGGATCGCAGATCATCGCGCGCGTCATGCCACAAAGGTCCGCTTGCCCTGAAGCGATTATGCGTTCGGCGTCCTGCGGCTGGTTGATGCGGCCGGTCACCATCGTCGTCGCACACGTCCGCACTTTCACGGCATGGCCCAATGGCGCCGTATAACCCACCTCTTCATCCATCGATGGCACAATGTGGACCGAGCCCGCGAGAGTTGCAGAGGATCCGGCAACAACGCTGAAGTAGTTCAGAGTTGTTTCGTCTGCAAGAATTTCACATGCGTCCAGCATGTCGGACTGCCCGACACCCTCAACGCTGCGCTCGTCACCAGAGAGCCGCAGGCCAATGACGAATTCCTCGCCCACCTTGGCGCGAATGTCGGATGAAATTTCGCGAATGAAGCGAGCGCGATTCTCGCGGGAACCTCCGTACTCGTCGCTGCGTTGATTGACATGGCGGTTCAGAAACTGCGCCGGAAGGTACCCGTGCGAACCAACGATCTCGACTCCATCAAGGCCAGCTTCCTGCATCCGAAGGGCCGCATCACCATGGGCCGAGATGACTTCGGAGATCATTTCACGAGTCATTGGCCGAGGCATGACGTGGAAACGCTCGTTCGGCGTCGCTGACGCACTGTAGGAAACGGGCGCGGTGCCGTCTTCTGATGCCAGCATCTCGCGTCCTGGGTGAAAGAGCTGGGCGATCAGGCCACAATCGTGCTTGTGCACCGCCTGCGCGAGTCGGCTATACCCGGGAATGCAATCATCGGTGTCAACCCGGATTGGATTGGCCACGAACACCGCACTGGCATGAACCAGCGCAACTTCGGTTACGATCAGTCCGGCGCCGCCACTGGCGCGTGCCTCGTGATAGGCAATCATCGCGTCGCCGATCTGGCCCCTTTCATTCAGGTGCGTTTCGTGTCCCGTCGACACGATTCGGTTACGGAGCGTGAGGTTTCCGATGTCGATCGGAGAAAAGAGGTTGGGAAAAGGTTGCCCGCTCATGACGTTCGATCCCGCTCTAAGTCTCAGAAATCTCGTGCATGGCGACGGTGGCTGCTCCGGACAGATCAGGCGTTGCTTCGGCGAAATTGGCGACAGTTTCGCCAGTCAAAGGATTGGTGACCGGTGGGGCTACACCTCCGTCTTCGACAAGTGCACCATGTATCGGCAACTTGATCTGCATGTCGTCTTCGCAAGAGCACATTTCGACTTCAACTTACCGGAGTTGCCGGAACTGCGGCCACTATGACCATGAACGTGACCTCATTGCAAAGTCTGGCCATCGGGCGCGCGATTCGGGAAGCGACCAGCATCCTTGGCTCTGACCTGACTCAGGAGCTTACGTCTTGCATGTAGAAGAACCCTGGATCAGGAGGTGCGCGGAGCCAGGATGATTGTCCACCGAGGGTGCAGACTGAGACTCTGCCAAAAAGTCAAAGTGATGCACTACCACCTCTTCACATCCCGATTGCGACGCTTCAGGAGATAAGTGTCCATGATCCAGCCATGCGCGTCACGCGCGGCTGCACGGGTCTCGGCAATCCTCTCGGCGACCTCGGCCAACGGGCCGCTTGCCAGGACCTGATCCTTCATTCCGAGATACGCGCCCCACCAGACATGCAACTGGCTCGGATCAAGGTGTCGAAAGCTCAGTTCTCCGTCCAGCATCACCGCAACGGTCTCCGCACCTTCGGGCCATCCCTCTTCGCGCAACCGTCGCCCTGTCGTGATCGTGACCGGTGCGTTGACCTCGTTGAGCGGAATGGCGTGCGCGGCGGTCAGAGCCTGCAACGCGGTGATGCCTGGCACGACCCTGACCTTCGGCGCAGGGCGAAGTCGTGTCGCAATCCTGAGCGTGCTGTCATAAAGCGACGGGTCGCCCCAGACGAGCATCGCCACGCGTTCCACATCTTTGGCCTCGAGGGCCGCATCCCAGGCCTTGCGGATTTCGCCATGCCAGGCATCGACGCTTGCGAGATAGTCGGACCCGGATTCACGGGCCGGCATGTCGAATTCGAGGATGCGCGCTTCAGCCTCTTCGCCCAGAACTGTCACGCAGATGCCCCTCTTCAAGTTCGCCAGGTCCGACTTCCTTGATCCCTTCCTTGGAACGAGAATGCAGTCCGCCTTGCGAATCTCCGCCTCGCCCTCGCGTGTCAGGTGGTTCGGGCTTCCTGTACCGATCCCGATCAGGACCAGTTCATCCATCGGACAACGCACCATAGAGGATGAGCGTGGGCGCATGCCCCGGTTGCTCCTCACGCAGTCGACGTGCCAGTTCGGCGACTGTGTACCTGCCGATGTTCTGCTCGGAAGTGGTCACGCCCTCCGCCATCAGCGCATGCGTGTCACCGGGCAAGCCGTGTGCCATCAGGATTCCGGCAAGGTCGGCAAAGGTTCGGCGCCCCATGTAGACCACAGTCGTTGCATGAGCGTCGGCGAGCGCAGCAACGTTCAAGTCCTTTGGCAGGTTTCCTGCCACATCGTGGCCTGTGATGAATTGCACACGACGCGAGGCGAGCCGCCGCGTCAACGGGATCCCAGCCTCCGCCGCCGCCGCGCAGGCTGATGGCACTCCCGGAATGATCTCGAATTCCAGCGCTTCTGCGCGAAGCGCCCCCAATTCCTCTTCCAGGCGCCCGAAGATGCCGCCATCGCCCGACTTCAGCCGCACAATCCGTCCACCGCGTTTTGCATAGTCGACAAGTAGGCGACTGACATGATCCTGCCGTGGTGACTTCCGGCCTGCACGCTTGGCAACGCTCACCAGGTCGGCATCAGGTCTCGCATGTTCCAGAATCGGGCCGGACGACAGGTCGTCATAAAGGACTGCATCCGCGCGCTGTAACCGGTCCACAGCCTTCAGCGTCAGCAGTTCCGGATCGCCCGGCCCGGAACCCACGAAACTCACGAACCCGCTCATGCCTCACCCGCGATGAGGTGGAAGAATGTGCCCGAGACGTGGTCGCGAACGGATCCCGTCTCGGGCACGGCCTTGCCGTCGGCGTCAAAGACCTCGGCCAAGGGCGCGTCTGGCTGCTCAAGTATGGTCGAGTAGTGAAACTCATGTCCCCTCAGCGCCCAACCGGCCTCGAACCCAGGCATTCCGGCCACAAGGATCGCGCGTCGGTAACCGAGGTGGAACTTGCGCTGCTCGTAGCTCGTCACGAGTCCAAGGAGGCCAGCCATCCGGTGCCTGCTGCCATCCTTGTCGACCAGCGTCTTACCAAGCACCATGTACCCGCCGCATTCGCCGTGGATCGGTCGTGCTGTTGCCGCATGCCGGCGCAGACCATCCATGAACCGCATAGAAGCTGCCAACCGCCCTGCGTGAAGCTCCGGATATCCGCCGGGAAGCCACACGAGATCAGCCGTCACGTCGGGTGCCTCGTCCGCGAGTGGCGAAAAGGGCAACACCTCCGCCCCTGCCCGCCGCCAGCCTTCGAGAAGATGCGGATAGGCAAAGGAAAACGCTGCGTCCCGCGCAAGCGCAATCCGTTGCGCGGGTGGGCTCGGCAAGGCGCCGGGCGTGGGCAAGCCAGTCGATGAGGCAATCTCGCGGAGCGCCTCTAGGTTCACGTGCTCGCGAAGAAACGCTGCATAGTCCGAAATGGCGCGCTCCAGATCGGGATGCTCCACTGCCTGTATGAGGCCCAGGTGCCGTTCGGGCAGCTGAAGATCCCCACGCCTGGGAAGTGCGCCCAGCACCGGGATGCCGACTCGATCCATGCCGAGCCGGGCCAAGCGCTCATGCCTGGGACTCGCGACACGGTTCAGTATGACGCCTGCAAATGGCAGTTGGGGATCATAGGTCCTGAATCCGAGCGCAGTTGCGGCCGAAGATTGCGCCTGACCACCGACGTCCACAACCAGCAACACCGACCAGCCCGCCTGCCGAGCAGTCTCAGCACTGGAGCCGAATCCGAATGCGCCCCGACCTGCGACACCGTCGAAAAGGCCCATTGAACCTTCGGCGACGACGATGTCGGCGCCGGCCGCCTCCGCCGCGATGGTGGCAAACAGGCTTTCATCCATGGCCCAGCTGTCTAGGTTGAAGGAGCGTCGGCCCGCTGCCGCCTCGTGGAAAGCGGGATCAATGTAGTCCGGCCCGCTCTTGAAAGGCTGGACGGAAAGCCCTTCGTCACGAAGCGCCCTCAGGAGACCCAATGCAACCGTGGTCTTGCCGGTCCCCGATGCAGGGGCGGAAACAAGCAGCCCTGGCGGAAGCTGAACGGAGCTCAAGGCACGCTCCCCCGGTCGCCGGATTCGGTCGGAATCCATCCCGCAGCCCGGACCGGGCGCGTTCCGCCATGCATTGACTCATGTCCGACCATCCAGTGCGAGGTCCCATGACTTGACATCTTCCCGCCTTGAAGAGTGAGGACATTCGGGAGGTCTGGACAACCCGGCGGCCAACCTGCCACACTCACCTCGTAGCGTCAACAAATGGAGCGCGCATTCCACCTCGGTCTGAGCGCCCGGGGTTTCGGGCGCGAAAGTCAGATTGAACGGGGAACGCATGATGAGAGAGAGTCAAATGACGAAGGTACGTAGCAAAATCAGAGGAACGGTGAGGACGGGTTCCGCCTTGGTGCTGGCCGTCACTCTTGGCGGATGCATGGGATCCAACGAACTGGCCGGTACGACCATTGGCGGAATTGCCGGCGGCGCAATTGGCAACCAGTTCGGAAAAGGGGACGGAAAGGTCGCCGCCACAGCCTTGGGCGCAGTGATCGGTGCGAGCGTGGGCGGCGCCTTGGGACGCTCCCTCGACGAGCAGTCCCAAATCATGGCCGAACGGGCGACCATGCAGGCGGTGGCATCCGGTTCGTCGGACATCTATGTCTGGGAGAATCCCGCCAATTCCAGCGGCCCGGCGGCCGGGCAGGTCAATGTCACCCGCGTGGGAAGCAACGCGGCAGGGCAGACCTGCCGCGAATATGTCAGCACGGTCAGGATCGCCGGCGAGAGCGAGCAGGCCTTTGGAGTCGCCTGCCTGGAAGCCGACGGCAGTTGGCGGATCCAGCAATAGTAGAGAAACATTCGTGAGCGTCCGGGCGCAGGCGCCAAAAGGCCAGCGCCCGGCCGCCTGTCATGATGCAGGTGACGTTGCGCGGAACGCTTCCGGCCTAGTCTTGGTCGATCGGGCCTGATCGCGCATCCGCCGCCACGCGGGGCCTGTAGCGCCGATCATAGTCGGGCGAGTACAGCGCGCTCCGCCGTCCGGACTCGCCACCCAATGCCTTGCCGACAAGGATCAGTGCCGTCCGGGTAATGCCGTCATCCATTTCCCCCACGATGGTGGCGAGCGTGCCACGGATGATTTTCTCGTCGGGCCAGCTTGCCCGAAAGACCACGGCCACCGGACAGTCCTCACCGTAGAACGGCAGCAGTTCGGCCACGACGTCCGAAAGGCGGTGAATCGAAAGGTGGATGGCAAGCGTCGCGCCCGTGGCAGCAAATTCCGCGAGCGTCTCGCGTTCCGGCATTGCGGATGCGCGCCCGGAGGTCCGTGTCAGGACGACCGACTGGACGACTCCGGGCAATGTCAGCTCCGCCCCAAGCGTGGCCGCTGCCGCCGCGAATGCAGGCACGCCAGGCGTGATCGACACGGGGATTCCCTCCTCCCGGAGCCTTTCCATCTGCTCACCCAAGGCGGACCAGACTGAAGGATCGCCGGAATGAAGGCGTGCCACATCCTGTCCGGCATCGTGTGCCATACGGCATTCGGCAATGATCGCATCGAGATCGAGAGGCGCGGAATTCACGATCCGCGCACCTTTCGGGCAATGCGACAGAATCTCATCCGGCACGAGCGAGCCTGCGTAGATGCACACCGGACAGGAGGCGACAAGGTCACGACCACGCAGCGTGATCAGGTCAGCGGCCCCAGGCCCGGCTCCTATGAAGTGCACCGTCATTGCAGGCCCTTCAGCCTGTTGACAAACTTGAGCGCCCTAGGTTCGGCGCTGCTTTCGAGTTCCTCGACGATCTGTTCTCTCAGGTGCTCGTGCTTCATGGCACATCGGCCGAGGCGTGTGATGATGTCGTCATCAAGAATGCCTGCCAGTGCTGTCACGATTTCGCTGGACGGATTCCTCTCAAGTTCCGCCAGCAACCCCGATTTCGCGGCACCATGTCCGAAGTGTCCCATTGTCAAAAGACAGGCTCGACGAACCGATGCTTCGGAGTCCAAGAGACCTGCCTCCAGAACATTTTTTGGTACCGGTGAACTGCAGTTCCTGGCAAGCATGAACGAAAGTTCACGTACCTCCGACCGAGTGTCTTCCAGCCAACGCGTGACGCTCTGCGCGGGCAGCGCGAGATGCGCTTTCGTCGCGCATTCAAGAGCCAGCGGCAGAATTGCGTCGAACAGGTCCGGAGCGTCGACGATCTTTACGAGCGCTTGCCGAGACATCTCTGTTCCGATCTTCGCCAACGCGTTGAGGGCGCAGCGTTGCTCCCGCAATGGACCGTCGACACCAAATCCGAAGAACCGTCGCCAAAGGGCTTCGAGGGCGGGAACGGCATCGTCACCGATTCCGCGATCTATGACCAGTTCGCACAATGCCTCCACTTCGGACAATTTCGCCGCAGGAATCCGTGCCAGGATTTCCAGGTCATCCAGTTCCGCTATATTTGCTGTGTGCATATAGTACTCGCGCGATCTCCCCGTCGAGATCCGTTCTCCAAACAAATCCGGCTGCCAAGCCACTTGGTCAATACGGGAACTTATCATGAATTTTCAATCGTCTGGCACTGGGCTTGCACACGCACGCAGATCTCCGAAGTATGTTTCTGGGCCGATTGTATGGTGGTCACCTCTTTTGTTTTGGCCCGCTTGCGCCTATGGGTCTCACACCTGCAGAAGTCCCCCGCGTCATCTAGTCCGAACTTCCAGAAGGTCACAAGGTCTACCTGATTGATTCCGGGACAAATACCCCGGAACCCCGACTCACGCCACTTGGCAGTAACCAGCGGCGAACCTCAGAGAGACCGGACGCCGAGGGGCCGGAGGGCTGCGGTCTGCAGCAGCGTCGGTTGGGCCATCAGGCCTTGGAATCCCTGGACGAGCAATCCGGACACGGTCCGCTACGTCGCCGCCTTGAGCGCGGCTCCGTCCGAAAGCTCGCCGGGCGAGGCCTCATCGACTGCTTCGGAAAGCTCGTACTGCTTGAAGAGGAAGAAACAGGCGGCCCGATCAGGCGGCGGAATGCCCGATCCTGTTCCGCAATGATCCGGCCACGCCCACAATCGCGGACCGGACAATCCGGCACAAAACCGGGGACTCAGGTCAATGCAATGTGGGATTCAACACCGACTATCTATCCTGCTGCACCACCATCGGCGGCTGCACCTTCAGGCCAGAGAGCGTCAAGGCGGAAACTAATGGCGTCGAACGGCGGCAGCGAAACCGGATCGTCATCTGCCAACGTGACATGAAGCATCCAGTGACCGTCACTTAGTGCAAATGCTTCCAGCGTCTTTGCGTCCGGATCCACGAACCAGAGATGGGAGACGCCCTCACGTGCGTAGATCGCACGCTTCTCGTTCAGATCGATCCGACGGGTTGAGGGCGAGAGCACCTCGCAGACCCAGTCGGGAGCGACTGTGCAGTAGGCTGCATCCGGGTATTTGGGCATCGTCTCGCGCCTCCATCCGGCGAGGTCCGGCACCACTATGTCATCGCCCAGATGCAATTCCGGTTCGTCTACAATCCACCACCCTCCTGGGCCGTCGCCATCGGGACCAAACGGCCCGTCCAATCGTCCGCCAAGGCGTGAACTCGCCCAGGCATGGCGCATGGCCGGTCTCGGCTGGGTGTAAAGCGTGCCCGCTAGCACTTCGGCCACCATGTGGGGCGGCGTGTTGAGCACGTCCTGATAGGTCGCCTTATGATGCGATCTGGCCGTCGGCCTCTTCTGGACGTTCATGCCACGCGCCCCCTCTTCCGCGTACAGAATAGACCACCCCGGGACTTTGGCAATATGGCCCTGCAATCGTGACTCCCGGAAGATCGACCCTGCCAGCAACATTGTAGCCACGTTCCGCCCGCACGCCTTGCTCTTGCATGCAGCCCGCTTTCATAGAGCCACGCCCCATTGCACGACAGGATAGTACGCATTCCAGCACCGAAACCGTCCGACAGGAGCAGTTTCGGCCAGCTCGACCTTGGTCAGCGTGCCTCCGAATTCGGCCTGCGCTTCGGTCAGAAGTGCAGCCGTCTCAAGCGTCACGGCATTGGCCACGATCCGCGTGCCAGGGACAAGGTTGTCCCGCATCCAGTCAAGAAGACTACGGTCGAGGCCACCGCCGATGAACACGGCATCTGGAACTTCAAGGCCGCTGAGCGATTCCGGAGCCTGACCCTCGACGACCACGAGCCGATCCTGGCCAAGCGCCTTGGCATTCCGCCGGATTCGCGCAGCACGGTCAGCCCTCATCTCTATGGCGACCGCCTGGGTCGAGAGATGTGCCATCAGCCACTCGATCGCGACCGAGCCCGAACCCGAACCGACGTCCCAAAGCAATTCCCCAGGCCGTGGTGCGAGCGCGGACAGCGTGATCGCACGGATGGGCTGCTTGGTCATCTGCCCGTCGCTTTCGAAGATATCATCAGGCTGTCCGCTGGCAACCGACAGGCTCGTGCCAAAACCTGCCACCTCGACCGCCACAGCGACCGGATGGAACACGTCCTCAAGTGCATAGGAGCCTGCGGCGACTTCACGGCACCGTTCGCGCGGACCTCCAAGAGCTTCAAGGACATGCATTCGCGTCTCGCCAAAACCGAGACCGACGAGATAGGCAGCCAGTTCGCTGACTGCCGCACCATCACGAACCGTTGCGATCGCACGCTGCCCCGCTGCCAGATGCGGCCTGAGCCGGGCAAACGGGGCGGCGTGAAGTCCAAGGCAGGCCACGTGCTCCAGTGACCAGCCCAACCGCGCCGCCGCCAGCGAAAACACGGATGCACCGGGAATGGCACGCCACTCTCCCGGTGCGAAGTGCCGGGCAATGACGCTTCCCGCTCCGAACCAGAAGGGATCGCCGGACGCAAGAACGGCCACCTTGCGGCCACGTAGGCCTTCAAGCACGGGCAATCCGTCTTCGAACGGGATCGGCCACGTGATTCGTTCGGCACCGTTGTCCTTCACCAAGGACAGGTGCCGTTCGGATCCCATGATCACGTCCGCCGCATGCAACGCCTCCTGGCTTGCGGGCGACAGGCCGTCCGGTCCATCCTCACCGAGACCAATGATCGTCAGCCAGCGAGCTTCAGACATGGCGCCAAATCTCCTGATCTTGGGCGGCTCCGCCGAGGCGAGCGCACTTGCGACGCACATCGCCACGATGGGGCTGCGCGCCACGTTCTCCTACGCTGGTCGCGTGGTGAACCCCATCGCACAGCCATTGCCGACTCGAACCGGGGGATTTGGTGGCGCGGCGGGCTTGATCGACTATCTCAAGGACCACTCCGTTACTCATCTGATCGACGCCACGAACCCGTTCGCCGCACAAATAAGTCGGAACGCGGTCGCGGCTTGCGCGGCCGCAGGCGTGCCCTTGATCGCGCTTGCACGACCGCCGTGGACGCCCGGTCCAGGTGACCGCTGGACCCGAGTGCCGGACGTGGCGGAGGCCGCCAGGTCGCTTGGCAGTACCCCCAGACGGATCTTCCTTGCCATTGGGCGAACGGAAATCTCGGTCTTCGAGGCCAAACCGCATCATCACTATCTCTTGCGATTTGTCGACGCCGCGAAGGAGCGCCCAGCACTGCCACACCATGACATCATCATTGATCGAGGGCCATTTGCAGAAACGGCTGAGCGTGACCTTCTGGAAAAGCACCGGATCGATCTCCTCGTTTCCAGGAATTCCGGCGGCGAAGGCGCTCGCGCCAAGATCGATGCCGCCCGAGGGCTCGGCCTGCCGATACTCATGATCGACCGGCCCGACGCGCCTCAACGACACGAAGTCGGCACCATTGAAGAGGTTCTGGACTGGATTGCTCATTCCGTCACCGACCGTGGCGTGTAGACGAGCGGCGGCAGTCCGTTCCGATCAATCCGGCGGGTGCGGCTCGAGCCCAGGATCACGACGGTCCGCATGTCCGCCATCTCTGGATTGGCCTCGGACAGCAGCACGGTCCTGATGGTCTCGTCCGATGTCGTCACGTCACGAGCAAAGATGACAAGGCGCTCAGGTTCGCAGAGCTCACGCAGCAGTTCCAGGACGTGGGCGAATCCGTCAGGCCGAGCCTTGGAGCGAGGATTGTAGAGCGCGCAGGCAAAATCGCCCTCGACCACGAGCCGCAGCCTCTTCTCTATCAGGGCCCAAGGCTTGAGGTTGTCAGAGAGGTTGACAGCGCAGAAGTCATGGCCAAGCGGAGCGCCCACCCGCGCGGAAGCGGCAAGCATGGCCGTGATGCCGGGGAGCACGTGGACATCCAGTTCCCGCCAGGATCCCGGCCCGGCCTCAATCGCCTCGCACATTGCCGACGCCATCGCGAACACGCCAGGATCGCCCGACGAAACCACGATCACCCGACGACCCATTGCGGCCAGTTCCAGCGCAAGGCGCGACCGTTCGGCTTCCACCCTGTTCTCGGACGGATGCCGGCAAAGCCCTTCACGCTTTGGAACCCTGTCGACATAGCGCGAATATCCGACGACGTCGGTCGCCTCAGCCAGTGCCGTATGGACCTCGGGCGTGATCAGGGCGTCGCCTCCCGGCCCAAGGCCCGCAACCGCAATCCACCCGCTCACGGCCGCCGCCCCTGCCCGTGCACCAGGACAATCGTGAAATACGGAGGCACATGACCTTCCGACACATCGGCAAGCCGAGTGATCTTCTGGTCTGCCATCGCGGCGCATTCGATCATCCAGGCATCCTGCGCGCGTCCGGTCCGTTCAAGCGCGACCCGAACCTTGGGCAGGTTGCGCCCCACTTTCATCACGACCAATGCATCGGCGGCTTCCATGTGCTTCACCAGCACATCCTCTTCTAGCGTTCCCATCAGCACGGTGAGGACATCATCGCCCCAGGCGATCGGCATGCCGCTCGCCGTCCAAGCGGCTGCCATGCCAGGTATGCCCGGCACGACCTCGACTGGCACTCGGGTGTTCAGGCGCTCATGCAGGTGCATGAAAGAACCGTAAAAAAATGGATCGCCTTCGCAGAGAACGACAACGTCCTCGCCATCTACGACAATGGAAGTCAGATGCGCAGTGCAGCCGTCGTAGAATTCCGCCAGGCTCCGGTTGTACCGCGGATCTTCCAGGGGGACTTCCGTTGTCAGAGGATATTCCATTGCAAATTCTACTGCGTCCGTCGGAATCAGGTCGCCGGCCAGCGTCCGGGCACGCCCTGCACGCCCCTTCTTGCGAAAGAACGCGACGTGGCGGGCACTTGCCAGCAGCTTGAGTGCCTTCGCGCTCATGAGATCAGGTTCACCGGGCCCCAGGCCGACACCGTAGACAATTCCGGTCATTCCGCGGAACTCGCGATCGCGTTTACCGCCGCCACGGTGACGGCGCTCCCGCCCAGGCGCCCATCGACAATGCAACAGGGCACCGGTTGTTCCATCCAGAGAGCCGCCTTCGATTCCGCGGCGCCAACGAATCCAACTGGGCAACCGATGATCGCGGCGGGCCGGGGGCAGTCCGGATCCGCCAACATGTTCAGCAGGTGAAAGAGTGCCGTGGGGGCGTTTCCGATCGCCACGAGCGCACCTTCCAGCCTGGGACGCCAGAGCTCCAGCGCGGCGGCCGAGCGCGTGTTGCCCATCTCGGCTGCGAGGCTTGCAACCGAGGGATCCTGAAGCGTGCAAACCACGTCGTTGGATGCAGGAAGCCGCGCGCGCGTCACGCCTTCACTGACCATCCTGGTGTCGCAGAGTATCGGAGCGCCCGATTCCAACGCCTTGCGAGCCCGGATCACCATGCCTTCCGAAAACTGCAGACATCCCGCGAGTTCCACCATTCCCGATGCGTGGATCATCCGAACCGCGACCCGCTCTTCATCCGCGTCGAAACGGCCAAGATCGGCCTCAGCCCGTATGGTCGCGAAGGACTGGGCATAGATGGCGACACCGTCCTTTTCGTAAACGTGAGGCATTAGCGAAGCAGCTCCAGAACTTGGGTCTCGGAAAGGCCGGTTCGGTCCGCGGTGTCGCCGACCGAGCCGCCCCTGACAAGATCGAACCTCCCGTCACGCCCGACCAGCGTCACGTCTGCAGACCCGGATCTCGCGCAGCCCTTGGCGCAGCCCGAAACATGCAGCGTCCCGAGGCCGCGTTCCGCCAGTTGCCGTGCGATCGGTCTTGTCGACACGGTCGCCTGCGTGCACCGAGGCCCACCCGGGCAGGCGGCAACGTCCAGCAGAAGTGCCGACGGATCGTGAATGAAGGCGGGATGCGCCACTGGCCGGGCCGTCTCCAGGTAAAGGCACCTTCGCGGCATGACCTGCACGCAACCAGGATCGGCATCCGCTAGCAGTCCGGAGAGAGCATCAACAGACATTGCACCGAAGGGGACGCCGACGATCATACCTTCCTTCGTGCAGCCCGGCGGCCACACGTCTCCGCCATCTGCAGGCACGGCAAAACGCCAATTTCCCGGCAGGGACACTTTCGTGACATGCCGCCTCATTCGCCCGCTCTCGCCGCCACCGGTTTGCACGAACCATGCTGCCATCTCGTTCAGCGCATCGAAAGCGTCTGCCTCATCGATGCTCCGCCCACGCTCCGCGCCGTCGGCACGCAGCAACAGCCCACCTTCTCCATCCCGTTCGAACCGGAAATCCGCCGAGACGTCCTGCAGGAGTGGCGCCGTCCCGGTATCGACCACAATCCCAGATTTAGCGGGCAATTGCGGCAGTTCCACCAACCGCTGTGCAAGCGCGCGCGCCAATCGGTCCGCCAGGTCGCCGGCAATCCAGAACGGTGTCACGACAATGTTTCGACGAGCCTCGATGTCCGGGTCGGCGTCGACAAGCTCCTCGGCCACGAGCGCGCGCAGCAATTCAGGATGCACTTCGTCCGTGACTCCCCTGATCTGAAGTGCGGCACGTGAGGTCAGGTCGATCAATCCGTTTCCGAAGCGGCGCGCCAGATCAGCCACGGTGCGTGCCTTGGCAACCGTCATCCGCCCGGATCTGGGCCGTATTCTCACCAACAGACCGTCACCCGACATCATCGGACGATGCGCGGTCGGACACCAGCCCCGGATGCCGGGCACGTTCACTCCGCCGCCTCCAAGCCGATCCGGATCGAGTTCCGTCGGGTGCGCCACAATCCTGACCTGTGCAGCGCATTGAATCGTTCGCGCATGGCGGACAAAGCTTCCGGATTTGCCTCCTGCATGAATTCGGTGACGGAGGCATCGCCTAGGGTGGCATCGTAGTATGCGTCGAACAGATGCGAATCCACGACGTTCGCGAGATTCGCGAAGACGGCCATGTGATCAAGCGTCGCTGCAATCTCGGCTGCTCCCTGGAACCCATGTCGCTTCATTCCCGCCAGCCATCCCGACTGCACCGCCCGAGCATGCACGACTCGTGCGACCTCTTCCGTCAGCGTTCGCGCACGCGGACGGTCCGGGTCGGTGTTGTCCAGATGAAAGAGCGCGGCGTCCCGTCCGCCGGTTACCGCCTTGGCCGCCGCGAAGCCAGCCTCATGCGTAGCATAGTCTGCGGCCAGCAGAAGATCGGTTTCGGGCAAGTCCTGAAGGTGGACGAATGCGTCCGCCCCAGCCACTTGCGCCGCGAGCCCGTCCGGATCTTCAGTGGCGCGCTCTCCGTCCACGGCCCACGCGCTCGCAGCCAACCAGGCCGCGCCCGCATCACGGCGCGCCTCCTCGGTGAAGTCTTCTCTCAAGCGTTCCATGCCCAAGCCAAAACTTCCCGGCTCCGGTCCGTAGACGCGGGATCCCGGCTCGGTTCCGGCAAAGGGATTCCAGTCCTTTGCCTCCTCTCGTGCCGCAAGGGCCCGTATGGCCTGCGAATAGAGCGCGGAGAGCGTGGGAAACACGTCCCGGAACAACCCGGACACTCTCAAAGTCACGTCCAGTCGAGGCCATTCCAGTTCGGCGATGGGCAGCACCTCGATGCCGGAAACCCGCTCGCTGCCCTCATCCCAGGTTGGGCGCACGCCGAGAAGATGCAGCGCCATCGCAAATTCCTCGCCTGCGGTCCGCATGGTTGCCGATCCCCAAAGGTCCACCACCAAGCCTTTTGGATAATCACCTTGCTCCTGAAGATGCCGCCGCACGAGTTCCCTTGCCAGCCTGATGCCCTGCGCGTGGGCCGCCCGGGTCGGCACAGCCCGGGTATCCGTGGCAAAGAGGTTGCGCCCTGTTGGCAAGACATCCGTTCGCCCCCGGTAGGGAGAACCCGCCGGCCCTGCGTCGATGCGCTTTCCGGAAAGCGCGTCAAGCAATGCCTCCCTTTCCGCCTTCACTGACGCGGCAATGTCTAGCCGGCACAGCGGATGCATCGAGGTCTGGTTTGCGGTTGCGGAATCGCTCCTTTCCCACTCGCTCTCCCGTCCCCAAACATGCAACCCGTCGCCGAACTGGCTGTCTTTCACGTCGCATACAAAGCGGTCGATGCGCGTGATCGCTTCGGCGGCGCCTTCTGATCGGTCGAGGCCAAGCGCGGATTCAAGCCCGATCGCCTGTGCCTCGGCCTGTATGTCGTCCTGCAGACGGTCGCGGCGACGTGGATCCAGCCCGTCGGCATTGGAAAACTCGTCCAGCAACGCCTCAAGCCGAAAGAGATTGCGCGGCGTCTCGCTCTGGCCGACCGGCGGAGGCAAATGGCCAAGCGTTACGGCGCCAATCCGGCGCTTGGCCTGCGCAGCTTCGCCGGGGTCGTTGACGATGAACGGGTACATGACCGGGAGCGGTCC
Source organism: Silicimonas sp. (assembly GCA_022826205.1). Taxonomy (GTDB): domain Bacteria; phylum Pseudomonadota; class Alphaproteobacteria; order Rhodobacterales; family Rhodobacteraceae; genus JAJEFO01. The sequence goes on along the minus strand of JAJDVJ010000057.1, from coordinate 15,363 downwards.
GACCAAGGCCTCCGGCCAGCACTGATCGGAGAGCGCCACCGACTTGCCTGGCATCCATTCCAGCGTGCCATGGGCACCGACATGGACGAGTGCATCAATGCAGGCGATCTTCCGCAACCAGAGGTAGAACGCGACGTATTCATGGCGCGGCACCCGCGAAAGGTCGTGGTACTCCTCGTCGCGCCGGGCCGCCTTGCCCCTCTCGGGCTGAAGGGCGACAATGGCCCTTCCACGCCTAACGGCCTGGAAATGAAACGCGTCATCGCGGACTGAAGGGTCTCCTTCGGGCTGTCCCCAAGCGTCCTCTACGTCCGCGCCAAGGCGATCCGGCAACGCCGACAAGGCAGCCTTGTACTCCGCGACGGGCCAAGAGATCGACTCACGGGCCAGTGCCATCTCGATCCTGTCACCCGAATCGATCGCATATCCCTCGGCATCGAGGTCATCCATGATCGCTTCCACCGAGGCGAATGCGTCCAGACCGACCGCATGGGCCATTCTCCAGGTCTTGCCCGGATAGGTCGAAAGCACGATGGCAAGGGAAACGTCGTTTCGGGCCTTTTCCGAGAGAGCAATCCAGGCCGCGACTCGGTCGGCGATCGCGGCAATCCGATTCGCGTCCGGTCGATGCCCCAGGAGCCTCGCTTGCAAGTCTGCGTCAAGATCGCCCGGCTCCTTGAAGGATGCGACACCGGCAAAGATGCGCCCGTCCACTTCCGGCAGCACGACATGCATTGCCAAGTCGGCGGGCGACAGGCCGCGCGCCGCGTCCTTCCAAGCGGATCTGGTCGACGTGGCCAATGCCACTTGGAAGACAGGCACGCCTGCTGCATCCAATGGCGAAGTGCCGTCCTCGCCCTTGCCGGAAAATGCCGTCGCGTTGACGATGGCGGCTGGCGACAGGGTGGCAATCCGACTACAGAGCCAGGGTCCCGCGACTGGATCCTTCAGCGAGGGAACGAATAGGCCGAGCACCGAATAGCCGCGATCCTTGAACGCCTGCATGAGGTGCTCGACCGGTGCCGTGTCTGCGGCGGCGAGATAGGCCCGGTAGAACACGATTGCGATCAAGGGCCGGTCTGGGGCGCCAAGGCATTCCGCGTGACAGCAAGCACCGCAATCCGGCATCGAAGTGCGCGCGGATGCACCTTCATATGCGAGACCAGCGGCGAATCTTGCCGCCCCTCCGCGTGCGCCGCGTTCTGGCGTCCAGCACCCCCACGCCGGGATCGTCCTGATGCCGTCCACCGGCCCTGCATAAAGACCGGCTGCCAAGGCCAGTTGCGCCAAGGCCGCCTGCCCCGCCACGGCTCCGCCTTCGCACACCAGCGCGTCAAGGCGCGCCAAGGTCGCGTGCGGGACGGTTGAGATCGCCTCCAACCGCGCGTCCGGCCTGCCGTCGCCAGGCAGGACGGCCAGCGTTATCCCCCTCGATTCGGCCAGAGCTCTCACCTGTGCCAATCCGTAGTCCCAGTACGGCATGCCGCCGATCACGCGTATCAAGATGGCCTTGGCGTCTGAAAGGGTCTGCTCGACATAGGTGTCGACCGAAACCGGATGCTTGAGCGCTGCCAGGTTTGCGAGCCTGAGGCTCGGCAAAGGCGTGCCCTGCTCCCTTGCCCGATGCCAGCCTGCTGCGAAGGCTTGAAGATCGCTGTCCGAGAATGACAGGACCACGAGATCGGCAGGAGCCTGCTGGAGGTCGGTCGGTGTCTCGGTTTCCTCGAGCCCATGGCTTTCGCGAAAGATCACATGCATGTGCCGGATCTCCGTGCCGAATGGGTCCGACCCCGCACTGATGCAATGCGCAGGTCGCGACAAAGGTGTTGCATGCCGATCATGGACGGCGGGGCATGTTTTTTCGCGCCGCGCGTCACTGCACGAGTTCTTCCGGAGCCAGAATCGACCGAATCGCCTCGGGATCGATGTCGTCGTGCTCCGCAATTACGACCAGGCGCCCTTGCCTGTCCTCGCCTGGTTCCCAAGCCCGGTCGAATTGACGGCGGACTCGTGCTCCGACCCCCTGGATGAGCAGGCGCATTGGCTTGCCGCGCACCGAGACGTACCCCTTCACTCGAAGGATGTTCTGCTCACGAGCAAGGACCTCGATTCGCTCAACGAGGTCATCGGCGCTCTCGGCCTCCGGAACATCCACAACGATCGTGTCAAAATCCTCGTGATCATGATCGAGCGCGCCGTCGTGATGTGACGGACGCGCCGCAAGATCGTCTTCAGCTGCCGCTCCGATGCCGAGCACCACCTGCACGTCCACCGCGCCCTCGGCAACCTCGATTACCGGCACTGTGCGCGGTGACTCCCGCTCGATGATTGTCCTTGCCTGCGCCACTCCTTCAGGGCCTGCAAGATCGGGCTTGGTCAACAGCACGATGTCGGCGCAGGCGATCTGATCTTCGAACACCTCCGAAAGCGGTGTTTCGTGGTCAAGGCTGTCATCTGCGAGCCGTTGCGCGTTCACGCGGCCGATGTCGGGCGCGAATCTCCCTGCTGCCACCGCTTCGGCATCGGCCAGCGCAATGACACCGTCCACTGTCACCCTGCTTCGGATGGCCGGCCAGTCGAATGCCTTGAGCAGCGGCTTGGGAAGGGCAAGCCCGGAAGATTCGATCAGGATGTGGTCAGGCACGGGGTCAAGTTCCATCAATGCGCTGATGGCCGGGATGAAATCATCCGCAACCGTGCAACAGATGCAGCCGTTGGCCAGTTCGACTATGTTCTCCGCCGGGCAATCGGGGATGGCGCAAGTCCTGAGAATCTCCCCGTCAACGCCCACATCGCCGAACTCGTTCACGATCACCGCCAACCGGAAGCCCTTGCTGGATTCGATGAGGTGACGAATCAGCGTTGTCTTTCCGGCCCCCAGAAAGCCAGTGATCACAGTGGCGGGAATCTTGGCGAGATCGCTCATTTGGATGCCTCCACTGGTTCAATCGGAGGAATGCGTGCAATGCAGTTCTTGCGGAAGTGCTCCGGGCGTTCCCGCCAAGGGACAAGCCCGTCTGACGTCGCGCGATATCGAGCAACGCCGTCCAGGATCATCTCAGCGCTGGAAGGGTCGAGATTGCCGTAAACATATGTCCAGCGCCGCGATCCTCCGCGCAGGGCGATGGAACAGCCATGATCGCAATTTGAGAAGCATTCCACGCCGAGAAGGCTGACGCCTTCGGGCAACTCTCCCGCCGCGAGCGCACGATGAAGGAGCGCTCCAGGACGTTCCTCGGTGTCAGGCAGCTCCTGTCCCCTGCGGCAGGTGGTGCAGACCAGAAGTTCAACCTGCGCGAAGTCGTTCACGGATCCCTCATTCCTGTTTTGGAAAGGGGAGGAAACGAGAGCGCCGCCTTGGCAGCCCCGCCCCGGAATCCCCCGTCCGGTCACGTCCAGTCGGCTGGCAGGTCTCCCGGCTTGCGGATGATTGCGGGTGATCCGGCCTTCCCAGCCTCATGGGCCAGTGGCACGATGGATCCCCTCTCCGGCTACGGTCGCGGGGGCGGCTGCATTGAGGTCAATGACCTGTTCGCATTCCCTTTTCACCTGCCAAAACAGGCAGGCACCAGCACTCTGTGACACTTCGACGAATCCTGGAGCCAAGTCAAGCAGGTGTCGAAGCTCTCCCTGGCTGCCTGCATTCCTGGCCGCGTCCGGCAAGTTCTGGCTATGGGTCCAAATCCTAGCAGCCAAGACCCTGGGACACCTGGGCGTAACTGGTGAGGGGAACCGCACACATCCTGGACCAGTCCGCCTTGTCGATGACTGGCTGGTTCATCAGCTTGATCATCTCGTCGAATCTGGGAAGCGCGTCGCAGCCCGCTACGTCGGGGTCTGCCGCCTTGCGATGTTCTGGCCAGGCGTGGTCACGTGCATAACGCCAAAAGCTGGAATCATACTTGGCGCCACAGGAATAATGCCACCCGACGAACAGGCCGTAGCTGAGCATGCTCCTGACAAGAAACCGGTTGACCACAGGTGCGTCACGCTCGAGGTGCTCTATTGATCGGTTAAGTCGCATGTTGAGGACCATCCCGATCTGCAACTGGGCGGACACGATCGCCGTTGCTTCGAGGGGCTCCATGAACGCAGCGGCATTGCCAATGCGCGCCACCGCGCCATTGTAGAGCTGTCGGTGGACAAAATTGGGGAACGGGATGACGGCGCGTTGCTCGAATTCCGCTACGCCATCCGTTTCAAGGAACGTGTCGAAGTCCGCTTCGACTTCGTCCAGGTTCGATAGGTCTTGGTTGAAGATGTACCCGTAAGAGGTATGAACTGTAAGCGGAATCACGAAAATCCATCCGTGCGGGCGCGCAACGGCACGGGTGTATGTGTGTTCAAGAACCGGCCCGCCCCTGACTTCACTTATGGTTGCGGGGCAGCGACGGATGATGGCCGTGTTGGTCGGGATGAAGGAGATGTCTATGTGCTGGTCGGAATGGAGTTCTCGTGGAAATCCTCGAGCATCAAAGACAAGGTCGTAACGTTCAGGCGCCTGCCCTTCAAGCTCGACCTCGGCACCGCCCTCCACTCGACTTATCTTGCCTACTTTGGCGTCAATGTGGCTGGCACTCGTGCTCTCGTGAAGCAGTTCAGCCATCAGGTCCGCGGAAAGATGGTAGCCATACGATACCTGCTGGGGCGTGAAGTAGTGGGTGAAGTCTCGACCACGCCGGCCCCATCCTTCAAATGCGACACCATACTTGCGCGTTCCCTTCAGGCGTTGCTGCACCTCCTCGTGGGTCAAGTTCGTCAACTGCTGCAGTTCCTGGACCAGGCTCGGCCAGCTGCCTTCACCCACTCCGATGACCGGAATGCGGGAGTCATATATGTGGTGCAGTTCAAAGTCTTTGTCGGGATGCATGCGCACCACGCTGGCGGCTGCCAACGATCCGGCGGTTCCTCTCCCGACAACCGCAATCTTTCTCAGGAATCTGCTGCCCGGGTTTATCATTCCACTTGCCTATCGCTGATGCCGTTTGACCGCACTTGCAAGAAAGTTCAGTTCGCAATCGGCGCGCGTTCACGAAAGACTGTCGTGCACTGTACACTCAGCACCGTGCGGAAAGCCAGAGCCATGCGTGGACCAAAACCTCGTGACCAACGCCGGTTTCCAGAACGTCGAACAGCCGGATCATTCGCTCGACCTGATTTGCAGCAAAATCGTGCTCCTCGACAATCGAGGATATCTCTTCCGGCAGGAGTCTCATTGCTGCCGCGCCCACTCGTCCGGATGAATGCCCTGGAAGGTGGGATCGAGGGCGTCGGGCGGGACCATGATGGAACCCGTTCCCCGTTGCAGTTGCTCGGGAGAACTGATTGATGGCATCCGTCACCGTTGCCGACACCCGAATCACGACGCTCAAACCTCGTAAGTCGGCGCGTGACATCCGCGACGCCGACGACATCGGCCCGGGCCGCTCGCTCGCAGCCGCGATGCGGGCTGCGATCTGGCAGGACGGCTCGTTGCCAACTCCGCCGGAAGAGACGGTCTTCGAGGCCGTCGTCGATGCGGCCTTCTGCGGGCACGAACGGCAATGGAAGCGCCGCTGTACGGATTTGCGCCGCGAGGGCCTACACTGCCAAAGCGCCAGAACGAGAGGTGCCTGGCTGGCAGGCACCCCGTCTTCCCTCGCCGGTCGCAGTCAGTCCTGGTCGGTGTAGAAAGCGCCGATGGCGACGGCGCCATCGCTGAACTCGGCCTGGATCGTGCCGCCTGCCTCGTCCGCGTAGGGGCCGTAGAACTTTCCGGCGACGGTCGAATCGACGACTTGAACGTCGCATCCCGCGCAGGAGGCGACCGACGTCGTGAAGCCGTTGCCGTTGATGGGCGCGTCCGCCAACGTGTAGGAAAGCGCGGGAAGGTCCTGCCAGCCTTCGTTCCAGACTCTCCAGTTGTCCGAGAAGCCCCCGATGGTGCCTTCCGAGAAGTGGGCGATGAGCGCGATGTCCCCGAGGAAATCTCTAAATGGTCCGCTATCCGCCGGAAAAGTCTGCATTGACACCCTGCCGCTGTATCTTGCGCGGACATCGTGGGTCGGCATGTCGCCGGGCGCCGTTTCGAGACCGATCACCGCGATGCGGCGCAGGTCGGTCGGGTCGCCGTTGTAGTAGATGTTGACGGGGAAGTGATGCTTCCAGTCCGAGGGGATGTAACGGCCTTCCGTCCAGCCGCCCCAGTAACGCCCATCCGCGAGCTCAAGGGGACGTCCCGCCCATGTCCATAGCCACTTGTCGTTGTTGTCGCCCAGATCTTCGATGAAGTAGTTGTTTGGTAATTCGACCTGGGCGCCCAAGTGTTCCGGCCCGAAGGTGGTTGTCTCCTCGTTGTGCGTGACCACGAATGTAGGCGCCACATCTGGAGACGTCCGGAAGATTCGGAACGCGATGTCTTCGCCGTCGACCAGTTCGTTTTCTTCGCCTAAGTTGATTCCGACGGCTTCCGCCCTGAAAGTCGTGGACTCCTCAAGGGTCCTGGCATTGCTGATCCGTGACGCCATGCTGTCGTTCTTGCCCGAGAAGTGGGCCGGGTCGCCGCCGTTTCCGCCGCCGCCACAGGCTGCCAACAGTCCAAAGGCAGCGAGAGCCAGGACACGGGTCGCATGTTGGTTCATCTTCATAGGAAGTCCTCCTTGGTTTCAGTGTTGTGGCCGGGCAGTGCTACCTGCAGAAAGTCCAGTTCCGGCTACATTGACCGAGTTCCGCCCCTGAACGCATACGGCGGACAGCGTGTGGTTGCGGGAAATACCGGGAAACCGCATGTGCGGTTTGCGCCTTGCCGGATCGTTCTGCCTGCCGGGAGTCCCCGTCACGCCCGCCACCTTCAGGCGAAGCGACGGCGCGCGCGGACTCGATCCGCGCAATGAATGGCGTTCGGCATCACAGGTACGCGCAGCGGAATTCGACGTCTTGGACCGCGCGACCATCCACCGCCATCGAAGCCCCGTGTCACGTCTCGCAGACATGAGGCCGCGTCGCTTCGCTCCCAACGTCCGGCGCGCAGCGCGGAGGAACTTCCAGAAAGGACTGCTCCCAAACTCGGGCCGCCCTTCCTAGGAAATTGAGCATTTTTGCTTTGACAAAAGTGAGCAGAATTAAGTTCAATGTTGAGTTCAACAGTAAGGTGACAATCACCCCTGATTCTTAGGCACATCGTAGGCGGGAATGTGTAAAAAATGCGTGTGAATGTCGGAATTTTTGTGTTGATCACGTAATTTCTGGGCTTGTCTGCCCTCCCGATGCGTTACGGGCGGCGCAACACACTGCGACCACGACGCCTGGATACGCCCACGATGGTCACGGTTTCGTTGAGGGGCGTCCACCTGGGCCTGACGTACGGAAGCCGCAAGTGCATGATACCAGTAGACACGGATTGAGGAGTTCCGCATGCCGGGCGATTTTTCCGGGTCCGAACCGTCCCGCGGGCGACGTCTCCGTGGGCCTTGACTCGCGGTTCAACCCCTCCCGGGATCCCTCGTACATCGTCACACTTCCCGTGGCTGCCAAGTGACCACGGCGAATTGCAGACGACGCCAATGCGATGCTGAAAATCCAGTCGCTCCGGCGTTGAGTTCACGCATGACCGGGATTGCAGGGTTCGCGCCGGAAGCCAGCGGAAGGCTGATCCAGACCCATCGCCCCGGGTGAAGCCTCGCAAGCATGGCGTCAAGTATGCGTGGAATGGTCCGGAAAGACGTCGCTATCAATGCCCATGTCCGAACCCCCGCCGATGCGGTCCTGTGTGCCGAGAAGGCGACCTTGGAAACGTCATAGGCGGCTTCTTGCCGACCTTGGTGGCGCCGCCTCGGACGTGCAACCCGCCACCTCAGCGAACAGCGGCTCGGCCACGTTACGGCTTACATACCGGATTTCATGGGTGTTTCAACGGATCAGGCGCTTCGCGGACGTCGCTGCATGCCGAATACCGTCCAGAATGTTCTGGCGACCGCCACTCGCGTGAGACCGCCAACGTGTACCTGGCAGGGAGAAAAACGTCTGAATTCTTGACCCAAATGAGGCAACAGTGTAAGCGATTTGGATCATCAGGTCAGACAACTGAGAAGAGGGAATTCATGTCCTTTCAATCCAGTCGAAATTTCATCGTCCGATTTCCGCTCCGTATGAATTCCCTATCGATTGGCAGGCTTGCCACCCAGTCAGCATTCATTGCTCTTTGCGCGCTGCTGTTCGGCATGCCGGCGAATTCCCAGGGATTTCCGGGAGGGGATGTATCCGCGACTGCGAACTTCACGCTGAACCATGGCCTGATATTCCGTGCCTCCGATCGTGACGAAATATTCCGTGCCTCCGATCGTGACGAAACCCTGGGTTCCGTCAACTCCGATGAAGGCAACCGAAACTACGACCGAGGTCTGGTCAGCAGCACATCGAGCCTTACAGCGGAATTTGAACTCACCGGGGGGAACCTGGGCTTGTTCGTCCGCATGCACGGTTTCGTCGACTTTGAAACCCTGAACGGAGTGCGCGAGCGAACCCCGCTTTCGGACGCGGCCAAGGACGTTGCGGGACAGGATTTCCGGCTTCTCGACCTCTATGCTTCCGGCACCTTCGATCCTGGCGGCGTTCCGCTGGACCTGCGGGTCGGCAATCAGGTCCTGAACTGGGGAGAAAGCACGTTCATCCCGAATGGCATCAACGTGATCAATCCGATCGACGTGAACCGGCTGCGCACGCCGGGTTCAGAGTTGCGTGACGCACTGGTGCCCGTACCCATGGTGTATGCAGCCGTCGAGCCGGTTCCCGACCTCTCGGTGGAGGGCTTCTACCAGTTCGGCTGGGAAAAGACGGTGATCGATCCGGTGGGCACGTATTTCTCGAGCAACGACTATGTTGGCGCGGGTGGTCGAGAAGCCCTTCTTGCGCTGCCAAATTTTGACGACCTTGCGGACGCTGTCCAGGACGCTCCCGGGGTCGAAGAAGCCATCAACGCGGACATTGCCGGTCTCGGATTGCAATACAACGCTGACGACCCCTTCCCCGCCATCGGGCGCGACGCTGATCGGGAACCCCCGGATGACGGTCAGTACGGCATTGCACTGCGCTACCTGTCTCCGGCACTAAACGACGCGGAATTCGGCTTCTATTTTGTCAACGCGCATAGCCGCTTGCCACTTGTAACCGGTCAAGTTCCGAGTAGAGGCCAACTGTTGCAGAGTTTGGGCGTAGCTCAAGCTGTCAGTCAGGCAAGTTTTGACCGTACGAAGCAGCGTCTGGCAACCCTCGGAGCCATTGGCATCATAAGCAACATGCTTCCGCCGAATGTGGATGCATCATCACCGCAAGGTCAAGAATTCATCAGGCAAACGCTCGCATCACCGCTAGGTCAAGGAATCATCGGGCAAGTACTCGCATCACCGGACCTTAAGGACGACTTCGAAGATCTGCAGGACGGCTTTGCTGCTTACAATGCCATTGATCACTACGCAAAGGCAGCACGCTATTTCGTGGAGTATCCCGAAGATCTCAGGACCGTTGGCGTGAGTTTCAACACCGTGCTTGGCGCCAGCGGTTGGGCTCTTCAGGGCGAATACTCCTTCCATCCGGACCTGCCTCTGCAGAGAGAGGAACAGTCACTGTTCGCAGAAGCACTGACACCGATCGGATGCTATCTCGACCCGATGATTCCGGACCCTCGCCAAGTGCTCGCGTGCAAGACAGAGATCATCGGCCAAAAATTGAACGGCCACGTCAGGCGAGACGTGAGCCAGGCGCAGGTCACGGCGACCCAGGTGTTCGGATCCCTGTTTGGCTCGGATTCCACCGGCTTCATTGCCGAGGCTGCTGCCATGACGGTCCATGACATGCCGGACAGCATGGAGACCCCACTCGATACTGCCGGAACGCGCGGCGACATTGCGGACGCGACTTCTTGGGGCTATCGGGGCGCGGTATGGCTCGACTACCACAACGCAATTGGTGCAGCGAGGCTCACCCCCTATCTCCAGTTCCAGCATGACGTGTCCGGTTCAAGTCCGGCCCCGTTCGGTCCGTTCGTCGAAGGGCGCAGGGTCGTGACTCTGGGGGTCGGGACAAACTATCTGGAACGCATGAGCGCGGATATCTCGTACACGATGCACGCCGGACACCACAACGCATTGGAGGACAGGGACTTTGTGTCGATATCGTTCAATTACTCGTTCTAAGCAGGCAGGGGAGAGTGACATGAAGGGAACCATGTGGAAATCAGGTGCCGCGCTGGCACTGTTTCTGGCTTGGACGCTGCCGGCAGCGGCAGAATTGCCCGCAAGTCAGATCGCCCGACTCGGGGCCGACCTGACCCCGCTCGGAGGAGAACGCGCGGGCAACGCTTCGGGCACGATACCTGCCTGGAACGGCGGGATCACCAGGCCTCCGAGAGGTTATGTGCGGGGAGAGCACCACCGCGACCCGTTCGCAGGCGACCGGCCGCTTTTTGTCATCGACGGATCAAACGTTGATGCCCACCGCGGGCGCCTTTCTGTAGGTCACCAGCGGATGCTCGAACTCTACCCGAGCTTCCGCATGAACGTCTATCCGACGCGACGCAGCGCCTCTGCTCCGCAGCGAATTTACGACGCGACAAGACGGGCGGCGGCAACTGCGCATCTCGAGGACAACGGCAACGGTGTCGGCGGCGCCGTGATCGGCATCCCCTTCCCGATCCCCGCGAACGGGCTCGAGGCGATCTGGAACCACCTGCTGCGCTATCGGGGCGAGACAGTGAGTTGCACGATGGGCCAGGCGGCAGTCACGGCTGGTGGCGACTACACGATCGTCCAGTTCGAAGTAGAGGCCGAATTGCGCTACTCGCTTCCCGGCATGACCGAGGCAGCGCTCGACAACACGATGATGTACTTCAAGCAGAAGGTTCTTGCGCCAACTCGGCTTGCCGGAGACATTCTCCTCGTTCATGAAACCATGAACCAGGTGCGAGAACCCCGTCGGGCATGGACCTACAATCCGGGCCAGCGGCGCGTCCGGCGCGCGCCCAATGTTGCCTACGACAATCCCGGCACCACGACCGACGGCCTGCGCACCGCTGATCAGTTCGACATGTTCAACGGGGCGGTTGACCGCTATGACTGGAGGCTGGTCGGCAAGCGCGAGTTGTACGTGCCATACAACTCGTACCGGGTGCACAGTGACGATCTTTCCTTTTCGGACATCCTGACTCCCCGGCATGTCAATCCCGATCACCTCCGCTATGAACTGCATCGCGTCTGGGTGGTCGAAGCTACGCTAGCCAGTGGTGCTCGCCACATCTACAAGCGGCGCACCTTCTACATTGACGAGGATTCCTGGCAGATCCTGGTGGCGGACATCTACGACACGCGTGACCGGCTATGGCGGGTCTCGGAAGGGCACGTGATCAATTACTACGAGAACCCGCTGATCTGGCCCACGCTCGAGTTGCACTACGATCTGCAGGCGAGGCGATATCTGGCGCTCGGCCTCGATAACGAATTCCCGATGTGTGTCATGGATGCCAGGATCAGGTCGAGGGACTTCACCGTATCGGCGCTAAGGCGAGAAGGCCGTCGATAGATTCAACACGGGACCGGACGGTGGCGTCTTGACCCCCTTTCGGTGTGCCGCCTGCGTTGCCGTGGCAATGTTGGTTTTGCACGGTACGGGAGCGGCAGAGGGTTCGGATGCGTCTTCCGCGACCGCCCCTCCCGCAGCACGAGCCCTGCTTCTTGATGGTGTGCGTGTCGACGACCGGCTGATCGTCGTCGGAAGGCGCGGCCACATTCTTGTCTCCGACGACGAGGCCGAAAGCTGGCGACTGGCTTCGTCGCCGGGCCGGGCAATGCTGACCGCAATCCACATGCATGATGCGCAGCTCGGTTGGGCGGTGGGGCACGACGCGATCATCCTGCGTACGGCCGATGGCGGCGACACTTGGCAACGCGTTCACTATGCGCCCGAAGAGGAGCGACCGCTTCTTGATGTCCTGTTCTTCGACGAGATGAACGGGTTGGCTGTCGGTGCCTACGGCTTCTTGCTCTCGACCAGAGACGGCGGCGAGACCTGGGTATCTGGTGCGGCTGGCGAAGACGACTATCACATGAATGCCATCACGTCGGCAGCGGGAGTACTCTATGTTGGCGCCGAGGCCGGCATCGCCCATCTGTCCGAGGACGGCGGAGGCAGCTGGCAAACGCTTGAGACCCCTTATTCCGGATCCTGGTTTGGTGCGACCGCGCTCGATGCCCGGACTGTAATCCTTGTTGGTCTCCGAGGTCGCATGTTCAGGTCCGACGACGGCGGGTCGACCTGGACGCGCATTCCGACCAGCACTACGGCTTCACTGACAAGCATCCAGCAATTTGGGCCGGAGAAGATCATTGTCACCGGGTTGGACGGCGTGCTGCTGGAGAGCCACGATGGCGGCCGAAGCGTTTCGCTTCAACGCCTGCCAGACCGGTCTGGAGTTTCGGGAGCACTGCCGCTTTCCGATGGAGGGCTGCTGCTGATCGGTGAGTTCGGGGTCCGGCGCTTGCCGGCGGATGGGTAATCCGGTCATGGCAGAGGTGTCGATCAGTTGCCTGCATGTCAGCGTCGGCACAAGGTCTGGAATCCGCGCATGGTGACGGGGTGGCTCGAACGAGCGTTGTTTGCACGACGGCGCGTGACTCTCGCCGTCTTTGCCGTGTTGTCAATTTCCATGGCCTGGTCGGCGTTCCAATTGCGCATCGATGCAGGCTTCACCAAGCTGGCACCCCTTCAGCATCCTTACATGCAGACGTTCCTCGATCATCGCGAGGAGTTCGGAGGTGCAGACCGCATCGTGCTTGCGCTAATTGCGCGCGACGGCGAAATGTTCACGCCCGAGTATGTGGACACGTTGCGCAGCGCGACAGATGCCGTGTTTTTTCTTCCCGGCGTCGATCGCACTCAGGTATTCTCGATCCTGACGCCGAACGTGAGATTCATTGAGGTTGTCGAGGACGGGATCGCCGGTGGCAACGTCTTGCCGTCCGACTTCATTCCTGACGAGGCTGGCTTCCAGCGCTTGCGTGAGAACATCGTCAAGGCGGGTCTGGTCGGCCGTCTGGTCGCCAACGACCTCAGCGGCGCAATTGTTGCAGCGAGACTCCAGGAATTTCATCCCGGCACCGGCGAACGTCTTGACTACGTGGAGGTTGCGCACGAACTCGAACGGATTCGGGAACAGACGCTGGAAGCTACCAACGGCAAGCTCGACGTTCACATCATCGGCTTCGCCAAGGCGGTTGGCGACATCGCCGATGGCGCAGGGACGGTGGCCGCGTTTTTCGCGGTCGCGTTCGTGGTCGCCGCGCTGCTGGTCTTTGCATATACCCGGTCGGGCAGTGCGACTGTCGCGCTGCTGGGTTGCTCGCTGCTCGCCGTGATCTGGCAGCTTGGCCTGCTGAGCCTGCTCGGATACGGGATCGATCCCCTGTCAATCCTTGTGCCTTTCCTGATTTTCGCCATCGGAGTGAGCCACGGCGTCCAGGTTGTCGGCGCGACCCACGAAGCATCGACGAACGGAGTTGCCGCGCTCGATGCCGCGAAAGCGGGTTTCCGGCGTCTTCTTCGTCCGGGCATCGCGGCGCTCGCCTCAGATGCGGCGGGTTTCGGGACGATCGCGCTCATCGAGGTGCAGGCAATCCAGGAAGTTGCGGTTGCGGCAGGTCTGGGCGTGGCCACCATTGTGTTGACCAATCTCGGGCTGCTGCCCATCCTCCTTTCCTTTGAGAGCAAGACCCCGCGTCCTCCGAGAGCGCTGCCGCACGCAGTCCGATCGGTCCTTGCGCGAGCTGCCCACCGGAAACCCGCAGCAGCCATTATCTGCGCATGGGCGGGAATTACTTTGCTCGGAGCCACCTACGCCGTTGATGTGCGGATTGGCGATGAGCAGCGTGGTGTGCCCGAACTCAGGCCTGATTCCGTCTACAACAGGGATGCGAACGTGATCGGTGAGCGGTTCGATATCGGCGTGGACGTGCTCACGGTCATTGCCGAGACATCAACCGAGGGCTGCATCGAATTTGAGACCATGCGGACGCTCGACGACTTCGAATGGACCATGAGCAATGTCAACGGCGTCGTTTCGGTTGCCGGGCTCGCAGGCGCCGCACGACGGCTGAACTCCGCCTGGAACGAGGGCAATCTCAAATGGAAGACCTTGCCCCGCAACCGCTACAGCCTGGTTCAGTCGGTGTCCCCGATCCCGACCTCCAGCGGCCTCCTAAATTCCGACTGCAGCGTTATGCCAGTACACATTTACACCGAGGACCACAGGGCAGAAACGATCCAGCGCGTTGTGAACGCAGTGAAGTCCTTCGATGCAGCAAACGCGGGCGGTCCGATCTCCTTCAAGCTTGCCGCAAGCAATGTCGGCGTGATGGCCGCAACCAACGAGGAGGTCGACGCAGCGCAGTTCCCGATAGTCGGATATGTTTATGCCGCCGTCATCCTTCTGGTTCTGCTTGCTTTCCGTTCGATTCGATCCGTTCTTTGCATCGTCCTGCCGCTCGCCGCCGTTTCGGTGCTTGCCTATGCGCTCATGGCCCTGATCGGGATCGGACTCAAGGTTTCCACCCTGCCCGTTGTGGCGCTTGGCGTTGGGGTTGGCGTCGACTACGGAATTTATATCTTCGGACGGATACGCAACCACCTGCGCGAAGGCGTCCCGTTCGCGGAGGCCTACGAACGTGCACTGCGGACGGCCGGTGCAGGAGTCATGCTGACCGGCCTCACCCTCGCCGCAGGTGTTGCCACATGGATTGCGGCACCGCTCCAGTTCCAGGCCGACATGGGCACTGTGCTGATGTTCATGTTTCTGGTGAACATGGCGGGTGCGGTCATGTTGCTGCCTGCGCTCGGTGCCTGGCTTTTTGGGCGGAGCGGTGAGCCGGTCGGGGCACCGGAAGCTGCGTAAGACCTGCGCGATGGGCTTTGAGTTCGTCTATCCGTGAGCTCCTGCGGCGCCCCCAATTCTTGGAATCGATCCATCGCGCAGTCGACGACAACCAGGTTCCTTTGGCCGGTGTCCGGACAGGGACCGCTCGTAACACTCGCCAAGGTCTGCGAATGCATTCAGCAGCAGGGATTGTGTCTTGAGCGGGTAGCAGGATCGCTCCCAATTCCAGGAATCCGTTCTTCATCGTCATCCTGCCACTCGGGCTCGCCGCCGCTGGGGAGAATTGCGAGGCGGGTTGTGCGCATCCGGGTAGAATTGGGGAGCGGCGGGTGCGATTTCTGTATGGCGGATGACGATTTTCCAGTACGCTGAAATCACACGATATTTTCGAGGCCGGATCCGTCGAGGGCCCCTGATCAGGCGGAATCCGCGAAAATTCGCCGTGCAGGCCGCGACTTTTCCATTTT
>JAJDVJ010000133.1 GCA_022826205.1 Silicimonas sp. | reverse complement strand
GGCTTGGAGACCTCCCAGGTCCCGGTGAAGTGCTTCTGCATGTGCCATGGTTCTTCGACCCCGGGATGCCTTCTTCCGCCTCACCAATCCGGCTTGGAAGTGTTGCCTTCGACTACTTGAACGGTCTCGGCGCATCCGATTCAATACATGTTTCGAGGCTCAATCGCCCGGCCCACGCATGCCGCTGCCGACGCTTCGCCTGACACCTCACGATGTCCGACGCACGGCTCGCGGTGAAAGTTGGCGGTTAACCTTTCCTTCCTGCGGGACTTTCACCCGCTGCACGTTCACCAGTTAGCCTGACGCTCTCAAGTAATGCATATAAGCCCCAAACAATTCCAGTCCCATTCCTGAACGGGACTTCGACATGGTGACCTTCTACAAGCTGGAATACTCGCACAATCCGGCACCTGAGGGCATTGATGTCAACGCTCTGATGGCGGCTGTCGAAGCGAAAGAAGCCGAAAGAAAGACGCCGCCTTCCCCTGCTGTGTCCGGCGTTGTCTTCGACGACCGCTTTGCCGACGGCGGCCGGAACGAAGGTGCAGATCCCAACGATGCAAACTGGTGGACAACCAGCGCGAGCAAGGCAATCGAGGTGGGCCCGGGCAAGCTCGGTCTTGTATCTGGAACCTCAGGACGCGGGATACGGGCAACTTTTCGGCCGCAAACATTGGCGGAGGGGCAAACCTTGCTGGCGACCTTCACGTTCACCACCCCGGAAACAATCGGCACTGACCGCAAGTCAGCATTTCGCGTCGGGTTCCATGACAAGTTGGAGCGTGCTGAACTAGAAGGCGACCTGTCGGCGTCGTCGAAGAATCACAACAGAACCTACGACGGCTTGCCCGGTTACATGATTGATTTCGATATCAATCTTGAAGACGCTGCTGCGGCGAACATCGATATCCGCAAGCACAAGAACGACAAGCAAGGGCGCTTGATGGGCACGACGAAGGGTTACCAGCATTTGGGCGGCGGAGGGGAACCGTACCAGTTTGCCGCCGAACAGACAAACACTGGCACGATGGCCGTGAAGAAGGTGAGCAATGGCATCGAGATTTCAGGCTCGCTCAGTCAGCATGGAAATGTCTTGAGCGCGTTCAGTCTGGTTGATGAGGGTAGCGAGGTGAACAATTTCGGCATGCTGGCGTTTCATGTGAACAGCAAGACCTTTGGTTTTGGCAATTTGGTTGACGCGCCGGACAATGGTCTGGATTTCAGCCACGTCAAACTTGAGGTGCTCCCCTGACGATCGAGTCAGGGAAAGTTCGCGCTGCGGGATCAAACCAGCGCACGAGTGTGGTGCGACGCAACACGTATCGACGCAATCGCCCGGTCGTATCTGGTACGAACCCGGCGGCCCGGATCGACACCTCTATGGTGAATGCCAGGCTGGCGGCACCTTGTTGGGGCGTGCGTTTGCATCCCGTGCCCCGAGTGACGCCCCTGCCAATTCGCAGGCCACCATCAGGGCGCGCCCGACACTCTGTCGTGTGCTTGCAATGCGGCAGTAACCAGAACCGGGTGACCAAGGATCTTTCTTTCGCTTTGCCAACCCGCGAGCGTTGAGGACAAAGGAACGCGAGGCCCACAGGGCGTCAACGAACGAGTTCACCTGCATCTTCCGCGCGCATGAGCACTATTTCGCGACGCCAAATCATGAGACCGGACAAGGCGATCATCAGTGCACCCAAAATCGTCCACGTGTCCGGCAGGTCGCCAAAGACAACGAAACCGCCTGCCGTCATGTAGACCAGGTAACTGTACGAATACGGCATCAGGTAGTTTGCTTCGGCAACCCGATGCGCACGGATCAGGAATTCATGCCCGATCCACGCAAACAGGCCGAGCGAGACCATCAGGGCAAGATCGAATGCGCTGGCTGGCGCGATCCAGTAGACCCAGCAAAACGGCGCAAGCGCGATCGTTCCCGTCAACCCGAGAAGGAACTGCATGATGAGCGGCTTGATGTCGCGTGACAGCTTCCTCGTCAGGATGGAATAGAGCGCCAGCCCGGTTGCAGCCAAAAGCATAAGGAACGCAGCTGGATCAAGATCCTCCCCGAAAGGTCGAATGACGACGAGCACGCCCGCGAAGCCAACGGCCACGGCCGCCCAGCGCACGCGGCCCACCCTTTCGCCCAAAAGCGGCCACGAGAGAGCGCAAACGATGATCGGAGCCGAGAACATGATTGCCGATGCAACCGCAAGCGAAAGGGATTGCAGCGCCACGAAATTGAAAATCGTGGACACGACCAGAAGCGATGCCCTCAAGACAAGAACCGGCAGCAACGGTCGAGCGGCGGAAAGCCCCCGACCGCGCAAGCCGGCCAGCACGCCGGACGTGATGACGAACTGAATCGCGTAGCGAAAGAAGGCCAGCTGGATCGCCACGTAGCCCGCGCCCAGAAGCCACTTCGAGGATGTATCCACGACCGCGAACATGAAATTCGCGAACAGCATCATCAGGACGGCCACTGTGGCGATCGCCGCGAAACGGGACATGGTCAGACCGCAATCCGAACTGTGCGATCAGCCTTCGTCGGCACCGATGGTCTCGAATGCGCGGGCCTGCATGCCTTTCTGGATTTCGTAGATCGAGATCGCAACGTTCGGCTGCGGCTGCGGAATACGCACGGGAATGTCATGAAGTCGCGGCTCGAGCGTCGACTCACCGCACAGCATTCGGCTGTCGTAGTCCTCGATTCCCTCCCATTTGGTCATCGACCCAACGATCGGAAACGCGTCTGCCGCCATCATCTCGTAGAACAGGAGCCGCCGCGGCCGGTCAGAACGATTCAGCGCCGAGCCATGCAGGATGCGTCCGTGGTGAATCGAGATGGATCCGGCAGGGCCCGTGAGCTGCACGGCATCCTTCAAGTCCAGGCCCACAGCCTCAGGGAGCACCGCTCCGGCAAAGACTCCGTCCACATGATGATCATAGACAGGCCCCGTGTGGCTGCCGGGGAAGACCATCAAGGGTCCGTTCGCTTCCCCCATGTCGTCGATCAGGACACCGACCGCCAGTATGTCGTCGTTGGTGTGCGGATAGAACGCGTAGTCCTGGTGCCACTCGACAGCGGCGCCATAGCCGGCTTCCTTCATGTTCAGCTTGGTCGTGTGCAATCGAATGTTCGGGCCGATCAGGTCGCGCGCCGGAGCCAGAACGTGATCCGAATACATGAGATCCCGCATGACCTCGGATTGCGTGTGCGGAAGCTTGATCCGTCTCAGGCGCGGTTCGTCCGGCGTATGGCTGTCCTCGAGATCAAGCTTCTCGTCGGACTCTGTCATCGTGCGCGCAACATCCTCGAAACGCCGGATCTCGTTTCGAATGGCCTGAATGATGTCGGGCGGCACCCTGCCCTCGAGCACGAGATACCCGTTCTCGGCGTAGAACGCCTCCTGGTCCAATGTCAGTGCCTCGGCCATCTCAGGCGCAATGGGGACTGGATTCGTCCCACCTGTGTTGCGCGATATGCGGTGCATTGGCCAGATGGCTGCGGGTCTCCTCCCACATGTCCTTCCAAGCCCGCCAATCCTTCAGCTCGCTCGCAGGATTGCTCCGGGACCGCGCGACGAATTCCGGAAAGTGGCTGCGGCCCGTCGGCTGGCCCGTGACGCTGTAACGAAGATCGAACGACCAGCGATACCCGTCCGATTCGTTGGCCAAGGAAGCGTGAGGCGTCATCGGGTGGAAAATCACCGCACCCCCCGCCTTGACCGGAACCGGCACGAATGTCTCGGGAACGTACGGGTCTGCAAGCGCCGTCTGGACCTTGGGACAATGGGGCATCATCTCGTCGTACCGGTCCGCCGCCACCTTCAGGCAGCCGTTTTCGACGGTCGCGTCCGTAATGGCCAGCCAGACCGTGACGAATGTTGTTTCGTCGGCCTCCGGCAACGTGACGCCCTGGTCCTGGTGCCAGTCGGTCGAAACGACATGAGCCCGGATTTCATCCTTCGCCACCGCCCGTTCCGGCGGCTTGATGCGGACATGCTGGATCGGGTTCGAGGTGATCTCGGGCCCGATCAGCGCCTCGACGGCGTCAAGAATGTTGCTGTCCGTGACCATGTCGAATACGGCTGACCCGAAGTGAAACGGCGTCTCCTCGGTGATGCCTGCATGCGGCAGGCTGATGTCGAAAGGCTGGTACCAGTCGAATCCGCCGCGATACGCCACATCAAGCTTTTCCCAGAAGTCCATGCCGGGGCGCGGCGCATCCACGAGGCCCTCCACGTGCCACTGGTTGAAGAGACGGTCCATGAGCAAGGCATATTCGTCTCGAACATTCTCGAGAACGTGGTCGCCCACGAGGCCTTCGACAACAAGGTATCCTTGCCGCTCGAACCTCTCGACATCCTGCCTGGAAAGCACCCGATCCTCCCGACCTACAGGAGAACCGTGACGATGCTCGGCCAAATGAGCAACACCGACAGGGCCAGAAGCTGCACGCAGATGAATGGCAGGAAGCCCCGGAAGATGTCGGTCAGCGAAATATGCGGCGGTGCCACCGACTTCAGGTAGAAGGCAGCCGGGCCGAAGGGCGGCGACAGGAAACTGACCTGCATGTTCATGCAGAACAGCACGCCGAACCAGATCGAGACGTAATGCGGTTCAAGCTGGCCTATGAAACCGATCTCCTCGATCGGCAGCTTCTTCACGATCGGCAGGAAGACCGGAATGATCAGCAGCACGATGCCGACCCAGTCCATGAAAGCCCCCATGAAAAGCAGAATCACCATCATGCTGAGCAGCACGAGCATCGTCGGCATCTCGCTCCCGACAATGATGTTCGCGATGTAGCTCGGGCCGCCCGCCAAGGTGTACGAACCCGCCAGCGCCGCAGCACCGATGGTGACCCAGATGATCGTTCCGGTCGAGCGCAATGTCCGCATCAGGCTGTCCCAGACCAGTCCGACCGAAGCCTCGCCCCGGACCGCCGCAATGATGAAGACCGCGAGCGCACCCATTCCCGCAGCCTCGGTGATGCCGGTCACCCCGCCATAGATCGAGCCCAGAACGACCCCGATGACGGTGAAGGGCGGCACAAGACCCTTGCCATGCTCCCATGCCTTGGCGCTTCGTTCGCGCCCGAACACGAACAGCGCCAGGATGGTGCCGATTGCGACCGCTGCCGCAACATACGGGATGTGGTGCGGCATGCCCCAGGCGATCGGGTCTTCGCCCGCATCCAGGACGTTTTGGCCCGTGACCGTGAAGTACAACACTCTCACAAGCAGGAGAGTCGCAAAGCCCGCCAGCAGGATCGACAGGAATGCGGCGAACATTGCAAGCTTCTGGAGACCCGGAACGTCGTCCTCGCGCGGCTCCGGCAATGGTGCCAACGTCGGATTCAGGTTCACGCGCACCAAGATGTAGATGATGATGAAGCTTGCCAGCATGAAGCCGGGCACGAAAGCCCCGGTGAACAGGGACTTGATCGAGGTCTCGGTGATCAGCCCGTAAATGATCAGCACGATTGACGGCGGAATCATGGTGCCGAGACTGCCGCTCGCGCAGATCGTTCCGATCGCCAGATTCTGGTTGTATCCAAGTCGCAACATTTGCGGGAGCGCAATGAGGCCAAGAAGGACGACTTCACCGCCGATGATGCCCGACATGGCCGCCATGATGACCGCCATGAGCGAGGTCACGACCGCTATGCCGCCGCGCACCTGCGAAAGCCAGTAGTCGAGGGAGTCATACATCGCCTTGGCAATGCCCGAACGCTCCAGAAGAGCTGCCATGAAGATGAACAGCGGCACCGATAACAGGACGTATTCCGTCATCAGGTCGAAGATCTTCTGGGTCAGGATGTATAGCGGTCCCGTACCCGGATTCTTCGTGAGAAGCCCTTCGCCGAAACTGAAGGGGTTCGTCAAAAGCGCCGGCTCGAATTTCATGACCAGCACGAGCGCCGCCAGGCTGGCCGACGCGAGACCGAGCGGCATCCCTATGGCGAGAAGGACGATGAGGCCCAGAACCAGGACCAGCGAAATTGTTCCGACATCCATCAGTCGTCTCCTACCGCACGTTTGATTGCTTCAAGTTCGTCTTCGTCGATGTCATCGGCCGCCGTGTGCACCTCGGGTTCAAGGTTCCAGTCCGAAATGACGTTCAGCACGGCCTGGATGGCCACAAGCACGATTATGACCAGGACCGCCGGCTGGATTGTCGCCGGAATCGGGGGATCGAATGCCGTGCCGAACATTTCCCACTTGTAGAACTTGATCAGGAACACCTGCTTGAAGCTGCCAAAGACCAGAAGGAACGCAAACAGCACGAAGAGTGCAGTCCAGATGACGTCGAACGCACGCTGCAACGGTCGGGACACGGCGTCATAGAGAAGGAAGATGCGGATGTGGCTGCGCTGCTGCATGCCGTAGAAGCCTGAGCAGAGAAACACGAACCCGCCGATCCAGAGCGTCAGCTCGTTGGCCCACAGGGTCGGTGCCTCAAGCGCATAGCGAAGAAAGACCTCGTAAAGCATGACGCCAGTCATCGAGATGATCAGCATCATGGTCACGCGCCCGAAGAATAGTGCGACGCGATCAACGGGTTTCCAGTGCTGGAATTCCATGTGCGCCACCTTCACGCCCAGCATGCCGATCACGAGGAAGACGGGGATGAGCGCAAGCGCCACCCAGTCGACGATGTCGGCCACGCCACCAAACAGGCCGGACAGCCCGGGCGTCACGTCCTTCGTTTCATGGATCGCCGTGACCTGGGCCAGGGTTGAAGGGTTCTCATGCGGCGCAATCGTGAGGATGTATGCCGGCAGGTGCCATATTGCCCAACTCGCGCAGACAACGAAACAGAACGGTATCAACCATTCCATCAAGCTTCCTGTTTGGTCTTTCACAACGTCCCCCCTTCAAGCGATCTTGTGTTTTTGGATGAATTCCCGGTCGGGCAAGACACCCAAACCCGGCCCGGTCGGGATTGCAACCCTGCCGCCGTTCCGTTTGACCTGGACCTGGACGTCAAGCGGGTCGACCAAGAGATCGTCACGGAAGACGTTTTCCGTGGTATCGAACTCCAGCATCGGCTCCCAGGGGTTCAGGCCTCCCGGCAACGTCGGCATCGCGGCCAGGAGATGCAGGTTGGCCGCAACGGCGATCGCAGATCCCCAGACATGGTTGACGACCGGAGTGTGATGCGCGTGGCAAAGCGCAAGAACTCGAAGATACTCGCTGACACCTCCGAGCGCACAAACCTCGGGCTGCGCGATGTCAAGGCCCCTGTTTTCCAGGATGGCGCGCCAGCCCCAACGGTTGAACTCCGCTTCCCCGCCAGCAATGTTGACCTTGAGTCCTGCACGCAACTCGCGGTAGCCGTCAAGGTCTTCCGGCGCCACCGGTTCCTCGAACCAGTACACACCGAGCTCTTCCAGCGCATGGCCCACATGGAAGGCATCGCTGGTCGTGTAGCAATGGTTTGCATCCACCATGAGACGGAAGTCGGGACCGACGCCCTCCCGCACGGCTTCCGCAAGACGGATGTCATTTTCTGGCCCAAGGCCCACCTTCATCTTTGTCGCGACAAATCCCGCCTCCTTGATGGCAGAAGCCTCGTCCCGGAAGCGTGCGGCCAGCTCGGACGCCGGTTCGGGTCGCAACATCATGCCGTAGCCGTAGACGGGCACGTTTTTCCTGTGAGCGCCACCGATCAGCTTGTGAAGGGGCAATCCCGCCACCTTGCCGGAAATGTCCCACAGCGCGATGTCCACGCCCGAAAGTGCCTGAAGCGGCATTCCCTTCTGCCCGTGATCACGAAGGAGGTTGTAGACGTTGTGCCAGACTGCGTCGCGGTCGAGCGGGTCGGAACCGAGGACCATCGGCCGGATCACATCCTCGACGATGCTCTTGTTCGCCAGTGCAACCGCGCCTGGACCGAAACACTCGCCCCAGCCGCTGACGCCCTCGTCGGTCTCGACTTCAACGAGGTGTGCCGTGCGCCTGGAAAAGTACTGCTGCGAATACCCGAGCACGTCAGGCATGTCGCGGGAAAGGACGTGGCTTGAGATGCGGGTGATCTTCATGGGATCCGGAAACGCAATGCGGCAGGGCCCATCGAGCCCTGCCGCCAATCACTTCCAAAGCGCCAACCGCCTACCGCATTGCGCCAATGTCGACCAGGAAGTCGATATGGCTTTGCAGAAGCGCCTTGGCTTCAGGAGTCGTGGCGAACTCTTCCCAGCCCGCCTTCACGGCAACGCGGAACTTCGCGAGCTCTTCCGGAGACCACTCGTAGAGATTCACGCCCTTTTCCCGCAGTATGACCGCGTTCTGGGCATTCTTGACCTCGTTGATGGAGGCGTTGTGCATCGCCAGTGCATCGATCGCAACAATCATGATCCTCTTGTGGTGCTCCGGCATCGCGTCCCAGATGTCCTTGCGACAGGCCAGATGGTCGGCCGGCATGGAGTGGAAGCCAGGGAAGTTGGTGTGCTTGGCGATGTCATAGAGTCCAAGACCGATGTTGTTGGTCAGGTTCGCCGCATCGGCGCCATCGATGATGCCAGTCTCAAGAGCGGTGAAGATCTCGTTGAAGTCCATCACGATCGGCGAGGCCCCAAGATTGGAGAACACGTGGGTTGCCAGGCCCGGAGGCGAACGGAACTTCCAGTCCTTGAAGTCGTCAACGCCGCGAATCGGGCGGGTTGACGAAAGTGACTCGGGTCCTGGAATCCACCAGCCAACGAACTCCATGTTGTGCTGGTTGTACAGCTCGTTGAGGGTGGCGCGCCCGTCCGCGTGCAGAAGCCACGCCATCTGCTGGTAGGGATTCGCGTAGCCGCCCATGAGGTCGCCGGCAAACTGGAAGGCCGGGTTCTTGCCGGTCTGGTATGAACCGCCTGTCATGTCGCAGTCGAGAATGCCAGTCGCAGCCGCATCGAACGTCTCTGCCGACTTCACGACGGACGAGGCGTAGAACATCTCGATTTCGATCTCGCCGTTCGACATGGTGGTGACGTCATCGATGTACTTTTCGGCCATCTGACCCGAAAGGGTCTCTTGGCTGAAATGTGTCTGGATCCGCAGCTGTGTCTGAGCCGAAGCTGCTGTGGCCCCGATTGCAAACGCCGCAACCGACGCTGCGAGGATCATTCCTCTGGTGAGTTTCATTCTAGGATTCCTCCCTTGAGTGTTCCGCCCGGACGTTCCCTGACCTCAATTTGGCCATGCGAGCGGCCGAGCCCGAGATTGATGCCCATAACGGCAAGTCACTGGTCACAAACACATTCAAATTCGCCGCCTTATCGTCCCATCCAGCCGCCGTCCACAACAAGGATTTCCCCGTTGACAAAATCGGACGCCGACGACGCGAGAAAAACCACCGGTCCGGCAAAATCCTCCGTACTTCCCCACCGTCCCTGCGGAACGCGCTCCAGGATGGCCTTCTGCCTGGCGGGATCATTCCTGAGCGCCTCGGTGTTGTCCGTAGCGACATAGCCCGGCGCAATGGCATTGACGTTGATTCCCAGCCCCGCCCACTCGTTCGCCAAGGCCTTGGTCAGTTGCCCGATCCCGCCCTTGGACGCGGCATATCCCGGCACCGTGACCCCTCCCTGAAACGACAGCACCGAGGCCGTGAAAATGATCTTGCCACGGCCACGCTCGATCATGCCGCGACCAATTTCGCGGCTCAGGACGAACTGGGCGGAAAGATTCACCTCAATCACCTCGTCCCACCACTCGCTGGGATGTTCCACGGCCGGCTTGCGCCTGATGGTTCCCGCGTTGTTGACAAGGATGTCAGGCTCGACCCCGTCCCGGGCCAGATCTGCAATAAGCGCGTTCAGGGCCGCCCGGTCCGCAAAGTCGGCCTGGTAGGCCGCAAAACTGCGCCCCATGCCGGCAACAGCCGCGCCGACCTCCGAACCCTCACCCTCCAGGTTGGCGCTGACGCCAACGATGTCGGCACCAGCTGAGGCAAGCGCCTCGGCCATGCCGCGCCCAATTCCGCGCCTCGCGCCGGTGACCAGCGCGATCTTCCCCGTCAGGTCAAATGCGGAAAGAACGTTCATGCGCCATCCCCAACCTTGATGAGACTCTTCAGTGCCGTCGGACTGCTGTCCAAGGCCTCGAATGCTGACTGGATGCCGGACAACGGGCTGACATCCGTTATGACCGTGTCCGCATCAACTCCGCCGCCAGCGATGATCGTGATGGCCTGCTCGTAGTCTTCTGGCTCGTAGACGCGCGCGCCCAGGAGTTCAAGTTCACGCCAGAAGAATTGGAAGAGGTCGATCTGCGGCTTCCGGGCGTGGATTGCCACCATTACCATCCGTGCCCGCGTCGCTGCGCAGGCCGTCATCGCATCGACCCCTGCCTGCGTGCCCGAAACCTCGAAGACGACATCCGCGCCCTTTTTGCCGGTGCGTTCGTTGACCAATGCCGACAGGTCTTCCTCTGCCGGGTTGACCACGTCGAATCCGAGTTTGCGGGCAATTTCGATGCGGTTCGGGTTCACCTCGGAGAGCAGGACCCTGCCGCCGCGTTCGCGTGCAACCATCGCGCAGAGAATCCCGATCGGACCGCATCCGATAACGAGCGCATCCTCTTCTGGTTTCAAAGCAGAGCGCCGCACGTCGTGACAGGCCACGGCGACAGGCTCGATTAGCGCCGCGTGATCCATCCGCAGGTCGTCCGGCAGGGCATGGAGCGTGTGTGCTGGCACGTTCCAGATCTCCTGCATCGCGCCATCCGAATCGAGCCCGAGAAACTTCAGATTGTGGCAAATGTGCCTGTAACCCGCAGTGCATGCAGGGCACTCATCGCAATGATCCAATGGCCGCACCACGACCTTCTGTCCGACGGCAAAGCCCGACACGCCTTCCCCGACGACCGCGACCGTCCCGGACATTTCGTGTCCGATCACGCGATTCAGGCCGACCCTTGCATCCATGTTTCCGTGAAAGACATGCATGTCGGTCCCGCATATCCCGCAGTAGGCAATACGAACCGCGACTTCGCCCGGCCCGGGATCGCTTGCGCGCCTCGCCTCGACTGCGAAGGACCTGTTCCCTCGGTAGAATGCTGCCGCGACTTCCATGTTCATGCCGCCCTGCCCGCTCTCGAGTTCCGGGCCGCAACTTCATGCGCGGCCTCAAGCTTCGCCCAGTCAAAGGAAACACCAATGCCCGGCTCGTTCGGAGCAACAGCAAGGTGATCCTCCACGACGAGCGGGCGGTGCGTATACTCATCTATCGGAAAGCTGTGCACTTCAAGCCAGCCCGAGTTGGGACGCGCCGAAACAAGACTGACGTGAAGCTCCTGCATTCCGTGGCTGCAGACCAGGATGCCATGCCGCTCGCTCAGTTCCGCAACCCGAAGCCAGCCGGTAATGCCACCGCAATTGGAGGCGTCCGGCTGGATGTAGCTCAACGCGGCTTCGCGACACGCGTGCTCGAATTCGTGAACTGTGTGCAGGTTTTCGCCCATCGCCAACGGCACGCCCGTTGCCTCCGCAATCCGGGCATATCCCGCGAAGTCGTCAGGAATGACCGGCTCCTCGAACCAGAGGATGTCATGCTCGGCAAATGCAAACGCGGCCTTGATCGCCTCGGGCACGGAGAACGCGTAGTTTGCGTCCACCATGAAAGTGCGGTCTGGCCCAAGCACCTCCCGGACGGCGTGAACACGATCGACGTCGGTCGCCAGTTCAGGCTGACCCACCTTGATCTTCACCGCATTGAATCCCGCATCGACGAAGCTCTCGGCCTGCCGGATGAGCTTGTCGAGCGGGAAATTCAGGTCGATGCCACCGCGATAGGCCTTGCAACGGTCTCCTGCCCCGCCAGCCACTTTCCAGAGCGGCAATCCGGCCGCCTTGCAGCGGAGGTCCCACAGCGCAATGTCGACGGCGGAAATCGCGAAGGACGCCACGCCTCCCCGGGCCACGTAGTGAACATGCCATTGCATGGCATCGTGGAGCGTCTCGACCTGAATGGCATCCTGACCGACCAGAAAGGGTGCGAGGTCGTGCTCGATCATCGCCACGATGGCCTGTCCGCCCCTGCCGCCCGTATAGGTATATCCGGTTCCTTCCTGGCCATCGCTTGTCCGAACAGTGACCGTAACGAGCTCGAATTCCGTGTGGTCGCCATGCTTGGCATCGGTCAGCACTTCCGCGAGCGGAACGGCAAAGCGCCTAACGGATACGTCTGAGATGATCGGCATGCGCGTCCCCAAGCGGCATGTGCCCTTACCATTGCAAGGCTCATTTCAATTTGGTATGACAAAAATGCACAATCATGTCCAGCATTTCTTTCAAGATGGCCGCAAAACAAGCAATTTTCATCCAGTTTTGTCATACTAAACAGGCTTTCGGTGGATGACAGAAGAAAGGAATCAAGACGCACGCACCCGCGCTGCGGACAACCTGGTCTCGATATTCGAGCGGCAGATCATCGATGGCACGCTCGCCGTCGGAAAGCCGTTGCCGCCCGAACGCGAGATCATGCAGTCCTTCGGCGTCAGCCGCACTGTCGTTCGCGAGGCCGTGCAGACTCTTTCCACCAAAGGCCTTGTCGATGCCCGGCCTCGTTTCCGCCCTGTCGTGCGAACGCCGGGTTACGATGCCGCCATCGAGGCCGTCGGTTCCGTCGTCAATCGTCTCCTGACCGTCCCAGGCGGCGTACGAAACCTCTTCGAGCTTCGCATCATGATGGAAGCGGCCCTTGTCCGCGACGCAGCGCTGAATGCCGACAAGAATCATGTCGCGCGAATGAAGCAGGCCTTGGCCGACAACGAAGCGGCAATCAGTGATTCCCAACGCTTCTTCGAAACTGACATTGCCTTCCACCGCGTACTCTATGAGGTTCCCGACAACCCGGTGCTGCCGCCGATTCATCAAGCCTATACGGACTGGCTGTCGAGTCATTGGACGAGAATGCCGCGGGATCCGGAGCACAATCACGTGAACTACAGGGCGCATAGCAGGATCTTCGAATCGATCCTCTTCCGAGATCCGGACGCAGCCGAGCTCGCGCTCCGGTACCATCTTGACTATGCGTGGAACCAAGTGCGTCAGACATTTGCAGAGCCTTGAAGCCGGTGAACCGACATTTCCGGATAGCATGCGTTGGCGAAGTGATGATCGAACTCATCGCAGGGAACGGCAATGCCGCTGAACTGAACGTGGCGGGCGACACTTACAACACGGCAGCCTATCTCAAGCGCACCGCGCCGGAACTGGACATCGAATACGTGACGGTTCTTGGCAGGGACAGGTTCTCCGACCGCATCCTCCGCGACATGAAGGCAAGGGACATCGGTACCACGGCCGTCGCCCGGCATCCGAATCGAATGCCAGGCCTCTACGCGATCGAGACCGATGCCGCCGGCGAGCGCAGCTTTGCATACTGGCGTTCCTCCTCCGCGGCACGGACGCTGTTTGACGCGGACGGTCGCGATCCGGCGGATGTCCTCGCCGGCCACGACCTTGTGCTGCTTTCGGGGATTTCGCTTGCGATTTTGTCAAGCGCGGCGCGGGATCGCCTGCACAATGCGCTTGAGTGGTTTCGGACGAACGGCGGACTTCTGGCATTCGACAGCAATTTCCGCCCGCATCTCTGGGACGACCTCGAACTTGCACGCGCTGAAACTGAGAGGTTCTGGCGGTGTACCGACATTGCTCTTCCTTCCGCCGATGACGAGATGGCGCTCTTCAGCGATGCGGACGGCACGGACGTCATTGCCCGGCTCCGATCATGGGGCGTCTCGCGCGGAGCACTTAAGCGCGGGCATGCAGGACCAATGGACTTGGGACCGGATGGGCATGCCTTGAAAGTCCCTATTGCCGAGAATGTCGTGGACACGACGGCGGCGGGCGACAGTTTCAACGCGGGCTACCTTGCCGCAGCGGCCACTGGCTGCTCGTCGATCAAGGCAATGGAGGCCGGGCATGCTCTCGCGCTCAAGGTCATCGGCAAGCGAGGTGCAATCGTGGACATCGACTGAGTCTGGTGCTGCCAAAGCGTGCAGTTTCCAACGAAGCGCATGATCCCGGCAAGGGCCTTTCGGCTTCCCGGTGACAGCCGTCAGGGCTGGCGGCGTACCGGCGACTGACGTTGAACACGCAATTCGTCGAGAGTGCCAGGAAGAGGATCGTCGTCGCGATTTGGCCGGTTTTCAAAATCACGCGCCCAAAAATGCCCCGCGATCCAATCGACCTCGCGCGAATGCATCGTTCAACGTTCCCTCCGAGCCGACCGCGCCGCACTTTGCGGGCATAAGGAACCCATTGTAATTTCGGCGAGCACCAGAACGATCAGCCCCAGGCATGCCCGGCCCAAGTGATTGATTTTGGGATTTATATACATGACTAACCATCAGTCAGCCGCATACCGTTCCGCGTCCTGCCCCGGCAACCCGGCGACATGTGGTTCGGGAACACCCTCGGACGCGCCGGGACGACCCAAGGGGCCGACGTCCCACCCGGCCAGCGCGATCCCGCGCCGGAGAATGTTCCGTGCCGCGTTGACATCGCGGTCCGTCACCAGACCGCAGCCGCCGCAGGCAAACTCGCGCACATCCAGCGGCATGTCCTGCCTGTGCCCGCAGGCATGGCAGTCCGTGCTCGTGTGCCTGGGGTCGACCCGCACCACTGACCCACCGGCGCTCTCAGCCTTGTA
>JAJDVJ010000042.1 GCA_022826205.1 Silicimonas sp. | reverse complement strand
CCGGGAGCAGTTCGACCGCGGCGGGGCTCAAGGCGAATCTCGCGGCCCTTCGAGCCCTTCCGCGCGCGCTTCGTTTGCGCGGTCTGGGCGGTCAGATCGTGATTGACCTTGCTCCGCTGGCAAAGCGTGATCGCCGCCGTGTCGAGGACGCGGCCAAGTCGGCGTTTCGCGCGTGTCCGGTTGACACGGCCCTTGCGGGATGGACGCCACTCGGTCACATGGAGTGCCTGCGCAAGCGCGAGCGCTTTCCCTTGCACGAGGTCATGACTTGAGCTGCCCCATTTGCCAGAAGCCAGTCGAGAAGAGGTATGGCCCGTTTTGCTCGAAGCGCTGCGCAGACCTGGATCTGTGGCGCTGGCTCAACGGCGCGTATGCCGTTCCTTGCGATGAGGATTTGCCGGACGAGTTCGAGGGTTCCGGACGGCCTCCGGAGGACGGGGATACGTTGCACTAGGTTCTAGGCGCGAGGCACCGGAAATGCGCTCATGCTGATTTTGGAAGGCACCGACTTCAGGGGACCGCAAGAAGTGCCCGCAATTGAAAACGTCGCTGGTGGTGAAAACGAGCAGAGAATTGGTCATCGACGGTCTGGAAGAAGTTGATCGTTGGATAGGCAGCGTCTCTGAGTAACGCAGCTCATTCTGGCTGACACGTCGACAGCCAAGTTCTATCCGGAATTCGTTGCAGAGTTGAAAGATGGCGGTATGCACATGGTTGAATGCAAGGGCAAACGGCATGCAGGTTTCCAGAAGCAATTTCTTCTGCATGAGCAAAGATCGCCTGCCCAAGAATTTCTCACAAGTTGTCGATTGACAACTTTTAATGAAGAACCTATGTGATGCCTCGCAAGCCGCACAAATCCAAAGAGATCGAGGAGGTGCTGCAAGAACTGGAAGCGTTGGGGTGGACGGTCATTCTCAGGTCCGGTCGCGGGCACGCTTGGGGCCTCATCCGTTGCCCCAAAAATGATCGGGACTGCCGTTGCGGTGAGTTTTGTCAAATGGGTGTCTGGTCGACGCCGCAGAATCCGGGGCGCTTTGCACGGCAACTGAGGAGCAGAGCGCTTGGCTGCACGAAGTTGGATGATGTCAAAGACGTTGCGCAAGAGGATGAATGACATGGCAGAAATCGAGTTCGAGCTGGTTTTTTCCCTGCCGGAGGGTGAGCATGATCCATTCGATCTGTCGGACGCGGTTTTTGAGGCCGGGTTTGAGGATGCCATCGTTGGCACCGGCGTGTCGGGCGTGATCTGTGTTGAATTGGAGGCTGCAGGCGACCGCGCCGAAGAGGCCATCCTCGACTCAGCACGCGCCATCCAGAAGCGTCTGCCTGTCGGTTCTGTGCTAAGGGAGGTTCGCCCCGATTTGGTCAGTCTCGCGGACGTGGCAAAACGACTCGAAGTGACACGTCAGTCCCTGCAGAAGCGCAAGATGCCGTTGCCCAGCCATGGTGGACTGTTCCGCATGGATGAAGTTGCAGTTGTGATCATGAGTGCGGCCCTGGCATCTGGGACGAGAAGGGCGCGATTCAACTATGAAAGGGCCTGCAAATGGCTGAACGCGGGCAAGCCGGCTCGTAGCGTCAACGCGGGTCTCGCAGTCGGTATGATTGATCCAAAGACTTTGGACCTGCGTGATGATGCGAAGCATTTTCTTTTTGTGGAGGAAGTTGGTCCATAAATCTATGTGGTATCGGCACAGACACTGCCTTGCACGAGAAGCCCAAACCCGTGACGCCTCTCGACGGCACCTCGGTATCGGCCCTGTCTCTTCAGGACTGGCCGCTATCAAGTGTCCGTGACGACAAGCAGGGTAGTCTTGCGCGGTTTGGCGGGCACGAGGCGATCGACGCGTTGCGGTCTACGCGCGTCATGTTTGGCGAGGGATCGCTTGTTGCGGAACCCACCCGCGCCCTCATGGCGGTGGACATGAATTCCGCCGGGAGCAGCTCGACCGCAGCGGGCGAAAGGCGAATCTCGCGGCCCCTCGGGCCCTGCCACGCGCTCTTCGCTTACGCGGTCTGGCGGTCAGATCGTGATTGACCTTGCTTCGCGGGCTAAGCGTGATCGCTGCCGTGTCGAGGACACAGCCAAGTCGGCGTTTCGCGCGTGTCCGGTTGACACTACACTTGCAGGATGGACGCCTCTCGGTCACATGGCGTGCCTGCGCAAGTGCGAGCGCCTTCCCTTGCACGAGGTCATGACTTGAACTGCCCCATTTGCCTGTCCCGAAAGCCGAAGAAGGCGAAGTGGCAAAGCCGCATGCGGCTAAAGTGATTGTGGATCCGCCGCATTTCCGCCATCTGCACCTTCTAGACCAGTCGCGAAACAGGGCTTGACAAGAGAGGGCTCATAAGAATCCCCCAAGGTAGGAGGCGCGCCGATGTCGGGTAGCCCTGAAGACGAAGAGGCCGTTGCCGCTGTCGTACACCGCTATGTCGAAGGATACATCAACGCAGACGTGGCCAAACTTCGCGATGTCTTTGCCCATGACGCCGTGATGAATGGACACGTTGGCGATCGCCTTGTCATGGGATCGCCCGAAGCGTTCATTCAGCGCGTGGCGTCCGAGCCGCCGCTGGCCTCGCAGGGGCTTGAACTGAACTACGAAATTGAATTGGCCGTGGTGACCGGCAACGCTGCCTCGGTTGTGCTGAAGGAATTCGGGTTCGGAGCATTCGATTTCACAGACCACATGCATCTTCTCAAGCGCGACGGTGCCTGGAAGATCATCAGCAAGACCTTTTCAACCTCTCGATCGCAGGCGGCCCACCCATGACTTCTACGCCTTCTGTCAACGCAAAACACTGGATTGGACGCGATCAAAGTGTTCTGCAGCATCCGGGCGGCGGCGGCGGAGAGAACACCATCGTATTTTCTCATGGTGAGGGAGCAAGGCTTTGGGACATTGATGGCCACGAGTACCTGGACGCACAAGGTGGCGCCTGGGTAAACAAGGTTGGTTACGGTCGCAGCGAACTGGCGGCGGTCGCTGCCCGGCAAATGGAACGTCTCGCACATTTTTCCATAGGCTTCGACTACGCCAACATCCCAGCCATCGAATTCGCAGAAAAGCTGATTGCACGGGCACCGCGCAACTTGTCAAAGGTCCGCTTCACGAACAGCGGAGGCGAGGCGAATGACCACGCGCTGCAACTTGCCCGGCTTTATCACTCACAGAATGGGCATCCAATGCGCCGCAAGGTTCTGGTTCATAAGGAAGCTTATCATGGAGGCACTTACGGCGGCGTTCAACTGGCCGGCGGGCGGGGCGGGGTGGAGAGCAATTCGGACGATGTCGTCTTTCTGACCGCGCCTCGTCCATATCATGCCGAACTCTACGGCGGTCGGGACATGACGGAATTCTGTGTCGATGAACTCAGATCGACGATCAGCGAGCAAGGCCCGGAGCATTTCGCAGCGATGTTTGGTGAATTGGCCGCTGGCTTTGGCGGCATGGTGCAACCGCCCGATGACTATTGGCCTGCGATGACGGCTGTTTTGAGAGAGCATGGCATTCTCTTTATCGCCGACGAGGTCGTGACAGCTTTTGGCCGCGCCGGATCGTGGTTCACTTCAAGTGACTATGGCCTGACACCCGATATGATTGTTTTGGCCAAAGGAATCTCGAGCGGCTACATGCCGATGGCAGCCTTGCTTATGGATCAGGACGTTGCGGACACCGTAAACGGAATGGGGCCAGGCAATTCCTATGCTGGCCACGCGGTTGGGGCTGCGGTTGCTTCGGCGCATATCGACATTATTGAGCGCGAAGCCCTTCTGAAGAACAGCGTCGAGCGCGGAAAGCAATTCCTTGACGGACTTGCACCGTTATCTTCCCATCCTTTGGTAGGAGACATCCGAGGACGTGGATTGATGATCGGGATTGAGTTGGTTGCCAGCAAAGAGACCCGCAAACCACTCACGGGCACCGCGCCTTGGCTGAACGTTGAATTCCCCCGGTACGTTCGCAATCAACACGGTGTATTGTTAGGGATCAGAAGCAGCGCGATCATTCTCACACCTCCCCTTGTCATAACTGGTGATGACGTCACCCAAATTTGCGGTGCCGTCATTGACGCCGTCGGAAAATTAGATACGCGCGAATCGAGTTTCCCGATTTTCAATCCGACATAGCAGCGGGGTAATCGAAATGCGCATGGTGCCCGGGGGCGAAATCGAACCACCGACACGAGGCCATCCTCGTCCACAGCCAAGCGCGCCTAGATCATCGGGCCACATCGATTGACGGACGACAGTGGCTTCCACGGATACTCGATCTGCAAAGAGCGTCAGCGCGACTCGATTGATCCACGTCTGCATGAGGGTGTGCCCAGACGGGGCGTTTCCCACTGCAAATGCCCCCCATGATCCATGCCCTGGCGTTCAATCGACCGCGATCCATGCTGTGCCGCAGTCATTAGTCGTATCGCGGTACATGTTGTGCGCATGATGGTTCCTCCTCTTTGACACGCGCAGGTCATTTGTCGGAATTGACTGGCCGCAATATTCGCCCAAAAAGCTTGATTCAGGCGAATTCGAACCGACCAATGTTGGATAAGCTGGAGCTATTTTTCTCTGTTTTGGGAGTTCGTCTCGCAAGTCTCAACTATCAATTTTTCTTGGCGATTTCACCCAAGACGGACCCAATTCACGTTAAGCAACTGTTACCAATTCGGTGCCGCTGCCCACTCACGCCGCAAGCAGGAAGCCTGTGAAGAACTCTGCCAACTGGCTATGTGCATCAAGTGGCAGGATGTTTGCCACATGCTGGTCGGGGCGGACGATCACGATACATCCCCTTTCGCGATTGATCCCCCGCATCTCAAAGATATCGTCGCCGCACTTCAGATCCGCGCAGAACACCTTTTCGTAGTCGCAAAGTCCGAAGCGCCCTTTGTGTGGGCGCAACATGAACGGCATCGCCCCATAGTCTAAGTGACGGAAACTCTGCTGGAAAACCGCTCTGACGTCGATGACCGCATCGATATCCTCTGCCTCTCGGGCATGGCGCCTGACGGGTGAGTCCGGTGCGTTTTCAAGGAAGGTGCACAATGCGTTGATGGCACCACCTCCTTGGCCCGCATCACCAGCACCGGCAAACGCAAAGACCCGCCAGCGCGCATCGGCCTCGACAGTATGGCCCAGTTGCATCGGCTTTGCGTCGGCCAGCCTGATGACCGGAGCGGAATGGAAGCGCATGCCGATGTCAAAGCCGCAGGCCAGGGCCTGATGTGTGGCCTCGCCGATTAGCGCCGATGGCTCGTACTGGATGGTGAGTCCCGACGTATAGTGCAGGTTCTTGATGAACTCGCGGGCAAAACGCGGCAGATCTTCTTCGGTGTCGTCCTCCAACCGGGTGCCGACGACGCGCGACCATTGATGGTCAAACTCGACCAAGCCCTTCGCCGCCGCCCAACGCTCACGGGTATAGCTGTGAAGAAGCGAAGGATCGGCACGCCCCGTAAGCACGGAAATCAGCTTCCACCCCAGGTTGAACGTGTCCCCCATGGAGACATTCATCCCCTGACCTGCCTTCGGGCTATGGGTATGGCAGGCATCCCCCGCCAGCATCACACACGGGTTGCGCGTTGCGACCTCGTCTTCAGGCACGTCGTCGAACTTGTCTGTCAGTCGGTGCCCGATCTCGTAAATTGACCACCAAACGACATCTTTCACATCGAAGCTGTAGGGTGCGATGATCTGTTGGGCTCTTGCGATGATATCGTCAATTGTCAGGCCGCGATCGGCGGCACGTTCTTCGTCGCCGAGGCTTTCAAGCTCAACATAATGGCGCACCAGATAGCCGCCCTCGCGCGGCAGGATCAGCATGGTGCCACCATTGCCAGACTGGATGAGCGCTTTCATCCGGTAGTCGGGAAAGTCGGTAACGGCCAGCACATCCATCACGCCCCAGGCCTGACGCGCTGCATCGCCGTGCAGCGCGCCGCCGATGGAGCGACGCACATTAGATCGCGCGCCATCGCAGCCCGCCACGTAGCGGGCGCGGACCGTCTCACGCTGCCCCTCGCGGTCGGTACCCGTGCGCTCAAGCGTGATCGTCGCGGGGTAGTCCTCCACCGCTGGATCCACCTTCACATCGACCAACTTGAAGCCGTAGTCGGGTTCCAACCGTGTCGGCGCATTCCGCATGATGTCGAGAAATAACTCTTGAACACGCGCTTGGTTGATCAGGACATGCGGCATCTCGCTCATCCCGTCTTCGACATCCTGTACACGTCCGGCGCGATAAATGTGGTCAGGATTGTCGGACTTGGGCGTCCAGAACGTCGACTCGTTGATCCGAACCGATTCCCGCTTAACCTTCTCGGCAAATCCAAATGCCTGGAACATCTCCATCGAGCGCACGCTGATGCCATCCGCTTGACCTTTCTCCATCGGTCCAAGCTTGGGTTCGACAATCATGGTACGAATCTCGGGCACCGCGGCCAATTGCGCCGCAAGGCACAGACCTGCCGGACCGCACCCCGCGATCAGTACATCTACTGTATCCGGCAATGCGCCTGACCCATCACGCCATTGGAACGCGGGTGGGTGGATATCGGGATCCCCGGGGTTGAAGCCGTTAAGGTGATACTGCATGGTTTCCCCAAAATGGCGGTTCTCGAACTATTCGCGCACCCTGCGCCGCGTGGTTCATTATTGCGGAGGAAGGGACGGATGGAGACCGCTTTTTTGACGGGATCGGGCCGAAATGGCCAATTCGAATGAACTGGGCTTGGAGAAGAATGGGCTATTGCCCAGTGATTTCACCAGCCATCAGGCGCGTTGGTCCAGCAACTTTCCCTATGCCTTGGTCGGCACCCAGCCACTGCGATCGGTCAAACCGATCCTTCGGCCGGGCCAGTCAATCCCGGTATTCAGCGATACTAGTGTTCCATTTTGCCCCTCGCGCCGCGCTTGCTTCTTGGATTTGGTGAGCCATCCGGGCTGTGTGCGCGGCGCGAAGCTCACAAGCAACTGCGCTGGCTGTGTCTTTTTGAACTGTGCTTGCAGTGTGCTAGGGTATTTCACGGCTTTCAACGATTTGCGCTGCAGCGCAGAAATCTTGTAAGTTATTGTCTTCGCTTGATCTAAGTGGTGCCCGGGGGCGGAATCGAACCACCGACACGAGGATTTTCAGTCCACTGCTCTACCCCTGAGCTACCCGGGCACGGAAGCGGCGACTGGCGCTCGCTCAGGTCGGTGCCTTCTAATGCCGGCGTCAGAGCCTGTCCAGTGTTTCGCTCCCAAAATTTGGCGGGGCTTTGCCACGGACCGACGAGATGAGCCTTCAGCGTGCTGAAGTACCTCGGTCGCTGTTCCGTTCCGAGGTTTGACTCGCCCGATGAAGTCATGAGGCTTGGTGGGTGCTACAGGCGCCGTGTCGGAACCCCATCGATCGGTCACGGATCTCGCGAACGAACCTGCCGGGCTTTAGGGCAGCATCAAGGCATTGGGTCAGGTTGCAGTTGGCCATGGGGCCTCTCCCGATTCAGTTGCGCTGGCGGCCCGGAAAGGTTCGGAGCGACCGATTTCCGGTCCTGAGCGCGAGAGAGAAAATCCAGTTTTGAGGCAGCAATGATGTCCTGAGCACCGAAGGCGCGAATCAATGGAGTTTACCGCTGGCAAATTGTCGGAAGCCGCATTTCGAAATTGGATCGGTTATCTGCCGGGTAACCAGGTTGCAATTTGCGGGACCAAAATCAACGCTGCCAAGAGGACCGCAAGCGCGCCGACAAACGGCAACACGCCCTGGTAGATCGTTATCAACGGGACGTCTTTGGCCATTCCCTTCATTACGAAGACGTTGATGCCCATCGGCGGCGAGATAAGGGCCATTTCTACAACCACAACGATCAGGATGCCGAACCAGACAGGATCATATCCAAGCGAAATCACGAGAGGGAAGAAGACCGGGATCGTCAAGAGGATCATGGCCAAAGTATCAAGGAGCGCGCCAAGGACGATGTAAACGGCGACAATGACCAGAAGCGTCCCGAGTGGTCCCAGCGACAGACCGATCATCCATGTCTCGATCATGGTCGGCACCTGCGCGAGTGCCATGAAGTTCTTGAACACGATGGCACCGATCAGGATTGTGAAGATCATCACGGTCGTCCGGACGGCATTCGTCAACGCGGCAAAAAAGCCGGTCCATGACATCTTGCCGGAGACGACACCGAGGGCCAGCGCACCGATCGCACCGATGCCTGCAGCCTCGCTGGCGCTGAAAACACTCAGGTAGATGCCACCCAGGACCAGCGCGAACAGGGCCAGAGTTCCGCCGACATTTCGGATGGCCGCCAGGTATTCGGCGCGGCTGGCACGGGCGTCAGTCCCGCCGTCGGACGCCAGTTTGTAGGCCATCAGCCTGACTGTGACCATGAAAAGCCCAACCAGCAGCAAGCCGGGGACGATGCCAGCGATAAAGAGGCTGCCGATGTCTGTCTCGGTCATGATTCCATAGATCACCATGATGACGCTGGGAGGGATCAGTATGCCAAGCGTGCCGCCCGCAGCTATCACCCCCGTCGCCAAAGAGTCGGAATAACCGAAGCGGCGCATCTCCGGCAGCGCGATTTGGCTCATCGTGGCAGCGGTGGCAACCGATGACCCGGAGATCGCGCCAAAGGCGCCGCAGGCTCCGACCGTCGCCATCGCCAATCCGCCGCGACGATGGCCGAGCCAAGTGTGGAAAGCGGAATAGAGGTCCGAACTCATCCCGCTTGCAGAGGCGAAATAGCCCATCAAGACAAAGAGCGGCAGGACGCTGAGCTCCGCATTCAAAGCGGTCTCGAGCACCGTCTGGCCCAGCAGATGCAAGGCGCTGTCCATCCAGAGAATGTTCGCCATGCCCACGAATCCGGCGAGGATCATCGCAAGGCCAATATTCATGCCAAGCGCCAACAGCACGAACATGCCGCCGCAGACCAGCAGAGCCAGGACTTCCATGCTCAAGGGTCTGGGTCCCCGGAGGGTGCGGGCTCACGCCACAACGCGACGAACCGCACCCAAAGCGCGGCGACAAAGGCTATTCCGCAAATTGCGCCAACGATGGCGACGGCCCAGATCGGCAGCTCAAAAATCATGGTCGCGTCGCGCTCTTCAACCTTGTCGACAGCAACGATGGTCAACCTCCACGCAACCAGTGCCGCGACTCCTACGCTGAGCAGGCCGACCAGCAGATCAACCCACCGTCGCAGTGAACGGGGCATGAGGTTGGTGATGACATCAACCCGGATGTGCCCGTCTTCAAAGGTTACCAGCGCCAGGCCAAGAAACACGAGCAGGCCCATCAGGATATAGATGATCTCCACTGCGCCGCTTATCGGGGCGTTGAAGAAGTACCGAAGGATCACGTCGGTGAAGGTGACCAAGGCCAGGCCACAAAGCGCAACGACCGCACCATAGGCGAGCCATTGCGAAACCCGCCCCACCCATAGGTGGAGCGGGCCGTCCTTTTCGGAAGACTCGGGCCTCATGCTTTATTGAATTCCGGCGATTGAGTCCCTGAGGCTCTGCATCAGTGCCGCGCCGTCCAGCCCTGCCGCGTCCGCCGCACTCACCCAGTCGGCTTCGACATAGGCCACGGTTTCCTTCAGGCTCGCCGTTTCCGCATCGCTCAGAACGGTGATGACGCTGCCGTTTTCAATGGCTGCCGCCTTCCCGCTCTCTTCGGCGGCGTCCCAGCCCCGACCAATCACGCGTGATCCGCTGACCCGCATGTCCATCAGTGCTTGTTGGGCTTCTGGTGACAACTGGTCCCAGGACCGCTTGCTCATCGCAACCCAGAAGGCCGTCCCGTAAAGGCCACCAGGAATAACTAGAGAGTGTTTGGTCACCTCGTAAAGGCGGAAGCCGCTGAGCCCCTCCCACGGAAATTGCGTGGCATCCATCGTGCCGCCACGAATGGCCTCATTGGTTTGACCCGGGTTCAGGAAAGAGGGCGATGCGCCTAGTTTCTGAAGAATCCCGATGCCCGTGCCGCCGGAGCGGATCTTGAGACCCTTGAGATCTTCAAGCGACGTCAACGGCTTGGCAGAGTGGTAGAGAAAGGGGGCGTGCGTGAATGCTGCAAGCAATACGGTGTCGTCAAATTCTTGCTCAACGAAACCATTTGCAAGATACCACTCCATCAGGCCAGCCGACGCGGCCTCGGCATTCTCGAACAGAAACGGCACTTCGATGGCACGCAGCAAGGGGTGCAGGCCGGGTGTGAAGGCCGCGACACCGTAGGCGATGTCGGCGATGCCGTTCTTGACCAGGTCGTATTGACCAGGCGGCGGCGCGAGCGGAGTCTTCATCAGGTCTATCTTGACTTCGCCGTTGGTGGCCCTTTCGACTGCCGCAATCCAATTCGGAATCGTCGTTTGCATGTGGTGAACCGGCGGCAGCCAATTGGCCATTCGCATGGTTACCTCAGCCATTGCGGTGTTGGACATTCCGATGCCCAAGGCCAAGACAGCGCCCACCAAACCATTCATTCTCATGACCGACATTGTTTTCCTCCCTTTGTTCAAACTGTCTATCGCGGTGTTAAACCCGCCTGTCTCGACTCTTGGCGCTTTTGCTTGTCATAGCAATGCAATTCTTGTTTGAAGCTATTGCGTCTCGGCGATTTTCGTGGGTGGCCGCTGGCTTGCTGGACAACGTGACGGGCGGCGCTCCACGGGACGGAGCGGCGCCCGCCGTTCTTGCGATACAGCACACGACGGTGCTCAACCATTCCGGCCTGGAGGCCACGGGGGGCCTGGACGGGATCGGCGGCGGCGGCAAGGGCAGCGCCGGCATGCCGACCCCGGGGACTGGGCGTCAGCGCCCGAAAGTGGAGATTTTTTCTTTGACGCTTGGAGTGCGCCCCAGCGAGTGGACAGGTTATTCGGCACTTTTGGTTCCATCCGGGGCGCTGATCTTCTCGAATGTGTTGGAGTTCAGATAACAGAGTGCTGAATGCAGGCGAGTTGCATTGCAGGCGTATTCGATGAATTTCGGCAAGTCTGCGATCCGGTCAATGCGCGTCACAGAAATGCTGCGACACGTTCCGATTACAGAGACTTGAGCCGCAATGTAAGCGAACTCAAACCGAACACCCCTTGCGTCTTCGGCGGCGAGAGCTTCAGCGATGGCTATCATCCGGGAGAATCCATCGGTGCGCCGGCTCCATGTGCGAGCAAGATGGTTGCCCGCGCTGTCTTCGAACCAAGGTCCAGGAATTCGGTCGCCATCCTATCTCCATCGCCGGTCGAAATCCCGCTGCGGTCCTGCGCCCAGCGTAGATACGAGCAGCAGCGCGTTCAGGAGAATCTGTCGCACCCACAAAATCTGCGAGACGATGGCAGAGCCGATGTCGGCCCCAAGCAAGATCGCCGTACCCGCCAGAATTCCGACGCCGCCCGTTGTGGCAAAGTTCGACACCGGAACGGCGAAGGCAGTCGCACTTTGTATGCATGAGGCGGCCAACACACCATTGCCGAGAGCCTGCATCCTGTTCGCATTAGAGCGGCGCAAGAAGGCGCGCGAAGCGGCACGGAATGGGCCCGCTCTACCCACGGCCGCAACAGTCGGACAGCCCAGAAAGGCAGGGCGGCCGCACCGGCGATATGCAAGGCAAATGTCAGGATGCTTGTATTACCCATTGATCACCTCTTTCGCTGAATCTGCGGCTCTCACCTGTCCGGATAGAACGGAAATGGGCCCGGAAATTGCCCAACTGGAATAGAATGGGTCATGATCCCGCCCCGCGTTTCATGAAAGAGGAGTCCACCGGGCTCGATGGTCAAGCAGTTTGGAGCGCCTTCGCGAAGGTCCAAGTTGACGGCATGGGACACCCCCGGGGCGGTCTGGCATATCACGTTACCAAAGGGTGCCACGATGTTTCGGTGCACATGTCCGCATGTCAGGCGCAACTCACCGTCATATCCCGACAGGATTGACTCCAACTCACGGCTTTCGCGGAGGTTCTGAGTGTCCATCTTTTCGATGCCGGTCAGGATCGGAGGGTGATGCAGGGCGACGATTACCCGTTGGCCCTGGTGCGTATCGAGCGTGGATTTCAGGAACGCCAGCGTGGTCTCGGTGAGATGTCCATGCGCTTGCCCCTCCGCGCTGCTATCAAGCCCGATCATTGTCAGGTCAGCAAATTCTGAGAGCCAATTGATAGGGCCATCGGTCGGCATCCAACTTTGATCAGCAAAGCACTCCCGCATGTTCGGGACGTCATCATGATTGCCGGGCACCGCGCGATAAGGGATTTCGAGCGGTTCCATGAGGGTGCGAAACCGATGATATTCTTCTTGGGTTCCGAAGTCCGTCAGATCACCGGTGACAATGGCCATATCGACAGGGCCGACATCCGGCAGGCATTGATTGATTGTCTCAACACATCGGGTAAGCGCTGCTGCGGTATCGACCTGTCCATAGGCCAGTTGCCCATACGGGACGATGTGCGGATCGGAGATTTGAAAGATCCTGGTCATTCACCCGCCGCACCTTTGGGCAGCAACATCAGCATCTCGGGCTTGATCTCCGCCGTGACGGTCTCTCCTGCGCGCGGGGCGTTTTGGCCGACATATGTCGATGCCAGCACATCCGTCGTGATGCCCGATATCCCGATACGATAATGCGTGCCGAGAAACGTGACCGTTTCCACCCGTCCTGTCAGAGGGCCGTCTGCTTCAATCTGGACATCTTCTGCCCGCACAAACACATCCTGGCCCGAACCATCGCCCGGCAAGGTCAACGTGCCGCCAGCGAGCTTCAGTTTTGTGCCCTCGCATGTCCCGTCGAAACGCATGGCGTTGCCCACAAATCCCGCAACGAAGGCGGACTTGGGATTGCGATACAAGTCTTCCGGCGTCCCGCTTTGAACCACCTGGCCATTGGACATGACCGCCACGCGGTCCGCAATCGCCATGGCTTCGTCCTGGTCATGGGTCACAAAAATCGCGGTAATGTCGAATTCGCGCAAGAGCACCGCCAGTTCATCCCGCAGTTCCTCGCGAAGGGCTGCATCGAGAGCCGACAGAGGTTCGTCCAACAGCAACAGTCTTGGACGCGGTGCAATCGCGCGGGCCAGGGCGACACGCTGGCGTTGCCCGCCAGACAGTGCGTCTACGGCGCGGCCGGAGAATTCCTGAAGCTGACACATGTCCAGGACTTCTGTGACGCGGGCATCTATCTCACTCTTGGGCAGTTTCTGCATTTTCAGCCCGTAGCCGATATTTCCGCGCACCGACATGTTCGGGAACAGCGCAAAGAACTGAAACACCATGCCCACCTTCCGGCGTTCGACCGGCAGGCTTGTGACGTTGTCGCTGCCAAACCAAATTTCGCTGCCGGCATCAGGCGTCTCTAAGCCCGCAATGATCCGCAGCAGCGTGGTTTTCCCGCAACCCGACGGCCCCAGAAGCGAGACAATTTCGCCCTGATCGACATAAAGTTCGGTCGGCAAAAGCGCCCGCGTGCCATCTGGATAGGTCTTCGCGGTGTTCGTCAATCGAAGTGTCATTTGGCGATCCTTTGAGCGCGCGCCGAGGCCCATTGCATGGCCATCAAGAGCGGAACAAT
The DNA here is from genome assembly GCA_022826205.1 of Silicimonas sp. Classification (GTDB taxonomy): domain Bacteria; phylum Pseudomonadota; class Alphaproteobacteria; order Rhodobacterales; family Rhodobacteraceae; genus JAJEFO01. The sequence goes on along the minus strand of JAJDVJ010000042.1, from coordinate 4,484 downwards.
GATTATGAAGAAGATGAGCGTATAGGCAGACGCAATTTCCAGCCGCATGGAGGCGTAGCTATCTGCGAGCCCTACCGGCAAGGTTTTTAGGTAGGGTGTGTGCAACATCCAAGTCAGGTTGAATTCGCCAAGCGACAACGTCACGACCGTGAGGGCACCAGCCAGAATGCCGGGCATGGCATTGGGCACCACGATATCGCGGAACCTTTGCCAAGGGGAGGCGCCAAGCGTCGCGGCCCCCTCCTCCAGCGTTTTCAGGTCCATGGCCGCCAGTACCGCCAGGATAGAGCGCACCATGAAGGGCAGCGTGTAAAGCACATGTCCGACCAGAATAAAGGTCCAAGACGCCCGGAACCCCTTCAAGGTTCCATAAAGCTGAAGCAGCGCCAGCGCGAGAGCAAGGCCCGGAACTGCCAGCGGCAAAGAGATGAACTCTTCCAGCATCCGCGACAGCCAGCCGGGGTGACGCGCAAGCCCGTAGGCGGCAGGCAGCCCGATGATCAGCGTCACGATCAGACAGGCCAACGCCAGCCAGATCGACAAGAAGATACTTTCGGAATAAAGTTCCCAAACTTGGTAGACCCACTTCAGTGTCAGGCCAGATGAGATCCCCTTGAAGTAGTTCACCGTGAGGCCCGCCATCACCGATAGGATCGTGGGGACCAAAAGAAATGCGCAAGCCAGCAGAGTGACCGCGAGTTGCAGGACTTTTGTCTTTGACCTGAACAAATCAGCCTCCTGCCGCTACGGTTGTTCCCGAGAACGTGCGTGCAATCAGCAAGAGCACCCATGTCACGAGGCCCAGCACAATTGACAGAGCCGCAGCGATGGCGATGTTCGCTGAAAGGGTGAATTCCGTGTAGATCACCATCGGGATTACATCGATGTCGGTCGCCAGCGTGAAGGCCGTGCCGAATGCACCCATGGCTGTCGCAAACGCGATTGCCCCGGATGCGATCAGTGCCGGCATCAACCCCGGAATGATCACGTCCATCACCACCCTGAAGGGGGACGCGCCCATTGTGCGGGCGGCTTCCTCCAGTGCAGGATCAAGCTTTTCGGCAGCGGCCATGACGGTGAGCAATACCCGTGGGATCGAGAAATAGAGATATCCCAGGAACAGACCCACAACCGAATAGGCGAACACCACGTGGCCCGGCGTCAATTGGTTGACCAAGCCCTGACGACCGCCAAGCAGGATGATCAGAAACCCGATCACCACGCCCGGAAACGCCAGAGGCAGCGTGAGAACTGACAGCAATATGCCCCGCCCGCGAAATTGATTGCGCAACAGGAACATACCCGCAGTTGTGGACACGACAAGCGCCGCAAAAGTAGTCGCCAGCGACACGAGAACCGTCAGTACCAGGGTGTTGATATACCGAGGCTTTCGCAGAATATCGAGATAGACCGCCCAGCCCGCGTCGCCTTCACCCGATGCCAGAAACAGACGAACGAGGGGCAAGGCAAGGAACGCCACAGAAAAGACGAGTAGGGGCGTTAGGCACGCAAGTACGAAGTTTCGTTTTGACATAGGGTGTTCAAGGACCGGGCAAATGCCCGGCCCTACGCTTATGACTAAGGATCAGGCTATTTGACTTCGGACAAGTAGCGTTCGCCGAATCCAGCCTGTGCTTTTTCCATCTCGGCATAATCCACCGCGACTGCACGTTCATAGTCGCTGGCCGGCAGGAACTTCTCGGCCACTGCTGCGGGCAGCTCAACCGGACGCGCGGGTTGCAGATAGGCATTGGTCCAGATCGCCTGACCTTTATCGGACAGGATGAAGTCCAGCACGCGCTTGCCAAGCTCGGGGTTGGGGCCGTTGTTCACCAGGCTCATCACATAAGGCACCCGCACCGACCCTTCGCAGGGCAATACGAATTCGAAATTGCCATCCTCTTCGTATTTCCCGCGATAGGCGTTGAAATCATAGTCAAAGAGGATCGGTATTTCACCAGAAACAACCCGTGCGAACGACGTCTGCTTGGGCACGATGGGCGAATTTTTGGCCAGATCGTTGAAGTACTTGATCGCAGGATCAAAGTTGCCGAGATCGCCGCCAAAGGCCATATTGACGGCGACCGCGCCGGCATAGCCGACGAAGGCCGACGAAGGATCAAGATAGCCAACCATGCCACGGTAATCCGGCTTGGTCAGGTCCGCGAAACACTGAGGCACCTCGGCGCCGCCAAGCGCGTCCACATTCACAAAGAGGCCGAGCGTGCCGAAGTGGATGGCGAACCATTTGCCCTCAGGATCCTTTAGACCGTCGGGGATCTCATCAAAGCCCATAGGTTTGTAGGCCGTGGCCACTCCCTCGCTGCCTGCCTTGATGCCGGTGGTCACACCGTAATAGGCGACATCTGCAATCGGGTTGTCCCGTTCGGCCAAAAGCTGGCTGAGCGTCTGGCCCGAGTTCTTGTTGTCATGCGGCATCTGGATGTCGATTTCTTTATCTATCGCTTCCAGCATGGACGCCCAGTCTGCCCATTGTGGCGGGCAGTTGTAGCATACGGCGTCTGCAGCCAGCCCCGGGGTGGCAAATGCCATTGTCACGAAGGCTACGGTGAGTTTATATCTCATTTTGATCTCTCCTGTTGGATTTTAGCTGTCTTTCGGGTTTGGTCATTCGACGGCGGGAAGGCTGCAACCTTTCCGTCGTCTTTGCTTTCGGCGGTCAAAGGCGCGAGGCTGCCTCCGGCGCGGAAACTGAATGTCTGTTCTTTCTGTGGCACGTTGGGCGGGGCCGAGCCGTCGATCATCGACAAGACTGTCTTGCCCGCGCCTGTACCCAGCACTCGAGGTGTGGTCGCGATTGTAGCGAGGCTTGGCTCAACCATCTGGCCGACCTTTATTCCGTCAAATCCAACGATCGACAGATCACGCGGCACGTCAATCGAAAGCTTGCGCGCGCTGCGGATCACGGCAAATGCCAGAAAATCGTTGGACGCAAAGATCCCGGTCAGCTCGGGATGATCCTCCAGGAATCCATGCAAATGAGCCGTCAGGTCGAGCCCGTCGTCATCCACCTCCAGCAACGCAGGCGGCGTCATTCCATTTTGCATACAGCGTTCGGCAAAACCCTCGAACCGCCGGCGGGCGCGGTCAGAACTGAGGAAATTCAGAGCTAGAAAGCCCGTGTGCACATGATTGTTCTTGGCAAACGCATCCGCGACCGCCGCCGCCGCTGCATGATCGTCGACCGACCAGCTTGTCTGCCCGGCAGGCGCCGCGTTGAAGAGCAGGCTATGCGGCAATTGTCGGCGCCTAATCAGATTCAAACCTTCGCTGTTTTGGGCATCCCCGACAGTCAGCAGCATTCCGTCGACCTGCTTGGCAATCAATGTACGCACAGCATGGATCTCGGCGTCCGCGCTGTAGTTGGTGCAGGTCAACAGCATCTGATAACCCGCATTCACAAAAACCGCCTGCGCACCTTGGACGGCATCCGCGTAGACCGGGTTTTCGATCGAGGGCACAACGCATCCGATGGTTCGTGTCGTGCTGCTTTGCAGCGATCGGCCCACTTCGCTGAACTGAAAATCAAGAGCGTCGGCCGCCGCCAGCACCCGCTCACGCATCTTGGCGCTGGCAGGACCGGTGTTGTTCAGCACCCTGCTGACGGTGGCAACTCCGCACCCTGCCCGCTGGCCGACGTCCTTGATTGTTGCGGCTTGGCGCAATTTCCACCTCCCGATGGAAACGTTTCCATATTTGTTTATTGAAAATCATCTCATTACGCAAGGAATTTCCCTTAGAGTATCTTTATGAAATAAAAACAGTGCCTTATGATGAGAGCAGTAATTCTATCGATCTGAAGTGTGACAGCCTCCTGAAACGCCGCCAGGCTGGCCCATGCCGAGAATAGATGACTCCTTCTGCCCGCTTTTGTGTCACCGACATACCAATTTTGCGGATAAGCATGGGCGAACAGAATGCATGCAACTGCGAGGATCACGACTTTAGCACGTTGCCGAGGTTAGTCGGATCGAAAGCCACTTAGGAGCTTGGCCTTAACACAAATATCTGGTCAAAATCCGCTGCAACACCGAAGTGTCGCTGCTGCGTGCGCGAGCGAAAATCTGGATTTCTGCAGTTGCAGTCCGACGAGCTGGTTTGAGGATGCATTCCTAGACATATTTTCGGTCTATTGGACGCCTGCTCTGGGTGTCGTCACCTACGCCAATGCTTGCTTGGTGCAGTTCCTGCCGATGGTCCATCTAGCCTCGATCAGCAACTCGACGGAAGGATGTGAAGGATTGCCGCCCAAGCAAAGGGATTTTGCAGCATGATTGGTCGTTTCCGGTGCCCCAGTTGCATGTATTATTGGCAGCTAGATTGATGTCGCCGCTGTTGTAACACGTGATGCCGGAACTCCGCAGCCGTACCCTGGGACGGCGCGCCAACAACCCGCTCCTGCCTTTCGCACGTTTTCGGGGAGATCAGTTCGCCCAGCCAATCCCGTGGCTCGGAAACCGGAT
>JAJDVJ010000099.1 GCA_022826205.1 Silicimonas sp. | reverse complement strand
CCCCGCCTGAGTCGAAACGGCGGCTGGAAGCCTCCGCAATGCGCCAACGACAACCGGCCGGTGGTGAGAATCGCGCTTGCGGCATGATTCGCGAAGAACATCAAGAATACGAAAAGTGAACCATACGAGAATCGCACCCGTGATCAGACGCTTGCATTGCCAATCGTGCCAGACAAGCGTAGCAAGACTGACGCGGTAGGGAGATTCCATGATCCGGTTCGCGCTAAAATGCGCCAATGGCCACGGCTTTGAGAGCTGGTTTGCCTCGAGCGAGAAGTTCACGGAACTTGTGTCGGCTGGTCATGTGACATGTCCGGAATGCGACAGTGCCAGCATCTCCAAGGACTTGATGGCACCGCCGGTGCGAGCCTCCCGCAAGAGGGTAGTCAATGAAGAGGCAAAGGACGATACGCCGAAACCCATGGCAGCAGGGACTGACCCTGAAATCGCCGACGCGATCCGCAAGTTGAAGGCGCATGTGGAGGAAAACTCGGACTATGTCGGCGACCGTTTCGTGAATGAAGCGCGCGCGATGCATGAGGGCGCGATGCCGCAACGGTCGATTCACGGAGAAGCGCGTTCAGACGAGGCCCGGAAACTGATCGAAGACGGAGTGCCGGCACTGCCCTTGCCGTTCATTCCGAGACAGAAGACTAACTGAAGCTCGCAAAACGCAGCGCCATTCAAGAAATTGGGCTTGTCTGACGACGCGACCGTTCAATCAGACGGTCGGATCATTTCGAAGAGTTCCGTTATCCGAGAATAGTCTCGATAGCCCGATCTTGCCAGCGGCTGGTATTTCAGGACGTCGAAGCGTCCGTCCGACAGGCAGTCGTCACGGACGTGGATTCCTGACACCTCACCAAGCACCATGCAGTTCGCCTTGCCTCTGAGCCGGACGATTTCCGTAAGCCGGCATTCAAGTGCGGCCGGAGCCCCGTCGACCCGAGAGCATGGAATTGTCTTGCAGCGTGCACGGGCCAGCCCGGCGTGCTCAAACTCGTCCACGTCCTTGCCATAGTCACCGGAGGTGGCATTCATTCGGTTCCGCATTGCGTATTCCACGATGTTGACACAGAAGACGCCAGTTCTGCGTATGTTGGAGACGCTGTCCTTGGAGTCCTCCTGATCGGCCTTTGCGCCAGTTGAGGCAAACATGACTTGGGGAGGCTCTTCGGCCACGGCGTTGAAGAACGAGTACGGAGCGATGTTTTCCGCTCCATCCACGTCCCTCGACGAAATCCATCCAATCGGTCGCGGTGTCACGATTGCCTTGAACGGGTTGCGGGGAAGTCCGTGGCCATCCCCGGGTCTGTAGAACATGTGCTTTCCTCTGAATTTGTGCATCGCCTAACGCATGTGCTACGGGCGCTCCATAACGAATTGACGGGTTCGGGCAGTGCAACTCAACGTCGAAACGGAAGAGGATTGGTGGGAGGTCGAGACGCTATTCGATCTCAGCTTTGCGCCAGGGCGCGAGGCCCTTTCGTCATACCGTTTGCGCGACGGAACTGACCCTGTGCGTGATCTTTGTCTCACGGCGCGGGACGAGGACGGCATTCTCGGCGGCGCGATCCGGTTCTGGCCGGTGAAGGCGGGCGGAGCACCGGCCCTGCTCCTTGGGCCTGTCGCCGTGCATCCGACAAGGCAGGGCGAAGGTGTGGGCGGGTTGCTGATCGAAGGGGCACTCGCGAAAGCCACGGGCTGGGAACGGGTTATGCTCGTGGGAGATGCGCCTTACTATGGTCGTTTCGGGTTCAAGCCGCTTGTCGGCGTGAGAATGCCGCCGCCGACGAATCCTGAGCGCGTCCTTGGCAGGGAACTGGTCGCAAGGGCCTGGCGCGGCGTGAAGGGCGACGTGACGCCGTGGGAGTAGTCGCTCTTGCGCGAGGAGTCACAAAGGCCGAAGTCGGCAAGCACGTCATATGTGGGTCGAATGACCGACCTCGGGATGTTGCTCAGTCCTGCCCAATGCGGCGTGATCCAGGCGAACTTCAACTACAACGCGCTCATGCAAGCTTGGCACAGAAGTCCTGGATGCGAGACATCGCTTCAGACAATTGCTCGTCCGAGGCGGCGTAGCTTATCCTGAAATGTGGCGAGGTCCCGAACGCGCCGCCAAAGACCGTCGCCACACCGGTTTCTTCGAGAAGCGCGGAACAGAAGTCCTCATCTGATTCGATTGCCGTGCCAGCTGCCGAAGTCTTGCCGATGCACCCCGCAATGGAAGGATAGACGTAGAATGCGCCCTCGGGCACCGGACAGGACACGCCGTCCGTTGCATTCAATGCGGCCACAACAAGATCCCGGCGTCTGTGGAAGGACTTGACGGCATCTTCCAGAAAGTCCTGCGGTCCGTTCAGCGCCTCGACGGCAGCCCACTGGCTGATCGAGGACGGGTTGGTCGTCGATTGCGACTGGATGGTCCGCATTGCAGTGACCAGTTCGGCCGGACCGCCAGCATAGCCGATCCTCCAGCCAGTCATCGCATAGGCCTTTGAGACGCCATTCACCGTCAGCGTGCGTTCGAAGAGTCCGGGAGCCACCTGGGCCGGAGTCGAGAACGTATACCCCGGAAAGGCGATATGCTCGTAAATGTCGTCGCTCAGGATGCAGACGTTCGGGTGCCGTTCCAGCACATCTGTCAGGGCCTTCAGTTGGTCGGGCGAGTAGCCAGCCCCAGTCGGATTGGAAGGCGCGTTGAAGATCAGCCATTTCGTCCGGGAAGTGATTGCCGCTTCGAGCTGTGCGGGCGAGATCCTGAATCCATCCTCGATCCTGGTTTCGACGATTGACGGCGTTCCGCCGGCGAGTCGCACTATGTCCGGATAGCTGACCCAATAGGGTGCAGGAATGATCACCTCGTCATCGGGATTAAGTGTCGCCATCAGCGCGTTGTAAAGCACCTGCTTGCCGCCCGTGCTCACGATGATCTGCTCGGGTGGGTATGCGAGTTCATTGTCTCGTGCGAACTTGGCGGCAATCGCCTCTTTCAATTCGTTGATCCCGTCCACAGCAGTATAACGCGTGCGACCCAAGTCGATGGCGTCCTTTCCGGCTGCGCAGATGTGCGGCGGCGTAGGGAAGTCCGGTTCCCCGGCCCCAAGGCTGATGATGTCGCGGCCTTGCTCCTTCAATGCGGCGACGAGGCCTGTCAGGGCAACCGTTGGCGACGGTTTGACACGATCGAGTGTCACAGAAAGTAGTCGCATGGTCGTCACCGGATGGAACTGGGGCGCAATCGTGATAGAAGGTGGCTTTGCGGTTCACAAGCGGATTGAGGGCATCATGGAAGACAACGACGGGAAGAACTGGTTTGCGGAGGACGCTGCGACTTTCGGGGACAGGCTTGCCGCGGCAAGAAGTGCTCAGGGCATGACGCAAAAGGCGCTGGCCCGCCGTCTCGGCGTCTCGTTGAAGACCTTGGAGGGTTGGGAGAACGACATACGTGAGCCGCGTGCAAACAGGCTCCAAATGCTGGCAGGCGTGCTGGACGTCTCGATTTCCTGGCTGCTGACGGGTGAGGGCCAGGGCGTAGGCTCGGAAGCCGAGGAGGGATCGTTACGAATGAGCGAGCTCTTGCACGAAATGCGAACGCTCAGAGCTGAGATGCAGCGTTCGGTCGCGCGGCTCGGTGTTCTCGAGAAGCGCCTGGGTCAAGCTGCCGGCGAAGTGCATGACCGAGGATCGTGACACTCGACTTCGTCGATTGGGCTTTCGTTCCTGGCGACGAGGTACCAGGGAAATGGACTTGGTCCTGGGTCGGTTCTGGGATGAAGTCGGAGGTGCGCTCGGCGCATCCGATCTCGATCTTTACGAAGATCTGCTTCGCGAGAACGATCAGGATCTTTACGCGTGGGTCAGCGGGAAGGCAGAACCTCCCGATCGCTTCATTTTCTTGATTGCACGCATCAAGGTTCACGGGACGGCCTCCGGGCAGCCCAGCTAGCGATGTCCGGTTTTCGGAAGGCGTCCTCGACCTGCAATCAACTGGGCATCATCAAGTCCGATGGCATGTGCGGACGAATCAAGCCGACTCCACAAACAATGAATCCGTTCCCTTGATGGAGTGGCAAGGCGCGTCCAAATTCAATCCGGGCAGTGGGAACGAGGTACTCCTCGACCCACGGAAATTTCGCAAGAACTACCGTCCCAGTACGAAGCTGGAGAGTCCGACTACCAGTGGCCGACATTCTCCATGCTCGCCCATGGTTCGGCAGACGGCAGGTGCTCACCTCGTTGAAGCAACTCGACCGAGACATTGTCGGGTGATCGGACAAAGGCCATGTGACCGTCACGTGGATGACGGTTGATCGTAACACCGTTGTCCATCAGGTGCTGGCACGTCTCATAGATGTCATCGACCCGGTAGGCGAGATGCCCGAAATGCCTGCTGTCCGAGGGGAGCCCGTCATCGCCATCCCAGTTGAAGGTTAGTTCGACATCCGCGTTTTCCTGCCCGGGAGGCGACAGGAACACCAACGTGAACCGCCCGTTCTCGTTCTCGATCCGGCGCGTCTCCTTGAGGCCCAGAAGCTCGTAAAAGGCCTTGGACTTCTCAAGATCCTTCACGCGCACCATCGTGTGCAGGTATTCGATTCCCATGCGAGTCACTCCTTTCAAGTTCCGGGCAGCCTACCGCATTGCCGGGCGCGCTCAACACCGAACCGCCGATGTGAGCGACTTTGCATGTCGTAGGTCGGTCCTGAGATGATCCTGCGAGCCTTCGATTCAGTTGCAGGCAAGAAGCCGAAAATCTGCTTCAGCGGGCCCTTCGTATGTTGTGGTAGGGAGAGACGTCACTATGCTGCGGTTGTCCGATGAATTGAATGAAAAGAACGAGCGCATGGCAGAGGACGTGATTCAGGACCCCGAAACGGAAATTGCCGAGATGCGTGCGGCGAAGCAGTCGACACGGCGCGTGACGGCAATTGGGATGGAGGATCATCTCTACACAATCTACCCGGTCTTGGATCACGGGTTTGTCCGGGTCATTGATTATATGGGTGACGACGCTGCGATCACCCAGGCGGCTCGCGTGAGCTACGGAAAGGGAACGAAATCCGTATCCAATGATGAAGGCCTGATCCGCTACTTGATGCGCCATTCGCATTCGACCCCCTTCGAGATGTGCGAGATCAAGCTGCACGTGAAGCTGCCCGTGTTCGTTGCGCGCCAGTGGGTCCGTCACCGTACCGCCAACGTGAACGAGTATTCGGCGCGCTATTCGATTCTGGATCGCGAATTCTACATCCCGAGCCCGGACGACCTTGCCGCGCAATCGACCGTGAACAGCCAAGGCCGTGGCGAGGCGTTGACGGGAGAGGAGGCGGCCCGCGTCCTGGAAATCCTGAAGACCGATTCCATGCTTTGCTACGACCACTATGAGCAAATGATTTCTCAGGATGGCAAGATGGGGCTGGCCAGGGAGCTTGCGCGCATGAACCTGCCCGCCAACGTGTATACCCAGTGGTACTGGAAAACGGACTTGCACAACCTCTTCCACTTTCTGCGACTGAGGGCGGATGCCCACGCGCAGTACGAAATTCGCGTATACGCGGAGGAAATCTGCAAGCTGGTCGCCGACTGGGTTCCGTTCGCCTACAGGGCGTTCAAGGATTATCGACTGGGCGGCGCGACCCTTTCTGCATCGGCCCTCGACTGCGTTCGCAGGATGCTGGCTGGCGAGGACGTGACGCAAGAGGCGTCCGGCATGTCAAAAGGCGAGTGGAGGGAATTCCAAGGCCTGATTCGCTGATGGCGTTCTGTTGACTGTTGCCCACGTTCCGCTTGCTTGGAAATTGCCACCTTCAATGTCGATTCGCGTTCGGCACCGTTGAGCCGCGAGCGTGGCATTGCGCATCGTTGTGCCATCGGCCCACGCCAAGCGCGTTCGCATCCCTGACGTCAGAGGTGCGTTCAACGGCAAAGCTTCGGAAGGTGGTGTGCGAACGAACTCGCACCGCATCGCCCACTCAACTGTGCAACGTGCCGACAACCATCCAATACAAGCATGAATCCGCCGACGCGTACGCCGCCGGCGGATTCATGAACACATGCAGTGTCAGTGCTGACTCGTCAGATGGCCTTCAGTTCGTCCGCCATTTGGCGGCCGTCCCGGCCTTCGGCCAACTCGTACTCGACCTTCTGATTGTCGCTCAGGCCGGTCAATCCGGCCTTTTGCACGGCTGAGACGTGAACGAACACGTCCTTTCCGCCTTCGTCGGGCGCGATGAACCCGTAGCCTTTGTGGGTATTGAACCACTTCACAGTGCCAGTAGGCATGGTAGTTATCCTTTGGTATTCTCGCCCGGATAGTCCGAGCCAGTCTTCGAGCAGCGAAAAAAACCAAGACGAATGCCAAGGTGAGGCAAACGGCTTGACGTCCAATGCTGGCTGGAGTCTGAGGCAATTTTTGAAAAACTCAAGCGAAACCTTTGGGAGTTATGTGCCATAAGGATGAACTTGGTGTCCATTTGGGTACCGAGATACGACTGCGCACGACGACGTTCATTCAGAATAACTGGCGCTTGACCGTCTGGCAGTGAATGATAGGCGGGCAGATAAATTACCGTGACGCCGTCCCGCACGAGATGCACAATCTCTGGTTCGATTCGAATTTCGCTGCACGAAAGGCGGAGATGACCGAAGCGATGCTACGTGAGATGATCAGGCTTTCTAATGCAGCACCCTACGCAACGCACATTGCCTAGCGCGCTGGGCCAATTGTGAGGGGCAGGAACAAATTGGAGCAGACAAGCGAACGGATACTCGCAACCGTCAAGAGCAACGTCAGCCTGTCAGCTTTCGACGCCATCTCGGGCGAGCGATTGGCGTGTGTGCCGGTTGGCACCGCAGGAATCTCAAAGCCGCATGAGATTGCAATCACCAAGGACGGCAGCCACGCCTTCGTGTCGCTCTATGGCGACAAAGACTACGGCCTGAATGCGCCAGACAATCGGCTGGCGGTCGTCGACCTGACCCGGATGAAACTTGCTGGTCACGTCGACCTGGGCCCTTATTTCGGGCCGCACGCACTGATGACTGACCCCGACGGCATGATTTGGGTGACAGTTGAGGAGAACTGCTGCGTCTTGGTTCTGGATCCGGCGACATGGGAAATTGAGCACACGATCCATATAGGGGTGCCCGGGCATTTCCTGGCGGGGACATCCGATGGCAGCACGGTCTACATTTCAGCCAAGGAGTATCCGTATATCTGCGAATTGGATGTCAATTCCAAAGAGATGCGGGCCCAAATTCCGCTACCGGTTGGCGCGCAGGCAATCCGCGTTTCACATGACGATCAGCAGCTGTTTGTCGGGCATCTCAATCGTCCGATGCTTCACGTCATCAACCGCGCGGCACGGCAGGTTGTCAAGACAGTTCCATTGACGGCGGTGCCCGGCTGGCCGTTCGCGACCGTGGATGGATTGGTTGTATTGGTGACGACCTATGACGAGGACGCCGAACGAGGCTTTGTGGATTTGCTAGATGCCAGTGACTTGACGCGGCGCACGACGGTGGAAGTGCCGGGGGAACCATTTCATGCCTTGCCAATGCACGACGGGGAGCATGTGCTGGTCGCGTTGGCGAGCGGGGAGATCGTCAAAATCCATCTGGACCGGGCGGAACTCGTTCCCGGCGGCTTTCATGCGAATGGAGAAATGCCGGAGATGCTATTGCACTTTTCTGGTTGAGACGTGTGCGGGTGAACTGCTGCCACCTGGCTTGAATCAGACAAGCGGAAAGTGACAGGCGACGTAGCGACGACGCTCAATTTCGGCTCTTCTTGTGCATATTGCTCCCTTGCAAACCGGCACCGTGCCCGGAACCGACGGCCAGTTGGCGGGTAGAGAGGCGACGGCAACTCACGTGCCAATGCTGTCTCTGGGCCTGTTCGGCATGTCGATTGTAGTCATCATCGGAGGAGCGTTGGCCTTTCTCGGCGTGGGAATCCCGCCGCCTACGCCATCTTGAGCAAAAATGGACGGCGACGGTTTCGAGGAAGTCTCCAAGGTGCCGGACATGGCGTTCGTGCTGGTAGCGGTAATGTTTCTGGCAATTCTGTACGTGAACATGATTGGTGACCGGCTGCGCACCATTTCAATGTCAAAGCGAACGCGGTGTGAGCCACCAGGATTGGTTCGGTTTGGATCTGCAGTGATGATCACGAGGAAAGCTGCAAATCAGTCAATTGGCCGGAACTTCATTGCCATTTTCTCAGAAAATTCCTTGTCATCAGCAAGATGGTTGAATTGGGCCAGGACTTTACATGTAACTGTCCAGGCTGCGCCCGTCACGAGAGGAACTTGGCACGGTCAACATCCAGAAGTTCAACGACTCGGCTTTGGAGGGGCGTCGGCCGCGATGCCAATGCATGTCCGGGTTGCCCGGAACGCCACCTCGTTCGGCATCAGCTCGGCCAGATCGGAGAGAAGCGTGGCAAGGCTGCGTGAGGGCGGCCCGTTGGCAACCTGCATTGTGCAGATCAAGTATCCCAGGCCGATCTCCCCACATTCGAATTGGTTCAGTGATAATCCAAAACGATCGCACGCGTCTCATTTGGCAGATCCCCAGGTTTGAGCGAGATGGCGCTTTTGCAGGCAAAGTCGACGCGTTCCTCGCCAAATGACTCAAGAAATGCCGAAATGAAATGCATTTCGCACGGCCTGTAGCATAGAGTACGAAAGTGCATGGGGATGACGAGCCGGGGGCGCACGATTTCGGCAATTCGGTTCAGCTCTTCCAGAGAGATCACCGGATAGCCGCCTGCATGGCTCAAAAGGACATCGATGTCCCTGAAAAACGACAGCTGCGCGGTGGAAAAATCGTTTCCCATGTCGCCCATATGTCCGATCTCAAATCCGTCGACGTTGAAGCGGTACATCGCATTTTGGTCGGGGTCCCGACTTGGATGCTCCAGATGCTCCATTGCTTCAATTGCGTGGAAAGTGATTCCATGTGAACTGGTCTCCTTGCTGCAAAGGGCGACTTCCAGCGCGTCAATTACTGTCGCGCCATCCCTCTTCGGAACCAGATGGTCATTGTCGTGAAAATCGTCGTTGCTGCTGGACTTTATGACGATGTCCGCAGGATCGGAGAAGGGCTTGAAACCTGCCTTATCTGGGTCGTAGGGGTCTGTCACAATACGAGTTCCGTCATCGCATTCGATGCCGAAGCTGGCTTGACCGTACCAAGTGATCTTCATGTCAGACCTCTCCGATGTTCCGTCATACTTTCTCACCGTGCCCTTCGAAGGACAACCTCGCAATATGGTGGGTCACAATTTCGCACCGGCTCGCTTGTCCACGCTTGAGGATGCACTCTTCCTTTCCAGTTGGCGCCCATCTCTCCGGATGCTACCGCTCCACTGAGGGCTCTCTTCACCTTTGGCTGTCACGGAGAAACTCAACACTTCAAATAGTGCTGCCCGTTGGTGTCGGATGCAATAGTCAAGGGCCCCGCGGCAGGCTCCTGTCGGAAATTGGGAATGAAATGAGATTGCATTGGTTGCGTTGTGGCACTGGCCGGATTGCATGGCATCGTAGTATTTGATTCCCAGAACTCTCATGACAGGGACATGAACCAGAATGGCGACAATGTACGGGTTGAAGAGTTGCAGCACTTGCCGGACGGCAATCCAGGAACTGAATTTTGCCGGCAAGGACGTGAAATTCGTGGATGTCCGCAAGAGCCAATTGGATGCCGACCTGATTGACCAATTCCTGCGAGAGTTTGGCGATGCCCTCGTAAACCGGTGCTCGACCACTTGGCGCAATCTGCCCGAAACCGAGCGTCAGGGAACGCCAGAAGACATGATTGCCAGGCACCCCTCACTCATGAGGCGCCCCGTCATCGTCGATGGCGAACTGGTCACGCTTGGCTGGAATTCAGCGGCAAGGGCGCGGCATCTTGGCGAATAGGCCTTGATCAACTGAGTATCTGGTTCCGTCCTACCTGTTTCGATCAAAAGCCGCGTCTAGCAATCGGTCGACTGAAATCGGGCCGCCGCCCCGGAAGAGCAGGTAGAGAAGCAGGAAGACCCAAAAGGCGCGCTGGTCCAGAATGACCGCGTCCGAAAGTCGGTCAAACCATGCACCTGTCTCTCCGCCATGGCCGAAAATGTCGGTGAGGCTCTGAATCGTCACGAAGCCAATCATGCCGAGCGCGGCTGCACGGGTGAACAAGCCGATGACCACGAGGCACGGAAGCACGAATTCCGCCCAGGTTCCGGCGAGGATCACAAGTTTCTGGAAGATCGTTGCGCTGGTGACGTCATAGGCCACGGCTTCGGCCTCCTTGGGGAAAATCTGTGCAAAGGCATTGAAGCTCGGCGATACCAGATTGATCAGGCCTTCGGGAATCTTGGTGAGCGCGGAGTTGAGATAGTAGACGAGCAGGACTGCGGCAAAAATGAAGCGCGCAAGCGTGGTCAGAACTGGCGTGGCTGCCGGCTCGATCAGTGCAAGCAGCCGGTCCGGCAGCAGCAGGATATTTCTGGTCATGAAAGCTATCCTCCAATTTCGATCATGGTCTTCATTTCGACCAAGAGGGTGAGCACCGCCGGCAAGTCAAAGTCCCGGGATGCTTCTGATGCCTCGTCCATTGCATCTCCGAATGTCGCACCCGTCAAGAGTGCATTGATGAATTCAGCTCCGCCTGACGGCAGCAGTTCGGGAACCGGGTCCAGATCCGGCCGCGCGACCAGCACGTCTTCGGCGGCCATTTCCGGACTTTTCGCGCCTTCCTCGACATTGAAACGCCAGATGGAGAAAATCGGCCAGGGTGATCGCACCAGCCGCAACGAGGAGGCAAGCCTTACGCGGGAGCCAATCAACGCCTCCGGAGGCAGCGCCTCGAGTTCTGAACGGCTGATCGGATCCGCGTCGGCCGCGTGATAGCTTTCCCGGATTGCAAGTTCGAGCCGCGCGACGTCCGGCAGGTAACCGGTTTGCTTCGTGGGTTCGAATTCGGCCAGAAACAAGGGCATGTCGGCCCCGAAACGCATCATCAGCGGCGAACGTGGCGGATGATGGCGCAGATACGCTGCAGCAAGCACCTTGAAATTGTCTTGCCCGACCAGTTTGCGGATGACCGGAAAGCCCACCTCGAGCGCTTCGGTCAACGAGACGGTGACATTGTTGCGATAGACGTCGAATCGGCGTCCTGCCGGTCGGCCCTTGCCGTCGCTCAGGCCATCTGGCCGCGCAGCCTCCGGATTCAGAAGCGCTTCCCGAAACGTGGTCTGGTCGACCGTCATGCGTTCGCGGTTTCCAGGATCTCGGCGGCACGACAGGCCTCAGCCTTGAGGACCGGCCATTCGGGGACATCGTTGTCCCACTCAATGAGGCTTGGCTTGGGACCGGACTTCCCGATCATGTATTCGAACAGTGACCAGACCGGGTCCGCGACCTCGCGGCCATGATTGTCAATCAGCAGGGGAGCGCCATGGTCGTCTTCATCGTCGTCATGACCGCCGAGGTGGATTTCTCCGACCAGTTCGATGGGGAACGCGTCGATGTACGATATCGGATCAGTGCCAAGATTGGTGGCGCTGACAAAGACGTTGTTCACGTCGAGCAGGAGCCCGCAACCGGTTCGCTTGGCGACCTCGCGGAGGAATTCGGTCTCGGTCAGCGTGGACTCTTCGAACGTGAGATAGGACGAGGGGTTTTCCAGCAGCATGCGTCGCCCAACGACCTCCTGGACTTCGTCGACATGCTCCGCGACTCGGGCAAGACTTGCCTCGGTGTAGGGGAGGGGAAGCAGGTCGTTGAGAAACGCGGAATCGTGGGTCGACCACGCCAGATGTTCGGAAAAGCTCGCCGGATCAAGCCAGTCGACGAGGTGCCTGAGCCGTGCAAGGTGCTCGGAATCCAGCGGACCTTCGCCGCCGATTGAGAGACCGACTCCATGCACGGAAAACGCGAAGCGCTCTGAGAGATGCCTGAGCTGGGCGATGGGCCGACCGCCGTCGCCCATGTAGTTTTCTGCGTGAATCTCCAGCCAGGCAACCGGCCCGGCATCGTCCACTATCTCGCTGAAGTGCTGTGGCTTGTAGCCGACCCCTGGCGCATCGGGCAGCCGGGCAAATCTGTGGGTGGTGGCATCCAGCATTGATGGAGTCCGGAAGTTGAGGCGTCTCCAACAATGCAGGAGACGCCTTCAAATGTCAGGGCCTTAGCTGGGCAGGTCGCGTTCGAGCGGCTCGAGTGAGCCCATGCGTGGCGAACCGTCGGCCATTGCAGGCAACTCGATTTCGGAGCAGGTGCCCGTGTCGACAAGCGTCCAGGCATTGCCTTGGTAGTCAACGGTGGAGGTGCCGGAGCAGGTGGTGCCGGGACCGGCTGCACAGTCATTTTCGCCGGCCAGCGAAACGCCGTAGCACTTCTCCTTTGTCTGGGCTTGCGCGGGCACAGCCAGTGACGCAGCCAACGCGGTTGCAAGAGCGCCAGCGGCCGCCAAGGTCTTGGTCGTTTTCGACATTTGGATGTCCTCATTCAGTTGAGATTTTGTCGTTGAGTCGACCCGGGCATTCAAGACGGGATCGGATCAGACTTCCATTCACGGCTGCGTGTGCTGACAGTGTTGTCAAAAAATGAAATATCGCAAGCCTTCGGCCATCGCAGACGCCTATGCTGCGCCACATTCGGAGTGCACCTGGTCGTCCCACCGGAGATCTGGCGGGAGAGCCTCGGATGCAAGTTCCTGGATGGCATCGGCGAGCGCACGGGTCTCGGTTGCCTTGCTGCCGAGCCTCCTGACGCTCACGGTCCCATCATCCACTTCGCGGCGGCCAACTGCCAGGATCACCGGCACCTTGCCAATCGAGTGCTCGCGAACCTTGTAGCTGATCTTCTCGTTCCGGATGTCGGGTTCCGCACGAACGCCAGCGTTCACAAGTTCACCAACAATTCTGGCGGCATGCTCGTTCGCGTCCGACGTGATCGAGGCCACAACGACCTGACGCGGAGCCAGCCAGAACGGAAGCCGGCCTTCGCTGTTCTCGATCAGGATGCCGATGAAGCGTTCAAATGATCCAAGCGCGGCACGATGCAGCATGACGGGACGGTGCTTGGCTCCATCCTCGCCTACATACGTGGCATTCAGTCGTTCAGGCAGCACAAAATCGACCTGGTGGGTTCCGCACTGCCAGTCGCGCCCGATCGCGTCGGTCAGGACAAATTCCAGCTTTGGTCCGTAGAACGCGCCCTCGCCTGGGTTCAGGTCAGGTTCGATTCCGGCTGCCCTCGTTGCGTGCAGCAAGGCTTCCTCCGCCTTGTCCCACGTCTCGTCCGTGCCTGCGCGCACTTCCGGACGATCGGCGAACTTCACCTTGAACTCGGGAAACCCGAGATCGGCATAGATGTCGGAAAGAAAATCAATATAGCGAGCCGTCTCGCTTTCGATCTGATCCTCAAGGCAGAAAATGTGCCCGTCATCCTGCGTGAAGCCGCGAACGCGCATGATCCCGTGCAGGGCACCGGACGGTTCGTAGCGGCTGCAGGATCCGAATTCCGCGATGCGCAGCGGGAGGTCCCGATAGGACTTGATGCCCTGGTTGAATATCTGCACGTGGCACGGGCAATTCATCGGCTTCAGTGCATTCACCGCCTTCTCGCGGGCATGCTCCTCGTCCACTTCGAGCGTGAAGATGTGTTCCTGGAACTTGTCCCAGTGGCCGCTTTCCTCCCACAGCTTTCGAGCGACGATTTGCGGCGTGTTCACTTCCACGTATCCGCCTGCGTGCTGACGGCGGCGCATGTAGTCCTGCAGGGCCGTGTAGATGGTCCAGCCATTCGGATGCCAGAAGACCTGGCCGGGCGCTTCCTCCTGCATGTGGAAGAGGTGCATTTCGCGCCCGATCCTCCGGTGGTCGCGCTTCGCGGCCTCCTCGAGCATGTGCAGGTGCTGCTTCAGGCCGTCACGATTCTTGAAGGCAACCCCGTATATGCGCTGGAGCATCTCGCGATTGCTGTCACCCCGCCAATATGCTCCTGCAATGCTGGTCAGGCGGAAAGCGTCTGCAGGCAACTGGCCGGTGTGCTGCAGATGCGGACCGCGACAGAGATCCTGCCAATCCCCGTGCCAGTACATGCGGATTGGTTCCGAACCGGGGATCGTGTCAACCAGTTCCATCTTGTAGGGTTCGTCATTGTCACGATAGTGCTGACGCGCACGTTCACGGTCCCAGACCTCCGTGTGAACCGGATCACGGGCGTTGATGATTTCCTTCATCTTGGCCTCGATCTTGCCGAGGTCGTCCGGCGTGAAGTGTTCTTCCCGGTCAAAGTCGTAGTACCAGCCGTGCTCAATGACCGGCCCGATCGTCACCCTGACGTCGGGCCAGATTTCCTGAACCGCTCGTGCCATGACATGTGCAAGGTCGTGCCTGATGAGTTCGAGCGCCTGCTCGTCGTCCTGCATGGTGTGAATGCTGATGGCCGCGTCCGATTCTATGGGCCAGGCCAGGTCCCAATGCACGCCGTTCACGGTGGCGCTGATTGCCTTCTTGCCAAGCGAGACAGAGATGTCCGCCGCCACGCCGTGCGGGGTTATGCCTGCCTCGTAGCTACGCGAATTGCCGTCAGGAAAGGTAAGGGAAATCTGGGCCATCGGCCTCGTGCTCCTCGTCGGTTTGGCGCCCACGGAACGCCCGGTTGCGGGTTATTTGGTGCGCAGATGGCGCGGGAGCCTGATGATGTCAACGTCCATTGCGAGTTTTCTTGTGGATTGCGACGAATTTGCACAATTTGCACATTCAGGATTCGCCATGGCGATGGAGCCGTCCCGCCAAGGAACCTAGCCGCAACATGCCGTCTCCACAGGCTGCAAGCTTCAGCGCCTTGGCTTCATGACTTCGAATTCTCCATTCACCCGCATGGATTGTGCTCCGGCGGGCGTTCCCGGTGAAGCGGTCTGGCATGCCGACGATCATGGCTTGCACTCCGCGTCCTTGGTCAATGCAGCCAGCCGGTAGAATCCGTGGGCCATCTTCGAATAGGGGGTCAGCAGGAAGAACGTGAGGACCGTTCCAAGATGAACGGGTAGCAGCCATGCGACAGCGTCGCTGCCTGTGGCAACATACAGTGCAAGGCCAGTGGCACTGACCGTGAAGAGCAGCAGCACGAAGGCCATTTCTCCACCCCATGTCCTTGGTGAGCCGAGCTCCGGGTCGGCTTTCGTCTTGAGCCAGGCCAGCCCGGCAGTGCCGACGCACAGGAGGATGCCGCCCGGCAGTCCGAAGAGCTTGGGCAAACTGACGAGTCCGTATGGCGCCTCCAGCCCGAAGCCATAGTGCAGCACCGTTCCGCTGGCAGTGGACGCGAAGCACAGCAGGAACCCGTAAAGGGTCGCCTGATGCAGATGCCTTCGCGCATTTGAGTATCGGTCCTCGTCTTCGAAATTGCAGCCGTCGCCATGGCCGCCGGACAGGTCCTGCATAGATCCGGCTGCACGGCACGCGGCCCAGACTGCCCTTGGGCGCAGCGTGCCGCCATCCACGAATCGCCAGTATCGCAGGAGCGAGACCGCGACCGCGAAGAGGGGCAAAACGAAGGCAGGGGCAAAGATTGCAACCATCAGCCCATGTGACATGATCGCATAGAACCCTTCGCCGTTTTCGGGTCTCAAGACTGACGCCGTCCAGAAGAGCGTGGCGAAGGCCAGTGTCAGCCCTGCTGCCACTGCCACGCCCGCCCGGTCGAAGAGAGCCGCCAGCACGCGCGGCCAGGCGAAGGCCTTCCAGCTTTCGTGTCGCAGTTCGGCCAGCGCCCCAGGCAGGTTCAATGCGAATTCGTGCGGCTCGGTATACTGGCAGGCGTAGTAGCAGCCCCGGCAATTATGGCAGAGGTTGGCGAATTGCGTCAGGTCGCCATCATGGAACTCCCGCTTGCTGAACATTGCCGGGAAGACCGAGCAGTAGCCTTCGCAATACCGGCAGGCATTGCAGATATCGGCTTGTCGACGGGCCTCTGAAACGGATTCAACGAACATGGGCTGCTGCACTTTTTCCCGCAAGGCGGCCAAAGACCGTGCCGATCGCCATGCCAAATCCTGCCAGGTAGCCTTGGCCCAGGATCGAACCCGCCATGATCTCGCCGGCCGCCCATAGGTTCTCGACCGGCCCGTCCGTGCCCTGCACTTGCGCAGACTTGTCGACCTTGAGCCCGAGATATGTGAAGGTCACGCCCGGGCGAAGCTCGTAGCCAAGGAACGGTGGCTCGGTGATCGGTCGGGCCCAGTTCGATTTCGGCGGATCAAGTCCGACGGTTGCGAGCCCGTCAAGTTCGGTTGGATGAAACGATCCGTCCACGCAGGCTGCATTGAATTGACCGACTGTCTGACCGAGGGCTTCTTCCGGCAAACGCAATTTCCGGGCCAGTTCATCAATTGTGCCTGCCTCCACCGGCGGGAACACTGACGGCATGAAGAGTTCCCGCGACTTTGCATCGATGATCGCGAAGCCCACCTGGTTGGGCTGGGTCGCCACAAGGCGACCCCAGATAGCATAGCGCTTGGGCCACATGTCCTCGCCTTCGTCGTAGAACCGTTTCCCCTCCTTGTTCACGACGATCGAGAACGGTACGCAATCCAGCCTAGTCACGATTCCGCCATCGAATCTGGGCGCGCGGCCGTCGATGGCCACGGCATGACATTGGGTGGGGTCGCCGACGCTCTCGATGCCCTGATCCAGCAGGTCGCGCAGCACTTCACCCCGGTTGTAGGGTGTGCCTCGAATCAGGAAGTTTCTCGCGGCTTCGCCCCAAGCCCGGGCAAGCCAGTCGACGTCTGCCTCGAACCCGCCTGAGGCGACGACCACGGCACCAGGTTCAAGTGAGACGTCCCGTCCTTCGATTGTCGCATGCACTTCGGAGACCTGGTCGGTCAGCGCCAGATGCTTCACTTCCGCGTCATAGGCGACTTCGACACCGAGCTGCCCGGCCGTACGGTAGTAGGCGTTGACCAGTGCCTTGCCACCGCCCAGGAAGAAGGCGTTGGTGCGGCTGAGCGAAAGCGTACCCGACAGCGAAGGCTGGAATCTCACCCCGTGCGTCTCCATCCACGGATAGCAGTGCTCGGAATGTCGAATCACCATTCGGGCCAGTGCCTCATCCGTCTTCCCGCCCGTGACCTGCATCAAGTCGCTGAAGTACTCGTCCTCGCCATAGGTATCGGTGAGTTGACCGAGCGGTCCGGCATGCATGCACCGGAAGTTTCGGGTGTGCCGGGAGTTTCCGCCCCGGTACGGCTTCGGAGCACGTTCAAGGAGTTGCACCGACGCACCCGCCTCACGCGCAGAGATTGCCGCGCAGAGCGCCGCATTGCCGCCGCCGACAACCAGAACGTCAGGTGATCTCATGAACTTCGACAAGGTCATTGCATGGCCTCACGTACATGACTCGACAGATGGTCGCCAGACGTGCAGTGCGACACTTCAGACGCATGCCGGTGACACTGAATTTGGAGCATGCGTGGGGTCTGGATCATGTGACCAATCTTCCGTGGCTAGCAGGGTTCACGGAGGCAACTGTCCCTTGGAGTCAGTTCCTTTCCGCAAGAACGCACGACCCGCTCGGCGATGCCAAGGCGGCGTTGAAGGACCGGGCGTGGGACCTGGGGAATTCAGTGCAGGAGCTGTCTGCGCGCAAATGCAAGGCCCGGAGTTGTCGGCAAATGCGCTGAAGGCATTTCGCGTTGCTCGCTCCGCGACAGTCCAGAATAATGCGCATGCCGTGATTCACGCCGTCACGACTGCAAGACAGGCTGCCATTCGTTCCTGCCAAAAATGGGGTGCACATCAATGACTCGCTTCTTCCAGCACGACGGGCGACGGCTTGCATACAGCCAAATCGAAGGCACAGGCCCCGGTGTCGTGTTTCTGGGCGGGTTCCGCTCGGACATGACGGGCACGAAGGCGCTCTACCTTGAACAATGGGCGCAAGAATCTGGCCGGGCCTTTCTAAGGTTCGACTATTCGGGTCACGGGGAATCATCGGGAGATTTTCTTGAGGGCACGATCGGTGACTGGACCGACGACGCCGCGGCCATCGTCAACGCCCTTACCGACGGGCCGCAGGTCGTTGTCGGGTCATCCATGGGCGGCTGGATTGCGCTCCTCTTGGCACGCAGGATGCCCGAGAGGATTGGCGGTCTCGTCACCATTGCTGCGGCTCCCGACTTCACGGAAGACGGGTATTGGAAGGAGTTCGACGATGTTCAGAAGTCGACGCTGGAAGTCGAGGGGCAAATCGCACTGCCGTCCGACTACTCGGACGAGCCCTACATTGTCACGAAGCGCCTGATCGAGGACGGGCGCCGCAATCTGGTATTGCGCGACCCGCTTCCGTTGCCGTTCCCGGTTCGGTTCCTGCAGGGCACCGAGGACGAGGCGGTCTCGACTTCGACCGCACTTCGACTTCTGGAACATGCAGACGGTCCCGACATGCGTCTGACGCTGGTCAAGGGTGCCGACCACCGGTTTTCTGATCCTTCGTGCCTCGCATTCATTCGCGAGGCTGTCGAGGAAGTGTGACCTGTTCGGTCGGTTTCGTTCGCGGGGCACTTTCTCTTGCGAGATGCGTCGAAACCGACTTGGTTCCCGCCAGGGTCGCTTGCGACAAGGAGTTGAGCGAGATGCACTTGAGGCATTCTTTCGCCGCGACGTCCGCCTCAATCCATTCTTCCGCAGGTGCGACTTCAGTTGAAGGCATCACCTGCAGGACCGTCGTGTGAGAACATGATTGTCGTCAATCATGCGTATTGGCGGAGCACCGATGACCCGTTCAATAAGTAGTGGCCCTGGCCTGGGCAAGGACGATCGGATCGAGATCAATCGAAAATCCTATACCGTGCAGGACCTTGCGATGGGCAAAAATTGCGAAGTTGCGCATCATGGCTGCACATCCGTGTTGGAAGCGGGCCGCCAGGTCAAAGGGAAGGCCGCGTCTTCGTGCAGGCCAAGACTGCAGATGACAGCACCGAAACCTGCTGACATGTCGGCGACATCTTCAAGACCGAGGATCAAATGCAGACACCCAGTGTCCGGACAGGACCGCTCTGTAGCTTGTGGGCGCGCCCACCATTCGATCTGACCGGAATGCCGATACTTGCCGTCATTTCCTTCATCCACGAGACGACGGCAAGGCCGAGACACGCTCCCGCAGCGCGTCGCTATCCTGCCACTTCGTAAGGCAGTGTGTGCCGCCGATTGTGGTCGATAATCAGTTCGCTCTCCAATGGCGGTACGGAACGTTGGTGGCAATTCCGGCGTTCGCAAATCCGGCAGGATATTCCGATCGGCTCAAAGCTCTCGACGTCAGAAAGATCCAGGCCATCGGAATACACGATTTCGCTCGCGTGGCTGATTTCGCAGCCAAGCGCTATCGCAAAGCGACGGACTGGTGCACGGAACGCTTCCCCGGGCGCAGAGATCTCCCGGGCAAGGCAGAGATACCGGATTCCATCCGGTGTCTCGGCGAGTTGCCTCAAGAACTGTCCGGGAGTCTCGAAGGCGCGGTGCACGTTCCACAGCGGGCATGCGCCGCCATAACGCGCGAACTGAAGTGGAGTTGCCGAATGGCGCTTCGTGATCGTGCCAGCCTGATCGACCCGGACAAAGAAAAACGGGACGCCCTTGGCCCCCGGTCGCTGCAGAGTTGAAAGACGATGAGCGACTTGTTCAAGTGACGCCCCGAAGCGCTGCGCGAGACGATCGAGGTCGTAGCGCGTGTCGCGCGCCGCGGCCAGGAAAGTCCGGTAAGGCATGAGGGCAGCTCCTGCAAAATAGTTTGCCAACCCGATCTTGGCGATCTTGCGCGCCGTTTCGGTCTGGAACCGTGCCAGATCCAGCGTCGCCTCAATGAGATCGTCATGGGCCTCCAGCGCAATCTGGTGCAATGCCTGGAAGCGCCGTGTCGATTCGGACGGCAAAGGCGAAAGCCAGAGTGTCCGCGTTTTCGCGTCGTAACGTCTGATTTCGCCTTCGTCCTCCGCGTCCCGGATCTTGATGTCGAGCTTTCTGCATGCCTTCTCGACGGCCTGGTCCGCTGTTCCGGTCCCAGTGAAGCGCTCCGCCGTCCGGTCAACTGCATCGATGTAGTTGTCGCAATAATGGAAAAAGTCTCGGACCTCGTCCCAAGGCGAAGCTCCGTGGCGTATGCCGTCCTGGCCGAGCGCCGCATCAAGCGAAGCAAGGCGCTCGTTTGCTTGCGTATGGGCTCGGTGGAGCATGAGAAAGGCCCGTGCGACGAGTGGGGCATTTGATGCCACAAGCCGCAGGTCTGCCTGCGGTGGCACCGCGTCCCTGAACACCGGATCCGCAAGCGCTTCGCGAAGGTCGGCGACCATGCGCTCGCCTTCGCCCAAGGCCAGTTCCTTAACGTCGAAGTCGAACTCTTTCACCAACGACAGAATGACGGATGACGAAACGGGCCGATGGTTGTTCTCCATCTGGTTGAGGTAGGGAAGCG
Source organism: Silicimonas sp. (assembly GCA_022826205.1). Classification (GTDB taxonomy): domain Bacteria; phylum Pseudomonadota; class Alphaproteobacteria; order Rhodobacterales; family Rhodobacteraceae; genus JAJEFO01. Next base: position 49,887 of record JAJDVJ010000099.1, on the reverse strand, counting down.
AAATGCCAAGCCGCTGGGCGAAGGCCTTCTGGGTCAGTCCCAGCCTTGTGCGCGTTTCGCGGAGCTTCGCACCCGCGTATGGTTTCGAGGCGGACATGTCAGCAGCCAAAGTTGAATATCTGCAAACATGGTTTCGCAAATTCGCAAATTTTTCAAGATGCACCGGAGTCGAGCTGCTGTTCTCGCCAGGACACGTATTGGATCGAGACGATGCCAAGGACCACGGACGTCAGCATCATCGCCAGCAGCGGAGCGCTGCTGGTGCTGTCCTGGACCAGGATGCCTGCAAACACTGACAGCGCGGCGCCTCCACCGATCATGAATGCGCCGCCAATGCCTGAAGCGCTGCCTGCCAGATGTGGGCGCACCGACAGCATTCCGGCACTTGCATTCGGAATGACCATGCCGTTTCCGACTCCGATCAGGGGACCGAATCCGAAGAAGACGAAGGGCGAATCCAGGCCGAGGACAGTAAGCGTGATCGCGATTCCTAGCCCGGCTGCAGTGACGATCGCTCCGTTCCGGATCATCCGGTTGACGCCGAAGCTAACCGACAGTCGGCCCGACAGATAGTTGCCGAAGGCGTAGCCGACGGCTGGTGCACCTAGGCACATGCCTGTCCAGAACGGAGAAAGCCCGTATAGCGTCGATGCGACATAGGGCGCTCCGCCAAGGAAGGCGAAGAAGGAACCGCTCGCAAACGCGGCCGCGAAGGCGTAGCCCCAAAATCGGCGCGACGAAAGAAGCTCGGGGTAGTCACGGGCCTGCTTCAGGAAGCTGACACCGCCGCCGCTTGCGGTCTCGCCGAGGTCGAACAGACAGAGCACGAGCACAGCAAGGCTGGAAGCCGCCGTGAACACGAATACCGAGCGCCATCCAAACGCCTGATCCATCATGCCGCCGATCGACGGCGCGACCATCGGTGCCAGGGCCATTCCCATCGTGACATACCCGATCATCGAAGCCGCCTGGTCCTGTGCATACAGGTCCCGGACGATTGCGCGCGACAGGACCATCCCGACCGCACCGGTGCATTGCAGCATGCGGAAAGCGAGCAGCACTTCGACCGATTGCGCCAATGCACAACCGATTGACGCAGCTGCGAACATGGCAAACCCAACAAGCGTGACGATCCTTCGGCCGTAGCGGTCGCTGATCGGCCCGATCACCAGCTGCATCACTGCGGTCGCGGCGAGGAATCCGGATACCATGAACTGCATGATTTCGTAGCGAGTGCCGAGATCTTGCGTCATCTGCGGCATCGACGGCAGGATGATGCTCATGCTCAGCGCGCTCAGGCCGGACATAAGAACAAGTGTCAGAATGTGAGGAGGCGTCGTTCGGCTTGGGAACCGAACTTCTGCGTCATGTCTCATGCGGCGTCGTTTAGACGACGGATTCGAGCCTGTCCATCGCGACCTGGACTTTGCAGATTTGCAAATTGCATGTCGACGGGTTTGCAGAACTCGCAGCTATTCAATGTTTCGCTTCCCGGAAGTGTCCCTGAACGCTACTCAGGGGAAGCACCGTCCGCAGGAGGCATGCATGTCAGAAATTCTCGATGAACTCACGAAACGCAGGGCCGATGCAGTTGTCGGCGGCGGCAAGGATCGGGTCGCCGCCCATCATGCCAAGGGGAAGCTGACGGCGCGCGAACGGGTCGAGCTGTTGCTGGACGAGGGCTCGTTCGAAGAACTTGACATGTTCGTCACGCATCGAACGACTGATTTCGGGATGGAACGCACAAGGCCTGCGGGTGACGGCGTTGTCACGGGCTGGGGGACGATCAACGGTCGCATGGTCTATGTCTTCAGCCAGGACTTCACGGTATTTGGCGGATCGCTTTCCGAAACTCACGCCCAGAAAATCTGCAAGATCATGGACATGGCGATTCAGAACGGAGCGCCAATTATCGGACTGAATGATTCAGGGGGCGCGCGCATACAGGAAGGCGTTGCCTCGCTTGCGGGATATGCCGAAGTGTTTCAGCGCAACGTTCTGGCGAGCGGAGTGGTGCCGCAGATCAGCGTCATCATGGGACCGTGCGCGGGCGGCGCAGTTTACTCTCCGGCGATGACCGACTTCATCTTCATGGTGGAGGACAGTTCCTACATGTTCGTAACCGGCCCGGACGTCGTGAAGACGGTAACGAACGAGGTGGTGACTGCGGAAGATCTTGGCGGCGCCTCGACACACACGAAGAAGAGCTCGGTGGCTGATGGCGCATTCCACGACGATGTCGAGGCGCTGGCGGAAATTCGGCGCTTCTTCGACTTCCTGCCCTTGAACAACCGAGACAAGGTGCCGTCCCGACCGTTCTTCGATGACCCGGCGCGAGTAGAGGAGAGCCTCGATACGCTGGCCCCGGAAAATCCGAATCAGCCCTACGACATGAAGGAACTGATTTTCAAAGTGGCCGACGAAGGCGACTTTTTCGAGATACAGGCGGATTTCGCGGCGAACATCATCACCGGCTTCGTCCGGCTTGAGGGGCGAACCGTGGGTGTCGTTGCAAACCAGCCATTGGTGCTGGCGGGCGTTCTGGACATTGACAGTTCACGCAAGGCCGCCAGGTTCGTCAGGTTCTGCGATGCATTCGAGATCCCGATTCTCACCTTCGTGGACGTGCCGGGCTTTCTGCCTGGGACGGCCCAGGAATACGGCGGCGTGATCAAGCACGGGGCCAAGCTGCTGTTCGCCTATGGCGAGGCCACCGTGCCCAAGGTCACAGTCATCACCCGAAAGGCCTATGGCGGCGCTTATGTCGTCATGGCGTCAAAGCACCTGCGCGGAGACTTCAACTACGCCTGGCCGACCGCACAGGTCGCTGTCATGGGTGCGAAGGGGGCGGCCGAGATCCTCTATCGTTCCGAGTTGAAAGACGCCGACAAGATTGCGGCCCGCACGGAGGAATACGAGCGAAACTTCGCAAATCCGTTCCGGGCGGCCGAGCGAGGTTTCGTTGATGAGGTCATCATGCCGCACTCGACACGACGTCGCGTCTGCCGCGCCTTTGCCTCCTTGAGGGCAAAAAGTCTCCACAACCCGTGGAAAAAGCACGACAACATTCCGCTTTGAGTCACCAAACGGCATGCAGCTTTCTTGCCACATACTCGCCGAAATCGACGGACAGAAACTAAGGTCTGGAATCTCTGTGCCAAAATGCGCTAGGCAGGAATTGTCCTTCAAGGCGTGGTGCCCGTATCCGGGGTTTCGCCGTCGGGACGAAGTTGGCACTTCGGAGGGATTTCCGGGTGTGGTGGCTAAAACAACTGGCCGATTTGCTGATGCGGCCTTGACGGATCGAAGGAGACAGCCATGTCGTTCACAGTCAAAACTCTTCTTGCACTTTGCTTGTTCACCTTGGTCGCTGCGTGCGCCCAAGAGGAAGAATCCATGGACATGGAAATGGGCATGGTCATGGAAGAAGAGCCGATGTCGAAGATGTAAGACTCTTCCCCGGCCGGGCGCAATCTGTGCCCGGCCGTTGGCCCTGCCCACAGAGGCCGGGCCATGTTGAAGCACAAGGGCTTCCCTGGCCGCCAGCGCGGCACCGACTTCCAATTCACGATCCGGCGCGCGAATCCTGACGGGCCGACACCGCTCGTCGCACGCGAGCGCTTTGCCGACCGCAGGTCCGCCGACCGTGCTGCTGACGCTGCATTCGTGGCGTGCCTCTGGGCACGTTTCGGTCGGGATCCGTTCGTGCGCGGCAACTTGGACGCAGGGCGGCTTTCCTGGGTTTTCGGGCGCGAGGTGGTTCCGGCCGAAGATCCGTTTGATCCCTCAAGCTACGAAAGCACGCTCGTCATTGATGAGGAGCGTGCTCGGGCCTCATTTCCCGAAGCCTTTGACGGAAGCTGCATGCCATGACTTGCCGTATCAGGGACGTTTCGGATTTCGGGTGCGCCTTTTCCTTCGTGCAATGGCACAAGGTCATTGCCCGACTCACGGCAAGCGCGCCTCCAAAGGAAGCAGGGCGTGATCTCAAATGCGCGAGACGGGAAAGACCATGCGCAGGTTACTGCCAGACTGTGTCCTCGATGCCATGTTGGGGCTGGCGGCATGCGACAATGGAACGGAACTTGAGCGGGCTGGTGTCTACGACCTCGCGGGATGCTTCGCAGGAGCCGTCATCAAGGATGGCATTCGCCTTTTGGGTGTCGCGCAGGGTCCCATTGCAGCCGCATTTGCCGACGATGTTTGAAGCGATCGGCGGATGCGGGTCCACATTGAGGCGACTCGAGAAGAGGCTGGCCAGGCGACCGGCCGTGGCAGCCTGCTTGTCTAGAGGTCGAACCCGACCGAAGGGAGAGTTGACATGTTCAGCAAGATCTTGATCGCCAACCGTGGCGAAATCGCGTGCCGCGTCATCAAGACGGCGCGCAGGATGGGAATCCCGACGGTTGCCATCCATTCCGATGCCGACAGTGCGGCGCTGCATGTCAGGTTGGCGGACGAAGCCGTCAACGTCGGTCCCCCGCCGGCAAGCGAGTCCTACATCAACATCGAACGGGTCATGGAAGCGATTCGCCTGACAGGTGCGGAAGCCGTGCATCCCGGCTACGGTTTCCTCTCGGAGAACCCGAAATTTGCGGATGCGCTCGATGCGGCCAGCGTCAAGTTCATCGGCCCGCCCAAGCCCGCAATCGAGGCGATGGGTGACAAGATCACGTCCAAGAAGGTGGCGCAGGATGCAGGTGTCTCCACCGTGCCGGGTTACATGGACCTAATCGAGAGTGCGGAAGAGGCGGTGCGGATCAGCGGAGAGATCGGCTACCCCGTGATGATCAAGGCAAGTGCGGGCGGAGGCGGCAAGGGCATGCGGATTGCCTGGAATGACGACGAGGCGCGAGAGGGGTTCCAGTCATCCAGGAACGAAGCGGCCTCAAGCTTTGGCGACGACCGCATCTTCATAGAGAAGTTCGTCACCGAGCCGCGTCACATCGAGATTCAGGTGCTGGCGGATTCGTTCGGCAACACGATCTACCTGAATGAACGCGAATGCTCGATCCAGCGCCGCAACCAGAAGGTCGTCGAGGAGGCTCCGTCCCCGTTTCTGGATGACGCGACGCGAAAGGCCATGGGCGAACAGGCCTGCGCTCTTGCAGCCGCTGTGGGATATTCCAGTGCTGGAACGGTTGAATTCATCGTCGATGGCGAGAGGAACTTCTACTTCCTCGAAATGAACACCCGGCTCCAGGTCGAGCATCCCGTGACCGAACTCATCACCGGGGTCGATCTGGTCGAGCAGATGATACGCGTGGCTGCCGGCGAGAAGCTGGAACTGTCCCAGTCGGACATCGGCATCAGCGGCTGGGCGATCGAAAGCCGGCTCTATGCCGAAGATCCATATCGTGGATTCCTCCCGTCGATCGGACGCCTGACGCGATATCGTCCTCCGGCGGAGGTCGCCGGCGAGTCCGCTGCAGTCCGGAACGATACAGGCGTGTTCGAGGGCGGCGAGATTTCGATGCACTACGATCCGATGATCGCCAAGCTCTGCACCTGGGCGCCCGACCGCGCGTTGGCCATGGAGAAAATGCGGCAGGCGCTCGACGCGTTTGAACTCGAAGGCATCGGCCACAACATCCCTTTCCTTTCCGCGGTCATGGACCATCCGAGGTTTGTCGCAGGCGACATGACGACGGCGTTCATTGCAGAGGAATTCCCGGACGGATTCGACGGTGTTGAGCTGGACATGGCAACCCTTCGGCGAATCGTCGCAGCTTCCGCAGCAATGCATCGCGTGGCGGAAATTCGCCGGACCCGCATCTCGGGACGCATGGATAACCATGCGCGTCATGTGGGCCGCGACTGGATAATTTCGCTGCAGGGCGAGTCCATTCCGGTAAGGATCAAGGCTGATCGCGATGGTGCAGATGTACGGTTCGAGAACGACCAAGTGATGCGTGTCGAAAGCGAATGGCTCCCCGGCCAGCTGCTTGCAAGGCTGTCCGTAGATGGCGAAGGCCTCATTCTCAAGGTCGAAAGCCGCAGCCAGGGATTCCGGATCCGGTATCGCGGGGCCGATCTGATGGTGACGCTGAGAACCCCACGTCAGGACGAGTTGGCGGCGCGGATGCCAGAGAAGACGCCGCCCGACACGTCGAGGCTTTTGCTTTGCCCGATGCCCGGTCTGGTCGTGAAGATCGACGTGGAAGAAGGACAGGAGGTCCAGGAAGGCCAGGCGCTCTGCACGATTGAGGCGATGAAGATGGAAAACATCCTTCGTGCCGAAAGAAAGGGCGTTGTGGCCAGCATCAAAGCCAGCGAAGGCGACAGCCTGGCGGTTGACGATGTCATCCTGGAGTTCGAATGATGCGACCTGTGGTCCAGCACTTGTTCGATGCTTCGGCACGAAGCCGGTATTACGGCGAATCCCTCCGCATGGGCCTTCGAATGGAACCGGTCAACGCCTCGTGTCAGCCGCCATCGAGGGCGTCGCGCAGTTCCTGTTTGCGAATCGGGAGGTTGTCTATGGAGCGCGTTATCTCGCGTACGTCGCGCGGGAACGGTTTCCGCAGGATGACACGACCGTCCTTGCTGACGACGATCAGCATGAAGCCGCGCGGGCGGAACTCAAGGCGGATGTCAGTTCCGTCGGCGGGTGCCGAATCGGCAATCAGGACGACATCCCGCTTCACTAGCTCGTCGATGCGTGCGGCCAGAAGCTCCATCTGCGTACGGAACGCAGGATCCTGCGGCGCATCAGAAAAGACGATCAATGGACGCGCGACCCACTTGAACCTGTCCAGATCGATGTCCTGCGCCTCGAAGACGGTTGAGGGATTGGCCTGCCACGCTGTCACGGCCGAGTCTGCTGATTCGCTGACATCTGTCGCTGCAACCGTGCACGGCGCAAGGCCTGCCAGCAAGACTGCAAGAAGTGCCGGTGTGATGCGTGATGTCATGCCACCTCCATATGCCCCGAATATATGTCGAATTCGCAGGAATCGAAGGGGTCTTGAGGAAACCTGGCCAAACGGGGGTCCACGATGAACGACTGGAAGGAACTTGCCGAGAAGGAACTTCGTGGCAGAAGCGTCGAGGAAGTAGAGCGCGAGACGCTCGAAGGCATTCGCGTAAAGCCGCTCTACACCGCCGAGGATGCCAAGGGCCTCTCCCACATGGATGGCCTGCCCGGGTTCCCGCCATTCACGCGAGGCGTGAGGGCAACCATGTATGCAGGCCGGCCATGGACCATCAGGCAGTATGCCGGATTCTCGACCGCCGAGGAAAGCAACGCATTCTATCGGCGCAATCTTGCGGCTGGCCAGCAGGGTGTCAGCGTCGCGTTCGACTTGGCCACGCACCGTGGATATGACAGCGATCATCTGCGCGTCCTGGGTGACGTCGGCAAGGCAGGTGTCGCGATCGACAGCGTCGAAGACATGAAGATCCTCTTTGACGGCATTCCGCTGAATCAGGTCAGCGTGTCAATGACAATGAACGGTGCCGTGATACCCGTGCTGGCAAACTTCATCGTGACTGGAGAAGAGCAGGGGCACGAGAAGTCGGTGCTTGCCGGCACGATTCAGAACGACATCCTGAAGGAGTTCATGGTGCGGAACACCTATGTCTATCCGCCCGAGCCTTCGATGCGGATCGTCGGCGACATCATCCAGTATGCTTCCGAACACATGCCGAAGTTCAACTCGATCTCGATTTCCGGCTATCACATGCAAGAGGCGGGCGCGAACCTCGTGCAGGAGCTTGCCTACACGCTTGCGAACGGGCGCGAGTATTGCCGCGCGGCGATCGCGCGCGGCATGGATGTGGACACGTTCGCCGGGCGGCTCAGCTTTTTCTTTGCCATTGGCATGAATTTCTTCATGGAAGCCGCCAAGCTCCGGGCCGCCAGACTGCTGTGGAGCCGAGTCATGGACGAGTTCGAGCCGCGCAATCCTCGTTCCAGGATGTTGCGGACGCATTGCCAGACCTCGGGAGTGAGCCTTCAGGAACAGGATCCCTACAATAACGTGATACGGACCGCATATGAGGCAATGAGTGCGGTTCTGGGCGGTACGCAATCACTGCACACGAACGCACTCGACGAGGCGATTGCGTTGCCGACCGATTTCTCCGCAAGGATCGCTAGGAACACGCAGCTGATTTTGCAGGAAGAGACCGGAATTGCGGATGTCGTCGATCCGCTGGCCGGGTCGTACTATGTCGAGGCCCTCACCGCACAGTTGGCCGAGAAGGCCTGGGAGATCATGGAGGAAATCGAGGAAGTGGGCGGCATGACCAAGGCGGTTGCCACAGGCATGCCGAAGCTGCGAATCGAGGAAACCGCGGCAAGACGTCAGGCGATGATCGACCGGGGCGACGAGGTGGTCGTCGGGGTCAACAAGTACGGGACGACGGAGCGGGACGAGATCGACATTCTCGAAATCGATAACGAGGAGGTGCGCAAAGCTCAGATCGCGCGGCTCGAAAGGGTCCGGGAACACCGTGATCCGGTCGCCTGCGAGGCGGCACTTACAGAACTTGAGCAGGCGGCGCGCGGGGATGGAAACCTGCTGCTCGCGGCGGTCGAGGCGGCCCGCGCACGCGCCACAGTGGGAGAGATCAGCATGGCGATGGAAAAGGTGTTCGGTCGCCATCGGGCCGAGATCAGGACGCTCGCGGGAGTGTACGGGGCTGCGTACGAGGGCGATGAAGGATTCGAGGCGATCCAGAGAGAAGTGGAATTGTTCGAGGAAGACGAGGGCCGCCGCCCACGCATGCTGGTCGTCAAGCTGGGCCAGGATGGTCATGACCGGGGGGCAAAGGTGATTGCCACGGCCTTTGCGGATATCGGGTTCGACGTGGATGTTGGGCCCTTGTTCCAGACACCGGAAGAAGCCGCACAAGATGCGGTCGACAATGATGTCCACGTGGTGGGAATTTCCTCTCAAGCGGCCGGGCACAAGACGCTCGCGCCAAGGTTGATCGAAGCGCTCAACGAGAGGGATGCCGGGGAAATACTGGTGATTTGCGGTGGCGTGATTCCGCAGCAGGATTACGGGTTTCTCAAGGAAGCAGGCGTCAAGGCGGTCTTCGGACCCGGCACGAACATTCCAGCCGCCGCTTCGGACATTGTCAGGCTGATTCGCGAGGCGCGAAGCTAGCGGTCCGACTGTCTTGAAATATGTGGGCTCACCGTGACAGTGGCCGTCAATCGCCTGGCGCAGGGCGGCCGCGAATCAGGCAAATTGCGCTTGCAGGCACGCTCCGCATCCGCATCCTTCCACCATGAAGTTCTCTCTGGAACTTGATCACTTGGCGGTTGTCTGCCGTTCGATAGAGGAGGGCGTGGCGTCAGTCGAGCGCGCGCTTGGAGTAGGAATGTCACCGGGCGGCAAGCACGATGTCATGGGAACGCACAATGCGCTCCTTTCGCTTGGGCCGGATGTGTATCTTGAAGCCATTTCCGTGGATCCGGCGGCTTCACCGCCAGATCGCAACCGCTGGTTCAATCTCGACAATCATGCCGGGCCGCCGCAGCTTGCAAACTGGGTCTGCCGCACGGACGACATCGCAACTGCGCTCGATGCCGCTCCAGAAGGGACTGGAACACCCATGGCACTTGCCCGCGGGGAGCTTGCCTGGCGCATGGCCGTTAACGAGACCGGGAAGCTTCCGTTTGACGGCGCGATGCCTGCCCTCATCCAGTGGGACACGGATGCTCATCCATGCCAGACACTGCCCGACGTCGGCCTGAGGCTTCATTCCCTGGACGTGTTCCATCCTGAAGCGTCCGGTCTGCTCGAAGCCTTCCCGGCACTGAAGACACTTGGTTCCGTCACGGTTCGGCGCGGACCCGGCAAGCGCCTTGTGGCCCGGATTTCGACGCCTGGCGGGATGCGGGCGCTCCCATGATCATCCGGCCAGCGGTCGAAGGCGATGCCGGACGGCTTGCGGAGATCCAGAATCCGGTCATTCGGGACACTGCGATCACCTTCAATCCGAAGGAGCGAAGCGAGGCCGAAATGCGACTCGCTGTTCGCGACCGTCCTTGCTTCCTCGTGGCGGAGGTTGACGGGCGCGTGATGGGATTTGCGTGTTACGATCAGTTCAGGAAGGGGCCTGGATACGCGCGCACTGTCGAGCACACCATCGTAATTTCCGAAGAGGGACGGGGCCAAGGCATGGGGCGCGCATTGATGGATGCAATCGTCGAACATGCGCGCAACGCGGGAATGGGTTCGATCTGGGCTGGCGTGAGCGGTGAGAACCCGTCCGGAGTGGCGTTTCACACAAGTCTCGGGTTCGAGGAAGTCGCGCGACTGCCTAGGGTCGGGTACAAGTTCGGCCGCTGGATGGATTTGGTGCTCTTGCGCAAGTGCCTTGACGACGCCTGCCGATGATAGGCCGACCTCGACTCAGGCCCATCGTCGCCGACGCTGCCGGGCGCCGATTGCCTTGGCAGGCGGGGGAGAAGCCGACACCTGAATTTTTGCGATGCGGGGGCGCTCAAAACTCAATCTATGCCTGCTTCATGATCAAGCGGTAAACGTAATAGTTCAGAGGTATTGACCGCCAATTTGCATTTTTCTTGTTTTGTTCCTACGAATCCGGCATGAATGTCGCGACGCATGGCAAAGACGAAATCCAAGTCGGATCATCGCGTTGAACGACGATTGCGTGTTTGGCTTTGTGCCATGCACGTTTCACGGCCACTTGGGCCGATTTTGGGCGGCGGGTGCGGAAGTTGCGTTCGTTGCGGAATAAATGAAGTGTTAACCTCTGGCAGGTGCGTGTATTGTCGCGCGAATGCAAGATTCGATTGGGGGGAATTGCATGGCAGGTTCGGTGAACAAGGTCATTCTTGTGGGCAACTTGGGTCAGGATCCGGAAGTGCGCACGTTTCAGGACGGCGGGAAGGTCTGCAATCTGCGCATCGCGACGTCCGAGACGTGGAAGGATCGCAACACAGGTGAGCGTAGAGAGCGCACGCAATGGCATTCAGTTGTGCTTCGCAATGAAAGTCTTGTTCGCGTTGCCGAGCAATACCTGTCCAAGGGCTCGAAGGTATATGTCGAGGGACAGCTCGAGACCCGGAAATGGCAGGACCAGTCCGGCAACGACCGTTACACGACGGAGGTCGTGCTGCGGCCCTACCGCGGTGAACTGACCATGTTGGGTGGCCGGGGCGAGCGAGGAAGCGCCGGTGGCCGGTACGATGACGCCGGTGCGGGTCCGCCACCTGCAGACGAGGGTGGCCGGTATTCCGCTAGCCAGGACCTTGACGACGAAATCCCGTTCTGAGCCGGGCTGAAGATTCGACCGGATGCGCTGACCGGTTACGGCCTGGATTGACGGCGCGGCAAGCTGCAAAATCTTGGAAGGCGGCCTCCTCCGCACATTCCTCAAGCAGCGACATACTCTACTGAAATTCCTGCTTCAGGACATCGCGTAGTGCTGGAGGTGTCAATTGCTTCGCGTTCGACATTTGTCTGACAAGGCCTGCGCAATCTGAAGTGCAGGGCGCGCGCACTACGAATTTGGCGACGTCTCACGCTTGAGTGCGCCGGGTCTTCGGGTGCAGCGAGCTCTCCAAGAGATTCTCGGACTGATGCAGCACATGCTCGGCCTGTCCCACGATCAACGGATCCGGGACGCCCACGACCTTTGCGTCCTTTCCCGGGTATTCGAGGCTGCTCAGGAAATGCTGCATGCAGGCAATTCTGGCTCTCTTCTTGTCGTTCGACTTTATGATCGTCCACGGCGCATCGGCAGTGTCCGTATAGAAGAACATGGCTTCCTTGGCCTCCGTGTAGGCACCCCACTTGCCCAGGCTGGCGCGGTCCACCGGTGACAGCTTCCAACGCTTAAGCGGATCGGACTCACGAGAATCGAATCGGTTCTTCTGTTCATTCTGGGTTACGGAAAACCAGTACTTGTAGAGCCGGATCCCCGATCGGACGAGCATTCGTTCCAGTTCCGGGGCCTCGCGCATGAACTCAAGATACTCGTTCGGAGAGCAAAACCCCATGACACGTTCCACGCCGGCGCGGTTGTACCAGGACCGGTCATAGAACACCATTTCTCCCGCTGTCGGCAGGTGCTCAATGTACCGCTGGAAGAACCACTGCCCCTTTTCGGTGTCCGTAGGCTTGTTCAATGCAGCAACCCGTGCGGTACGAGGATTGAGGTGCTCCATGAATCGCTTGATCGTGCCTCCCTTGCCGGCAGCATCCCGACCCTCGAAGAGCAGGACGAATTTCTGTCCCGTGTCCTGTGCCCAGATCTGGACCTTCAACAGTTCTGCCTGCAATTTTGCCTTGCGCCCCTCGTAGGAACGGCGGGACAGCCGATCAGAATATGGGTACTTTCCGCGCTCGAACGCGTCGCGGATTTCCTCGATTGTCTTCGGATTGGAATTCCCTGCGCCTTTCCCGTCCCTTGCCTTGGCGGAGTTGGTTGCCATGAGATGTCTCCTGTGCAGCCCGATTGAGGCGTGCGTGTGCTGCAGACCCTAGCGATGGAGATGGTGCGGTTCGCGACCTGACAGCTTGGAATCGATCCTAAAATTGCAAAGAGCGCGGCACTGCAAGCGTTTGCACCAAATAGCCTGTTGCCGCCCAGACGTCCACAATTGCGTGCCGGGCTGGAACTGCCGGGTTTGAAGTCTCTGGCTTGTCATGGTGCAGGACGGGCCGCGGCTTCCGGTGACGTGACAGGTCAGGAAGCACGTTTCACGACTTGCGATCCTGTTTCCTGGCCCTTCGGCGACTCACATGATCAGCTTACCCATGGCAACGGCGGTGTCGCACATGCGGTTCGAGAATCCCCACTCGTTGTCATACCAGGTGAGAATCCGCACCATGTTGCCGTCGATGACCTTGGTCTGATCCATGTGAAAGATCGACGAATGCGGGTCGTGGTTGAAGTCGTTAGACACCAGCGGCTCGTCCGTGTAGCCGAGAACGCCTTTCAATGCACCGTCGGCTGCCTCGCGGACCACGTCATTCACCTCGGCCGCGTCCGTGGCACGCGATGCCTCGAAAACCAGGTCGACGACAGAGACATTGGGTGTCGGAACCCGGATTGCGACGCCGTCGAGCTTGCCGTTGAGCTCGGGCAGGACAAGGCCGACGGCCTTGGCCGCTCCAGTCGAAGTCGGGATCATGCTCAATGCGGCAGCCCTGGCCCGATAGAGGTCCTTGTGCATCGTATCAAGCGTCGGCTGATCGCCCGTATAGGAGTGGATCGTGGTCATGAAGCCCTTGGAGATTCCGATCGAGTCGTTCAGGACCTTGGCCACTGGTGAAAGGCAGTTCGTCGTGCAGGAGGCATTGGAAACCACGATGTCGTCCGAGGTCAGCGAGTCGTGGTTCACCCCGTAGACGATTGTCTTGTCGACGTTCGTTGCCGGTGCCGAAACAAGCACACGAGACGATCCGTTCTTCAGATGCGCCTCGCACTTTTCCTTCGAAGTGAATATGCCAGTGCACTCCAGCACGACGTCGACATGCTTCCATGGCAGCTCGGAAGGGTCGCGAATTGCCGTGACCGTTATTGGACCGCGGCCCACGTCTATCGTGGAGTCACCGACTTTGACTTCGACCGGAAACCGTCCATGCACCGAATCATACCTGAGCAGGTGCGCGTTGGTTTCGACCGGCCCCAAGTCGTTGACAGCCACGACTTCGATGTCGGTTCGCTCGCTTTCAATGACGGCGCGCAGGATGTTGCGTCCGATACGGCCAAATCCGTTGATTGCCACTCTTACAGCCAAGTCGTTCTCCTCTCGTGATGCGATTGCGAATGTGCGGACCATGCCCCGGAAATCAAGGGTCCCGAATCGTCGTCTGCCGAATCTGCCGGATCGTCGCGGCGCATACGGCATCGGCAGTTTTCCCGGCAACGAGGCGGTCCGGCTGGTCCTTGCGCACCTTATGGCAAGAAGTAATGCGCTGCAAAAGGGCAAAGGTTCGGGAAATCGGCAGGAATGCCTGCATCGGTAAACGGTGTTTCACTGCAGCAGGCGGCACCTGGGATTCAGAGGTTGCGATGGAAGGCCGAACCAGATCTGACCGTCGGGAGCCATCGAGCAGGATCACCCCATTCCCCCGCCGATCATTCGTCGTGCAAGGCGAAGATAGGCCTCGGCAACCGGTCCGCCCTTCAGCACCACCGGGGTGCCTTCGTCGCCTGACACGCGCACATCCAGGGAAAGGGGAATTTCTCCTAGGAACGGCACGCCGAGCGCCTCGGCCTCGGCCTTGGCACCACCGTGGCCGAAGAGATGGTTCTCATGACCGCAATTCGGGCAGACATAGGTTGACATGTTTTCTATCAGTCCCAGGACCGGGGCCTTCAGGGTTCGAAACATGTCGATAGCCTTGCGCACGTCCAGCAACGCGACATCCTGCGGGGTCGAAACCACTATGCACCCAGTGACTTTTGTCCGCTGGCACAGCGTTAGCTGCACGTCGCCCGTGCCTGGCGGCAGGTCTATGATCAGAACGTCCAGGTTGCCCCACTGCACCTGTCCGAGCATTTGCTGGAGCGCTCCCATCAGCATCGGTCCCCTCCAGACCACGGCCTTTGAGGGCTCCACCATGAAGCCGATCGACATCAGCGTGACGCCATGGGACTGGAGGGGGATTATGATCTTGCCGTCCGGCGAGGACGGTCGCTTCATGACACCCATCATCTTGGGCTGGGAAGGCCCATAGATGTCGGCATCGAGGAGCCCGACGCGCCGGCCCTCGCTTGCCAACGCAACTGCAAGATTCGACGCAACCGTCGACTTTCCGACACCCCCCTTTCCAGATCCGATGGCAATGATTCTGTCGACGCCCGAAACCGGGTTCGGGGTGGCCTGCCGTGAATCAGGATGCCGTCCGACCTTGAGCGACGGGGGAGCCACTTGGGGCTGCGACTCATGTGCCGTCAGTACGACGGAGACAGATTCCACTCCGTCCACGTCGGCCACTGCCGTCTCGGCCTCGGCTCGAGCAACTTCCAGGGACTGCGCGGCTTCGGGGCTCTCGGCTTCGATCACGAAGCGCACGGAACCTCCTTCGATGCGGAGTGCGCGCACGAGATCCCGCGACATCAGGTCGCCGCCCCCGGGCACCGGCACCGATTTCAGCCGTGCGACGATCTCGTCGTGTTTCACAGCCAAGCGAATTCTCCCATTCCCATGCCCTGCGTAGATTGCGCGCTTCGGCTGCCGGGGCAAGCGCTGAACGACCACCCGCGAGACGCGTGGCGTTTGCCGAGACCTCGCGGAAGGCGGCGCATGCAGCAGTCATGTTCCTTTGGCATAGCCGCATTGCAGATACATTCATTGTGCAGGTGCAGCATAGAAATATGTTTGTGGACGGCAACACATGGTGAGTTGCCGGAAATTTGTGAAAGGACAGATCATGAGTGACACGATTCTCGCACAAATGCAGCCAAGTGGCCACTTTGGGGTGTTTCTCAAGTCTCTTGCAGGACGCTTTGCCAGGCATCGGGCGTATCGCAAGACGCTGGCGGAACTGGAGGCGCTGAGCGCGCACGAGCTTGAAGACCTTGGCCTGGCGCGTGGCACGATTCGGGAAGTCGCCTATCGGTCGGTCTACGGCACTCAGGAGACGTGAATTTCTGCTTCCGGGCCTTCGGCCTGGTGACGGCGCTCTTTCCCTCCCAGGCGTCGTCATCGGGGGGAGGCCCGGCGGCCCTCGCGGGCCCAATGCGATGGCGGCGGCACTTCTCCTCCCGTGTCGCCGCCATTTCTGTATCTGGATTTGCCTCTTCGACCGTGGTCGTTTGGACGGAGGTCAGATCTGCCTTTCAGGCATCTGCACGACCAGGCCGTTCAGCGAGTCGGTGACCTTTAGCTGACAGGTCAGCCGTGAGCGCGACGGATCCGGTTCATAGGCGAATTCGAGCATGTCCTCTTCCATCGCGTCGATGGCTGGCAGCTTGTCGGTCCAATCCGGGTGCACATAGACGTGGCAGGTCGAGCAGGCGCAAGCGCCGCCGCAGTCGGCCTCGATGCCGGGGATGGCGTTGTCACGGGCACCTTCCATGACGGTCAGGCCGTTTGGCACGTCCACGACATGCTCGGTTCCGTTGTGCTCGATATAGGTGATCTCCGCCATGGCGGCTCCCTCGATTCGCTGGCCCTCTAGTTATGCTGCTTCGTAGCCCCGTTCCAGCCCTTCTTTCAGGTCGCGCATGCCTGGGTCGCCTCTGTTGATGATCGGTGCAAACGACTTCAGGTATTGCATCAGGAAGCAAAAGTTCTATTTTTGTTCATATGACTGAGCCACATGTCTCCATACAGGTCTGGCCCCGCCCGCCCAGTTGCCTGCCGCATGACCAGCTTGACCTGCCGCCGAGCGGTGCCCGCGTTGCCGTAGCGGGTCTTGTCATCGTGCGGCAGCGCCCCGGCACGGCGAAGGGCGTGATCTTCATCACGCTTGAAGACGAAACCGGCATCTCGAACGTCATTGTCTGGCGCAAGATGTACGAGCGTTTTCGCCGGGCAGTGATTGCGGGGCGAGCGCTCAAGGTGACGGGTCGCGTCGAGCGGTCGAGTGGCGTGACCCATGTGATTGCCGAGAAGATCGAGGACATCTCCTGGATGCTTGATGAATTGCTGGGCTCGGCGGGTGCGACCGATCCGACGTCGACTTCGTCCACAGGCATTGCGCCTAGATGACCGCCAATCGCCGGCACGCCTGCAGCGCTTACCATCCGGCTTGACGGTAGCGCGATTTACTCGCACACGCCTTGTCGTTAAGAATTCGGCGTCTACGCAGGCAGAAAGGCCGATCATGACAGCTACACGCACAGAAACAGACAGCTTCGGCCCGCTTGAGGTTCCCGCCGACCGCTACTGGGGGGCGCAGACACAGCGGAGCCTGATGAATTTCCCCATCGGATGGGAGAGGCAGCCGGTCGCCGTGGTTCGCGCGCTCGGCGTGATCAAGCAGGCCTGCGCCGAAGCCAACAAGTCTGCCGGCAAGTTGCCCGCCAAGGTGGCTGATGCACTGATCCTGGCAGCCTCCGAGGTGGTTGAGGGCAGGCACGATGATCACTTTCCGCTGGTCGTCTGGCAGACCGGATCCGGCACACAGTCGAACATGAACGCAAACGAAGTGATCTCGAACAGGGCAATCGAGATCCTTGGTGGCGTGATCGGTTCCAAGGATCCGGTGCACCCGAACGATCATTGCAATATGGGCCAGTCCTCGAACGACACATTCCCGACAGCCATGCATGTGGCCACGGCCGTGACGGCGCGGGATGTCCTGTTGCCGGGCCTGCAAAAGCTGCACGCGGCCCTGGACGCAAAGGTCGGAGAGTTCGACGGAATCATCAAGATCGGGCGCACGCACACGATGGACGCAACGCCGCTCACGCTTTCGCAGGAATTCTCGGGCTATGCGCATCAGGTCGCCAAGTCGATGGAACGGATCCAAGCCGCGTTGGGCGACATCCACGAACTGGCGCAAGGTGGGACGGCTGTAGGCACCGGCCTCAACACGAGGTCCGGCTGGGACGAGGAGGTGGCCGCCAACATGGCTAGGATTACGGGACTTCCGTTTGTCACGGCCCCAAACAAGTTCGAGGCGCTGGCGGCCCATGACGCAATGGTCGCCATGTCGGGTGCGTTGAAGGCCGCCGCCGCATCGCTCTTCAAGGTGGCTAACGACATTCGGCTTCTAGGTTCGGGGCCGCGCTGCGGGCTTTACGAGCTGCTGCTGCCGGAAAACGAGCCCGGATCCTCGATCATGCCGGGCAAGGTCAATCCAACCCAATGCGAAGCCATGACGCAGGTCGCGGCACACGTGATCGGCAACGACGCGGCCGTGGGATTTGCGGGCAGTCAGGGGCATTTCGAACTCAACGTCTACAAGCCCATGATCGCCTACAACGTGCTGCAATCCATGCAGCTATTGGGGGATGCGGCCGCCGCTTTCGCGGACAATTGCGTCATTGGCATCCGTGCCAACGAAGCCAGAATTGACCAGTTGATGCGGGAATCCCTTATGCTGGTGACTGCGCTTGCCCCGACAATTGGATATGACAATGCCACCACGGTTGCCAAGACTGCGCACAGGAATGGCACGACCCTTAAGGAAGAGGCCGTCCGGCTGGGATTTGTAGATGCGGCGACCTTTGACCAAATCGTAAGGCCCGAGGAGATGATCGGCCCGAAGTCGTGACATGCATCAGCCGATGGCAGTCACGGAAATGCGTCGTACGCGGAATGCATGCTGAGCATCCCTTGAACGCGTTTCGTCACGCGTGCGAGAGCCCGCTGCACGATGCCCAAATTGGCGAAATTGCGTTGAACCCTTGACGCAAGGTCATCGCCGGGCACTAGCCAAAGGACTGCAGTACCGGGAAGGTTTCGTTCAGCCACCAGCTGAAATCGGTGAATTGTCCCGTGAGCAGCAAGAGGCCCACGGTCCAAAGGAGCAGGCCCGTGACCCGCTCGATCTTGTCCATGTTGCGGCGCATCCAGTTCATGAAGCCGGTCAGTCTCGGGAAGAACATCGCAACAAGTAGGAACGGGATGCCAAGGCCGGCGGCATAGAACGCGAGAAGCGTTGTACCGCGCGTCACGTCGGCCTCGCTTGCGGCCAACGACAGGATGGCGCCCAGTATCGGGCCGATGCAGGGCGTCCAGCCAAAGGCAAATGCCAGTCCCAGAATATAGGCACCAAATGTTGACCCGCCCCGGTTTCCTGCGTCAACACGCATCTCGCGATCCATGATACTTAGGCGAAAGATCCCGATGAAGTGTGCTCCGAACATCATGATCACGATTCCCGCGATCGTCACAAACCAGGCCTGGTTGGTCAGGAAAAAGCGCCCGAAGGCGCTGGCGGTGAAGCCAAGGAAGAGAAATACCGTGGAGAGGCCGAGCACGAAGAAGATGGCCGAATTGCGCACGCGACGGGGGGCCTGGTCACTTGCTGCCTGCATCTCGGTTACGGACACCCCGCCCATGTAGGCAAGGTAGGGGGGGACGATTGGCAGGACGCAAGGGCTCAGAAAGGACAAGAAACCGGCTGCCAATGCTACGAGCATGGCAGGCATGAGACTCAGATCGAAGATGTCAATGCCGAACATGGATGCCCTTTGGTTCCGAATCCGATAGATAAGGCACAACAAGCCCTTCTGCCCAGACGCAGTGGGTCACAACTCGGTGGACAAGCTGAAACATGCCGCGTACCGCTCGCTTCGATGGAATTTGACGAAGAACTTGATGCCTTGGGGCTTTTGTGTCCGCTGCCAGTGCTGAAGGCTGCGAAACGCCTGCGCGCAATGGCGCCCGGAGCGATCCTTAGGCTGGTCGTGGACGATCCGGCGGCCGCCGTTGACGTGCCGCATTTCTGCAAGGAGCAAGGGCACGAAGTATTGAACTCAGAAGAGCAAGGCGGTCTCCAGATCTACACGATCCGAAAATCCGGAGGATACGAGAAGTCCTGATGCTGTCGGCTGCGGGTGGGCCAGGCAATGCGCTGTGCCATCTCTTTGGGATCCTTGCCCGGACGGCCAATGAACTGACGCACGGCACCGTCATTCGGAACGTTTCCAGCGTTTGCGATTTTCCATGGCATCGGCCGGAAGAGGAGGGCAAGCAGTTGATCTGACCAGTGTTCCGCAATGACTCTCCCTGTTGCAGTCAATCGGAGAGGGACGCCGAAAGTTGGGAGACTCGGAGACTGACGGACGAGTACGTGGTCGCCCGGAACATCACTGTTCATCGGCGCATCAACTTGATAGTCTTGAAAGAGTTCTCTGAAGGATCCCATCCTGCACGATAAGAGCGATTGCGGCCGTTGGCCGGCGCGATCAGATTGGGTCTCGGACCGATTTTGGAAACACAGGTGTTGCTATGCGTGCTGCCGTGGTCAGGAATTTCAACGAAGACCTCTCGATCGAGACGGTTTCGGATCCTGCCTGCCCGGACAATGGTGTGGTCTTGGAGGTGGCGGCCTGTGGCGTCTGTCGATCCGACTATCATGGATGGGTGGGCAAACATCCCCGGATCGAAAACGGCTCGATTTTGGGCCATGAGTATTGCGGCACCGTGGTCGAGGCGGGCCCGCGCGCAATGCACAGGATCGGCGACCGTCTCATCGCTCCCTTCATTCTGGGCTGCGGCAGTTGCCGAGCCTGTCAGACGGGCGTGTCCAACACCTGCGAGCACCAGATTGTTCCGGGATTCGGGTGGCCGGGGGCTTACGCCGAATACGTAGCCACCCCATTTGATCACAATCTCGTTCATTTGCCTGAAACGATGACGCCTGCTCTTGCGGCGGGCCTTGGATGCCGGGTTACGACGGCGTGGCATGCCTTGACGGACCGCGCCAATGTCAGGGCTGGCGAATGGGTTGCGGTTCACGGCACTGGCGGCATCGGATTGGCAACCCTGCTCCTGGCAAAGATGTTGGGCGCGCAAGTGGTCGTCGTCGATGTGGTCGAAGAGAAGTTGGCGCACGCGAGGAAGCATGGGGCGGATGCCGCCGTAAACGCTGCTGAGACCGACGCTGCCGAGGCGATCCGCGAGATCACCGGTGGCGGAGCGCAGGTCTCGATCGAGGCCTTGGGGATCGAGGCGACCACCAACGCGTCGGTCGAGTGTCTGGCAGTCCTTGGCCGGCATGTGCATGTCGGCATGCCCTCGGGCAGCGGGATGCTGCGGGTCAACATGCGGGCGATCTACACCAAGCAGCTTTCGTTTTTCGGCACCCGCGGCATGCCGGCGTGGAAATACCCGTCTCTGCTTGGGATGATTGAGCGTGGCGATGTGGACATTGCCCCGATGCTTGCGCGGGAAGTTGCGCTGTCCGATGCCAGTGCAGAACTTAGGGCGATGAGCGGCCCAACCCCGCCGGGCACGGCCGTGATCACGGCCTTGACGCGGTAGGCGCCTCTCGTTCACTCGACGTTGCGGGATCGATAGGCGCTTCCACGGTCTGGCGACCAAATGCTTGCAGGCCAGCGTCGCAACGCCTTCGACAGTGCTTCGGCAAGTCGCGAGGTGTAACCGTTGCTTACGGAAAAATAAAGAATTTTTCGCGTTCATCAAGCAGACCTGTAGATTATGCTCTGCTGCGATGCTTGCTGTGCATGGACGACCTGGGCGGAAATGACCTCGAAGTTCCTCAAGGTGACAATTGAGCGCGGGGCTGCCGCGAAGAACGCGCAGCAGGTGTTCGACGTGCCTGCCCACGAAAGCCAGACCGTGCTCGACGTCGTGTCCTGGATACAGCAATGTGCCGATCCCACCCTGAGCTACAGGTATGCGTGTCGGGTCGGCATGTGCGGTTCTTGCGCGATGATGGTGAATGGTGTGCCCCGCTGGACGTGTCGAACGCATATCTCGAAAGTGCTCGACGGCAATGCCGTAACGATCGGGCCTTTGCGAAATTTGCCGACAATAAAGGATCTCGTAGTGGATATGGACCCGTTTTTTGACAAATGGGTCGCGGCTGAAGGCATGCATCATGGCGGACGGACACGAGAGCATCCCATTGCGCCGGTGGATGAGAAAAGCGCAGCGCGGATCGAGGCAAGTGCAGGGATCGAGTGCATCAACTGCTCGATTTGCTATGCGGCCTGCGATACTGTGGCGGGCAATCCGGAGTACCTTGGCCCCGCGGCGCTGCTGCGGGCCTGGACCTTGCTGAATGACGATAAGGACGAAGGGCGCGACGCCATCCTGGCCGCGGTCTCTGGCAAAGGCGGATGCCACAACTGCCACTCCATGGGGTCCTGCACAGCCTATTGCCCGAACGAGCTCGATCCTATGTCGGCCATTGCGGGCTTGAAGCGCGAGACCACCAAGTCGTTCCTGGGCAGGGTGCGCTGATGCTGAGTTTGCGTCTCTATGTTCTGCAACGGATCACGGCGCTCTTGATGGCGCCCTTGGTGCTCGGGCATCTGGCGATGATAATCTATGCGACCCAGGGCGGTCTGAGCGCGGCGGAGATTCTCGGCCGCACGCAGGGGTCCGTCTTGTGGCACTTGTTCTACGGCACCTTCGTTCTTGCCGTTTCGATCCATGCAGCGATCGGTGTGCGTGCGGTCGTCCACGAGTGGGTTGGTGTGAAGGGCGTTGTTCTGGACGTGGTCATGTGGGCCACGGGACTGGGGCTCTTTGCACTGGGAGCGCGCGCCGTCTGGGCCGTGACCTTCGCATGAATGCTGCGAAAGGCATTGTCTCGCGCGCCCATCCCCTGTGGCTTGCCTATGTCCTGCACCGGCTTTCGGGAATTGGATTGGCGGTGTTCCTGCCCTTTCATTTCTGGGTGCTGGCCATGGCAATGACGGCCCCTGCGCGCCTGGACGCCTTTCTGGCAATGACAGGCGCAGGCGTGGTCAAGCTGGCCGAGTTTGGCCTGGTCTTCCTGCTCGCCGTGCACATGTTCGGCGGCTTGCGCCTGATGGCGTTGGAGTGGCTCCCGTGGCGCCCCTCGCAAAAGTCTCTGGCGGCCGGTGCTGCTGCTGCATCGTTCTTGATCGCCTCTCTCTTCCTCCTGAAGGCGGTGTGAGATGCGCATCTCCGGCATTGAAAGGCATGACACTGACATCTTGATCCTCGGTGCTGGTGGCGCAGGATTGTTCGCGGCGCTGCACGCCCGGCAGAGCGCGCCCGACGGCACCAGGATCACGATCGCCGTCAAGGGCCTCATCGGCAAATGCGGATGCACGCGCATGGTTCAGGGCGGCTACAATGTCGCGCTCGGCGGCGGCGACACGGTCGAGCGGCATTTCATGGACACGATCCACGGCGGCACATGGCTGCCCGACCAGGACATGGCCTGGCGCTTGTGCGAGCAGGCGGTGGTGCGCATTCGCGAACTGGAAAACGAGGTCGGCTGTTTCTTTGACCGCAACCCGGATGGTTCGCTGCACCAAAAGGCCTTTGCCGGACAGACCGCCGACCGGACCGTGCATAAGGGCGACCTTACCGGCATCGAGATCATCAACCGGCTGATGGAAAAGGTGCTCGCAAGCGGCACCGAAAGGCTGCAGGAGCATCGCGCGGTCGGGCTGATCCCGACAAGCGATGGCGCATCCCTCGCCGGTGTCCTGATGATCGACATGCGTTCCGGCCGGTTCCGGCTGGTCCGTGCCAAGACCGTGCTGATGGCCACCGGCGGTGGCCCGACCATGTACAAGTACCACACGCCGTCCGGCGACAAGACCATGGACGGCCTGGCAATGGCCCTGCGAGCGGGGCTGGCTCTTCGTGACATGGAGATGGTGCAATTCCATCCCACAGGACTGCTGGCGGGCGATCACACCCGGATGACCGGCACGGTCCTGGAGGAAGGGCTGCGCGGGGCGGGAGGTTGGTTGATCAACCACGCAGGCCAGCGGTTCATGTTCGACCATGACGCCAAGGGCGAGCGCGCCACCCGCGACGTAGTCAGCCGCGCCATCTGTTCGGAGATGCGCAAGAACGACAATGCAGACCAGAATGGCGTCTTCATCTCGATGTCCCATCTGGGGCCGGAGAATGTCCGTCAGCAATTCAAGGGCATGGTCAAACGCTGCGCGGACTGCGGATTCGACCTGGCCGCAGGCAAGGTCGAGATCGTGCCGACAGCGCATTATTTCATGGGTGGGGTCGTGGTGGACGTGGACACGCGCACCAGGATGGAGGGGCTCTATGTCGCCGGCGAAGATGCTGGCGGCGCACATGGCTCGAACCGGCTGGGCGGCAACGGGGTGGCGAACTCGACTGTCTTCGGCGGAATCGCGGGTGATGTCATGGGTGCGGACATTCGAGGCATGACGCTGCGCGATCCCGATGAGGCTCGTTTGGCAGCCGAAGTGGAGCGCGCGATTCATCCGCTCAGCCGCAAGCCCGAACTTGTCCTGCCCCTTCGCAGAAGGCTCCAGGACCTGATGTGGGAGGACGTCGGCGTGATGCGGACCGAAATGGGCATGAGGCGCGGTCTCGCCGGAATCGCCGAGACATCAGGAGCATTGATGGACGTAGGTGTCGCAGGGGACAATCTTGCCTTCAACCTTACCTGGCACGACTGGCTGAGCCTGCGCGCGCTCTGCGACGTCTCCGAGGTGATTGCCAAGGCCGGAATCGCTCGCGAAAACTCTCGCGGTGCGCACTTCCGCGAAGATTGCCCAGACCCGGGCTCGATGGCGGACAGCGAGTTCACCGTGGCGTGCCTCAAGGACGGAATGGTGGACGTGACCCGCGAACCCGTCCACTTTACGATTGTGCGCCCGGGCGAGACCGTCTTGCCTGAAGGAGCGCCCGAATCACTGGTGGCTGCACAATGATCCCGATCCAATTGATCCAGGAAACTGCGGAGGCCTTGATGGACAAGGCGGCCATTGAGATCCCCCAGGACTATCTTGACGGGCTTCGGGCGGCTGCCGATACCGAGGATGGCGAACTGTCGTCCTTTGTCCTGAAGGCGATGCTCGAGAACTACGAGGTTGCGAAGGAAGACCGCCGTGCCATGTGTGGTGACACAGGTGTGCCAAGGTGGTTCGTGAAGCTTGGAAACGAGACGCAGGTTGAGGGCGGCATGGTAGCCCTGGAGGCCGCCTTGCGCCAGGCAACGGCCAATTCCACAAGCGGCGTGCCCTTGCGCCCCAACCGTGTGCATCCGCTTTGGCGCACTGATCACAACAACAATGTGGGCATTGGCGCGCCGGAGATCGAATATGGCTTTGAGCCTGCGCCTGAAGGCGAGTGGGTCGACCTGATCACGGTTCACAAGGGCGGTCTCTTCGGAACGGACTATCGAATGCTCTTTCCATCGGACGGCATTCCGGGGATCAAGCGGTTCTACCTCGACAGCCTGATGGCATTCGGCAAACGCGGCCTCGCTTGCCAGCCTGCAATCATCGGCATCGGTCTCGGCGGGTCCAAGGACATCTGCATGACGCTGGGCAAGCGGGCCTCGACCCTGCGCGTGGTTGGCAGCCGAAATTCCGACCCGCGCATTGCGGACCTCGAGGATGAGTTCAAGGAACTTGGCAATTCGATCGGCATGGGGGCGATGGGTTTTGTCGGCAAGAACATGGTAATCGACTGCAACATTGAGGTTGGCTATTGCCATACGGGCGGCATGCCAATGTCTGTGCATGCATTCTGCCTGTCCTCCCGTCGCGCCGTTGCCCGCATTCACGCTGATGGCCGGGTGGCGTACCGCACGGACCCCGATTGGTTCACGGACTACCAACGCCGCGAAACAATCGACTGGCCACCCGTCAGGGAAGCGGCGGAATGAGCGGACCACCAGAAATTCGGTTGTCGACAACCCCGACCCCCGAGGCGATCGCTGACCTGCGGCTGGGCGATGTCGTCTATCTGAACGGACTGATGTACACCGCGCGCGAAGGCGTCTACATGCGTGCGCTCAAGGATCAGGCGAACATCCCGATGGAGCTTCCGTCGGAATCGGCCGCAAACTTCCATTGCTCGCCCGCCGCGCGGATCAATGCGGACGGCTCATTTGACATGGGAGCCGTGACAGCGACCGCCTCGTTCCGTTTTGCCAAATGGTTGCCCGAATGGATGGCCAAGACAGGTGCCAAGCTCATAGTCGGCAAGGGCGGGATGACATCAGAAGACTACAAGGACTATTTCGTGCCCAACGGCGCGGTCTATCTGTCCACCGTCGGCTATGGCACAGGCGCGTTGCTCGGTCGCGGCGTGGAAAGGGTCGAAGCCGTTCACTGGCACGAGGAACTGGGCCTGGCGCAGGCCATGTGGGTCATAAGGTGCAACCGCATGGGGCCGTTCATCGTGGCCTCTGACCTTAATGGCGACTGCCTGTTCGAGAGGGAAAACGCCAAGATCGCCGAGAATGTCGCGCGGGTCTACAGAGGGACGAAGCCGGCAGTGATGAAGCGCTACGGCGAAACCGATGATCGAACGGATGAGGTGATCTAGGTCCTATGGAAAGTGCTGTCACACGACAGCCTCCCGCGCGTCATCGATGACGCTGCGCAGCGCGTCGTAGAGCTCGTCAACGGCTCTCATCTTGACCTGGTCTTCGCGGTAGGCAAGGCCCAGGACCCGGGTCGGCGCATCGGGTCCAAGCTCCAGGCGTTTCACCGGCACGTTTTCATGCGGCTTGACGGCAAGGCCGGGCACGATGGAGACGCCAAGATTGGCGTGCACCATGCTCGCAATCGCTTCCGGGCTGTCCAATTCCATCGCCTCGGACACGCGAATGCGCTTCGACACAATCCAGTTGTCGATCAGCGTGCCAAGAACAGCATTTCGGTCAAAGCGGATATAGGGTCTTGTCTTCAACAGCTTGATGGGGTCACTTTCCTCCTCCTCGGGAGTCGCGATCAACTGCATCCGTTCGTGGGCCAGTTCACGAAACAGGACTCCCACCGGCATCAGATGCGGTTTCGTGATGACGGCGGCATCAATCGTGCGGCGCTCGATGCCCGCGAGCAATGCGCCGGTCAGCCCGGGCCGGATGTGCAAGCCGATATCGGGGAACCTGGATTTCAACACTGCCATTGCTCGCGGCGTCAGACCTGTGAGGGTCGTCCGGAGTGCGCCCAGCGTGACCACGCCGGTCAGGCCGCCATCGGCCAAGACCGACGGCACCAAATTGTCGTAGTCGGCGATCAGCTTGCGCGCCCTTGCCACGAGTTGATGACCGGCGGGCGTCAGTTCCGGTGTCCTGGTGCTGCGATTGAACAACGCAATCCCGAGGTCTGCCTCCAGCGTCTGCATCTGCTGGCTGACGGCGGCGTGGGTCACGTGCACGGTATCCGCAGCTGCGCTGAAGGTCTTGGCATCCGCGATTGCAACCAATGTTCGTAGCAGGCGTATTGTCATGGATCAGGGCGCCTCGTGTGAAAGTAACGCTTTCAGAGATTGTAAGGTGATTTAGCTTCTCTGAAGCATAGCTTACTCTTAAACTGCGGGAAAGCCACCGGTGATCCGACTGTGGCCAGAGCTGAAGGGATCGACGACCACGAATTGGCAGCCAACCTTACCCCAGGTGAGGGTCACCGTGGGCTTTTTGAACGCAAGAACCTCAATGATAGCATCGAACGGGAGGAAGCAATGGGAATTTTTGATCGCGTGAAGGGCGTTTCGCGTCGCGATTTCTTCAAGATAGCAGGAACTTACGGATTGAGCTCGACGCTCTTGGCTGCGGGAGCCTTGGGCGGCGCGATGACAACTGCAAACTTGGCCAAGGCCGCTGAATCGCAGTACAACCGCCGCTACGCCAAGGATGCGAAGCACAACTTGAAGTTCGGCGCTGCCGGTTTCAACCAAGACAACTTGCTGATCGAACGTGCAGGCTGTCTTGAGTTCGTGCGCGACCTCGAAGAGCGGACCGATGGCGAGATCCGCGTCGAGTTCATTGGCAACAACCAGATCTGTGGCCAGCTTTCCTGCGTCGAGAAAGCGCAGCAAGGCATCGTGGACATCTATGCGGCCTCAACCCAGAATTCCGCTGGCGGCGCGCCGTACCTCAACGTACTGGACTATGCCTACATGTTCCGTTCCCGTGCAGACCAGTACCACTTCATGTACTCGCCGGCGTCGCAGCGCATTCTGCGTGACCCGTTCGAGAAAATGCATGGCCTGAAGTTCCTTTTCACGCACGCGGAACTGCGCGGCATCCAGCTTGGCCTGGCTTGGGAGGACAGAGAGACCGTGACATCGGTCGAGCAGCTCGCTGGCACCAAGAACCGCGTTACGGGCACTCAGCTCGGTCGTATCGCCATGCAGGCACTGAACCTTAACCCGGTTCCAGTGGCCTGGGAGGAAACCCTTGACGGGCTCAAGCAAGGTCTGATCGACGGCGCCGAAACCTGGGCTTCGGCCGTGGCCTACGCCAACATGTCGCCAGTGGTCAGCCAGTGCGTCGACCTCCGCTTCTTCTGCGGTACCGAGCATACGGCGATGTCGGCCTCCACATTCGACGGTCTCGACAGCATGCTGCAAGACGCCGTCATGGAATCGGCTTATCTGACGCAGGTTCACGTGCAGGCCGCAAACGAGGCCGCACTGGTGAACACGGTTGGCTTCTCACATCCGCATCAGGGTCCTGACACGATCTTTGCCAAAAACAACGTCCGCGTTGCCGCTCTGTCGGATGCAGAGATCAGGAAGGCCGAGGAGATGTGCTCGCCTGAATTCCAGCCGCAGTTGTGGGAGCAGTGGCGAGAGCGGATCAACGGCTGGGCTGGCGGCATAGACACCTACCAGGAGATCTATGCCGAGGTGCGCACCAATCCGCACAAGCTTGCCGAGAACGTCGAGCCTCGCCGGTGGTGGAAGGGCTAAGTCAATTGGTCCAGAAGCAGGCCAGCCCCGTTCGCGGGGCTGGCTTTTTTTTGCCGCGGGCGATACACCGCAGCGAGGGGAAGGCGGGAACGTGTCGTACGTTGAAGACATAGGGGCGATTTTGTCGGCAGCAGTCGCGCAAGACGCCTGGGCATTGCGCGACGCGATGAAAAGCGACGCAACTTGGATACTGGGATTCATTGTCGCCATTGCCGGCGGGTGGGCTCTCGCGTTGATTTACCGGCGTGTGCCTTTCCTGGACCGCCACCTTGAGCGTACGTTCATGGTCATGAGCTACCTTGCAATCGCGCTCATCATTTTCTGGGGTGTGGTCGACCGTTTCGTCTTCTCGAACCAACAGCCCTGGTCCACGACAATTCCGCCGCTTCTCTTCATGATCATGGCCTGGTTCGGCGCGACCTACAACGTGCGCCTGCGGTCCCACCTCAGCTTTTCGGAATTCCGCAGCCGGATGGGTCGCAAGGCACAAATGGCCTGCCTGTGTCTGGACAACGTATTGTGGATGGCATTCTCGGTGATTGTCATTGTGACAACAGCCCGCGCGGCGGCACTGTCCGCCTCCAATTTCCAAATCGTCCTGGGCACTGACAATGTCATGCAGTGGTGGTTTCTGCTAACCGCCCCATTTGCATTTCTGTTGATGGCCGCCCGCGTGGTCGAAAATGTGCACGAGGACGTCGAAAACTACCGGAATGGCAAGGAACTGATCCAAAGGACTGTCATTGGAGGTGGGGAATAGTGTCCGACGGAACGATTATCACACTCATCTCCATAGGCGTCTCGTTCTTGTTCATGCTCGGCGTGCCGGTCTTCCTGGTGATCGCGTCTTGGGTCGTCGGTTGCTCGTTTGTCTTGGGGCTAACGCTCGACAACATGGGTGCCGAGCTTCTGAACGTGTTCAACAAGGGTTTTGCGCTCTTGGCCATGCCGCTATTCATCCTGACAGGAGACCTCATCAACAAGTCAGGGATCGCGCGCAGGCTTTCAGATTTCGCCTATGCCTGTCTCGGCTGGATTCGCGGCGGGCTCGGGATGGCATCTCTTGGCGCCTGTGGGCTGTTCGCGGCCATTTCCGGCTCGAATTCTGCCACGACCGCAACCATCGGTTCGATGCTTCACCCCGAAATGGTCAAGGGCGGCTATGACGAGCGCTTCTCCGCCGCAACTTCAGCAGCAGGTGGCACAGTCGGAATCATCATTCCACCGTCGATCATCTTCATCGTGTACGGGTTCCTTTTGAACCTTCCAATTTCTGACCTCTTCGTTGCAGGCATTATCCCTGGGGCGTTGATGGTGATCGGCATGCAGATTGCGTGTTGGCTGATTTGCCGGGCCAATGGCTGGGGTTACCTGATCCAGCTGAAGTTCAATCGTGTGCTCAAGACCGCTTTCGGAGCTTGGCTGGGATTTTTTGCAATTGGACTTGTACTTTGGGGCATTTACACGGGCAAATTCTCTCCAACCGAGGCCGCCGGTGTCACCGTGGGCTTCTGCATCATTGCTGGATTGCTGAGTTGGGTCGCGAACCATGCACTCAAAATGGACATGACCCGGGATTGGTCGGAAAAGTCATACGCCGAGATGCTGGTTGTTGAAGGCTTCACGCTGAAAGAAATCCCCGGCATCACGATGCGCTCAGCCCAGATTACCGGTGTGTTGGCCCCACTGATCGCGATTTCAGTGGTTATGCAGCAGATCCTGTCGCTCCTTGGCGCGCAAGGTGTGATTACCGATTTTCTAACGTCGTTAGGAGGCTACTATCCGGTACTCCTAGCTGCAATGGCCATCGTGTTTGTTTCCGGCATGGTCCTGGAGTCCTTGCCGGTGACGATCATTCTAGCACCGATCCTGGCGCCAATCGCGGCGAGCGTGGGCGTGGACCCGATCCACTTTTCAGTGATTTTCCTGGTTGGGGCATCCATCGGCTTCATCACGCCGCCTTACGGGTTGAATCTATACGTTGCATCCGGAGTGACTGGCGTGCCGTATTTCAGGCTGATCAGATATACAGTGCCTTACCTTATTGCCTTGGTCTCGGTTTGGCTGTTGGTCGCGCTTGCACCAGAAATCGCGCTTGCGCTGCTTCCAGGCCGATGAGGATACCTTGAACGACTTCAACGGATTGCTGCAAGAAGCCAAGCGTTGTTCCTATCGCAGACATGCGAAGGACCTGCGCAGAATTGCATGCACGTACACGAGGCAAAGTCGCAGCTTTCGGAAAGTGAACAGTGTCCATCCGCAGCAATGGATTGAGTCCAAGCGCCAATAGTCCGCATGAAACCCTTATGCCAAGGAAAGGCGCTCTTGCGCGACGTTCAGCGTTCCCTTGACCACCAGCCGATGCGTCGCGGCTTCTTGTCGGCATCGCCGTCGTCCGCCGACGCCATCACCGGTTCCAGGGCAGGGCCCG
This sequence comes from Silicimonas sp., assembly GCA_022826205.1. GTDB lineage: Bacteria > Pseudomonadota > Alphaproteobacteria > Rhodobacterales > Rhodobacteraceae > JAJEFO01. The sequence goes on along the minus strand of JAJDVJ010000099.1, from coordinate 19,195 downwards.
TTTCCGGTTCGCTGGTCGGATTGAAGGCAGGTTTGCTTTCGGGCAACGCCTCCGGCACCTTGGTCGAAGCGTCCTGAACTTCCGGTTGGGCTTGGGGCTCCATGTCGGCCGAAGCTTCCTCTTTCTTGCGGCTGCGCCGCCGTCTGGGCTTGGATTCGGTCGATGCCCCTTGGTCGCCTGCGCCTTCTGTTGTCGCTACTGCCGCGTCACCGACATCCTCGGCGGTTACGTCAGCTTTCTTGCGCTGACGCCGCTGGCGTTTAGGCTTCCCGTCAACGCTGGAATCTTCCGTCTTCGCTTCCGGGTCCATCTCAGGTGCTTCCGACTTGACGTCCTCCTCCGCCTCGGTTCCGGTTGCGATCTCGGCGTTCTCATCGCCTTGCCCGTCAGCACCCTTTCCGCGGCGACGGCGGCGGCGGCGGCGCCTTTTCTTCGGACGGCCATCCTCTTCGGCAAGCGTCGCGTCGACACCCTCTTCAGGCGTTTCTTCGTCATCTGCACTGGCCATGAGCGAGGCATCGGCGGAAACTACCGGCGCACTCGATTCTATCCTGCGCGCGGTGGTCCTGAACTTTTCGATCGAGAATTCCGGCGGAACAAGGTGGGGATCCGCTTCAAGCCTTACAGCCAAGCCATAGCGCAATTCGATCTGGGCGATATGTTCGCGCTTCGTGTTCATCAAGAAGTTGATGACCGGCACCGGAACCCTGAGCAGAACCTCCCTTGACCTCTTTCGCACGCCTTCCTCTTCCAGCTGACGCAGGATTGTCAGGCCAAGGCTGTCGATCGAGCGCAAGAGGCCGGTGCCATGGCAGGACGGGCATGGCTGCGTTGAGGCTTCAAGCACGCCTGGCCGCAGCCGCTGACGCGACATTTCGAGCAGGCCAAATCCCGAAATGCGGCCAACCTGTATGCGTGCCCGATCCGTTTTCAGCTTTTCCTTGAACCGCTTCTCGACCGCTGCATTGTTCTTGCGCTCATCCATGTCGATGAAGTCGATCACGATGAGGCCGGCAAGGTCGCGAAGCCGAAGCTGGCGCGCGACTTCCTCAGCAGCCTCAAGATTGGTCTTGAGCGCAGTGCTCTCGATTGATCCTTCCTTTGTCGCCCGGCCGGAGTTCACGTCGACTGCAACAAGCGCTTCGGTTTGACCAATGACGATGTAGCCACCGGACTTGAGTTGCACGACCGGGTTGAACATACCGCCGAGGTAGCTTTCGACCTGGTGCCGTGCAAACAGCGGCATCGGGTCGTTGTACAGCTTAACGTTCTTGGCATGGCTCGGCATGATCATCTTCATGAAGTCCTTGGCCGTGCGGAATCCGTCCTCGCCTTCGACCAGCACTTCGTCGATCTCGCGGCTGTAGAGATCGCGGATCGATCGCTTGATGAGGTTCCCTTCCTCGTAGATCTGAGCAGGCGCGATGGACTTCAGCGTCAGTTCGCGGATCTGTTCCCAAAGCCTCTGCAGATACTCGTAGTCTCGCTTGATCTCTGATTTCGTGCGTTGCGCCCCGGCGGTCCGGATGATCAGACCTGCACCCTTGGGAATCTCGATGCCATCGGCGATCGCCTTGAGTTTCTTGCGATCCGATGCACTCGTGATTTTTCGACTGATCCCGCCGCCACGCGCCGTGTTCGGCATCAGGACACAGTATCGTCCAGCAAGGCTGAGATAGGTTGTCAGTGCGGCGCCCTTGTTGCCCCTCTCTTCCTTAACGACCTGGACAAGAAGGATTTGGCGAACCTCGATCACTTCCTGGATCTTGTAGTTGCGTTGTCGTTGCCGTTGTCGGCGCGGACGCTGGATTTCCTCCGCGGTGTCGTCATAGGCAATGGACTCGATTGTCTCGTCCCTTTCCGATGCGTCCGTAGACTGAGCGTCTTCAACATCGGGTTGACCGCTTTCCTCGTCGTCGAGATCGATGACGTTCATGGATGGGATGTCGGCTGACGTGTCTTCGGCTGGCTCCTCGGCAATTGCCGAACTGTCGGCCATTTCCTCGGCGGTATCTTGGCGAGCGGAGTCGTCCAGGTTGTCGGAGGCAACATCTGTCGCGGCCACCTCGTCGGCACTTTCTTCCTGAGCAACCGTTTCGTCCGCCGTCACGGTCGATTCAGCCTTCGCCTTGGTGGCGCTCCTGCGACGGCGCTTGGGCTTAACCTCTTCTTCCTCGGCCTTTGCCTCGGCCTCCGCCATCGCCATCTCCTCGGCGATCAGCGCCTCTCGGTCGGCGACCGGAATCTTGTAGTAGTCCGGGTGAATTTCGGAAAACGCCAGGAACCCGTGCCGGTTGCCGCCATATTCCACAAAGGCAGCCTGAAGCGAGGGTTCGACCCGTGTTACCTTCGCGAGGTAAATGTTTCCGGAGAGTTGACGTCTGTTTTCGGATTCAAAGTCGAATTCCTCGACCTGGTTTCCATCGGCCACCACGACACGCGTCTCCTCGGCGTGGGTGGCATCGATGAGCATTTTCTTTGACATGTTGACTTTCTGCGCAGCATCGAAGTCCGGCCCGCCAAGGCCAGGCTGAACATTCTGCGACTTTCAATTGAGGCGACTGCCTGCATCAGGGTGGCAGACCGATGGTCAGTCACAATCGGCACCGTGCCGCATCCGTCCAATGCGCGCATCATCGCGGTTCATCTCCAGCGCCTCTTCGAGGCGCCCATTCCAGTCCCGGCGGCGTGTGATTGCCGATCTCGGGCATTTCCAAATTCGTGACCATTTCGGCCACGGCACCAAACCAGCGTGCCGCAATTGGGGCAACGTGTCTGGAACGGCGAAACTTTTTGGCTCGGCCGTGCGTATCTGGCACTCCATGGGCCGGCCCTCATTACATAAGGGGGGTCATACAAGAAATTCAACGACGAAATTTGTTGAATTGGTCAAGACGGCAAAATTCAGCCTACAAGCGGCAAAGGCCGTTGAACGGTGAAGGATCGTGACTGCCCTGCTTCCTTGCAATTTGGCGTGTGTTCAAGTGTCCCGCATCTTGCAGGCGTTTGGCAGCCTCTCCGTCTTGCGGAGGCGTGTGGCAGGATGGACGGTCAGAGATAGTCCGAGCGCTGCAACCCGTATTTTGCCATTTTCTCGTTCAGGGTTCGGCGAGGCAGGCACAGTTCCTCCATGACATTTGCGATCGAGCCACGGTGACGGCGCATCGTGTTGTCAATCAGCATGCGCTCGAAAGCCTCGACGTGTTCCTTCAGGGGCTTGCCTTCGGTTGTGACGCTGATGCCGCCGTCATGTTCGCTGTCAAGCATGAGCAGCGAAGTGATCGTTCCTGACCCGCGACGCGACTGCAGAACCGCGCGTTCGGCGACATTCATGAGCTGGCGGACATTGCCAGGCCAAGGTGCCTGCAGCAGCTGGGCCGCTTCCTGAGTGCTGACCTCGGGCGCGTCGCAACCGTATTCCTCGGCAAACCGTTCCAGAAACTGCTGGAACAGCATCAGGATGTCTTCACCCCTTTGGCGCAGCGGCGGAAGAGTGATCGTCATCGCTGTCAAACGGTAAAACAGGTCGGGTCGAAGTACATCCTTGCAGGTCTTTCCGGGTTCCTGGAGGTTGCAGATCGCCACGATCCTGGTTCTTGCGGGTGTGCTCTCCTCGTTCAACCGTGAAAGAAGTCTAGCCTGCGCCGAGTGCGGCAGAGTTTCGATGTCCTCAAGAACCAGCGTGCCGCCTCGCGTCTCCTCGATCAGCGGCAACTGGCTGTTGTCGCTTAACGGCCCGAAGAGACGGGCCGGGAGCGATTCCTCACTTTCTGCCGCGCAGGAAAAAAGCGCGAATTTCCGGCCAGCCCGGGCACCCGCTGCATGAAGGGCGTGGGCAACCAACGTCTTGCCTGTGCCCGTCTCGCCGTCGATCAGCACGTGGCCGTCTGCCTGGGCAAGATCCAGGATGTCTTCTCGGAGCCGCTCCATCACCGGAGACTCGCCAACCAGTCTCTTGGTGAAACTCGCTCCGTCCGACAATTCGCGCCGCAGCGCCCTGCTGTCGAGAGCGAGGCGTCGCGCATTGGCCGCCCTTTTGGTGAGTTCGGTCATCCTGTCCGGGTTGAAGGGCTTTTCCAGAAAGTCGAACGCGCCAATCTGCATCGCCTCGACGGCCATTGAGACGTCTCCGTGGCCCGTAATCATGATGACGGGCAAGGTGCTGTCTACGCTCATCAACCGTTTCAGCAGGTCTATTCCATCCATTCCGGACATCTTGATGTCGCTGACCACCACGCCTGGATAGTCCGGCGTCAGTGCCTTCAAGGCGTCTTCGGCGCTGCCAAAGGTCTCCGTGTCAAAGCCTGAAAGCGCGAGCCACTGGCTGATGGACTGGCGCATGTCCTTTTGATCATCTACGATGGCGACCTTCATTGCCTGTGTCATGAGTTCAGCTCCGTCGGTCACTCGGCCGCGGCCGTGGCCTCAGTGGAAATCGGCAACGTGACTTCGAACACGGCTCCCCCGTCCCGACCGTTTCGCGCGGTCAGCCTGCCGCCAAGCTCGTTCACGATTCCGGACGAGATGGCGAGGCCCAATCCTACCCCGTCTCCTGGCATCTTCGTAGTATAGAACGGCTCAAAGAGCTTTTCGAGATCTTCGATGCCTGCGCCGTTGTCCCGCACCGTGATCAGTGCCCCTTCGCCAACGGTGACCAGAATCTCGATTCTGGGTTCCGACGCTGCACGTGTGGCGTCCAGTGCATTGCGGATGAGGTTGACGAGGACTTGCTCCAGCCGAACGTTGTCAACGCGGACGATCACGGGATCCTGTGGAAGCGAGGTAATGACACTTACGTCGTCCTGACGGAGATGCGACTCCATCATTGACAGGACGGAGGAAATGCTTGCCCGCACGTCGACGGGCTTCGCGGCACCGCCGCCCTTGTGCGCGTGCGACTTGAGTTGACGCGTTATTTGGCTCATGTGCTCGATCAAGTCGTCGATTCGCTCAAAGGAAGACAGGGCCTCGTCAGCACGGCGCCGGCCAAGCAGCAACCTGGCACCGGCAAGATACGTCTTCATGGCGGCGAGCGGCTGGTTCAGCTCGTGGCTGACCGCCGCCGACATTTCGCCGAGGGCGGCGAGCTTCGAGGACTGCTGCAGCGTCTGCTCGGCCACCTTCAGATGCCTTTCCGCCCTTTTTCGCTCGGAGACTTCCCGTTGCAGAGCCACGTTCAGCTGGCGGAGCTCGGCCGATTCGCGCTGGAAGAATCGCAGCCGTGACGTGGCCCGGCGGCTGACCAAATAGGACACGAGCGCCACGAGAATCGCGAATCCCATGATTTCCAGCGCGAGAACCGCGTTCACGCGCTCGCGGACGCTCGCATAGGTCGTGAAAGACGTAATGCGCCAACCCTGGAATCCGATCCGGGCTTCCTGCCGCATGATGGCTTCGCCTTGGAGGTAGGCATCTACCGGAAGCGTGGCCCAACTTGCCGTGGCGCGAACCGCGAGCTCCATTGCTGAACGCACGGGCCTTGCCGCCAGAGCCTCTTCTTCGCTCAGTCCGCGCCAGCGTGGTTCCGTTGCGAGAATGATGGTTGCTTCGCTGTCCGACACGATGACGGCATCTGTGAAGCCGGCCCAACTGCTCTCAAACTTCTTGAGGTCGACCTCGACCATGATGACGCCGAGCATTTCGCCCTGCGTCTCGATCTTGCGCGAATACGTGAAGATGCGTGCGCCCGATTCAAGGAGACTGGTCGAAAAAACCGTGTCGTTCGAGCGGGACGCCTCAACGAAATAAGGTGCCGTGCGATGCGTGGAGCCGATGAGAGCCCGGTCGGTGGCGGCGACTGCACGTCCGTCCCGGTCCAGCAGCATGAGTCCCGCCGCAGCGATTCCGTCGCGATACTCGATGAGCCGCTGCGAGCTTTGCAGAAAGTCTCCGGCCATCAGCGCTCTGATCAGCGCGGGGTCGCGCGCCAGGAGCTGCGGTACGACCTGGTTGCGCTGAAGTTCGCTGAGTATATTGCCGGAATAGAGAGCGAGGCGAACTTCTGCTCGCGATCTCGTGGTTTCGGTAAAGCGCTCTGTAAGGAGCTGGTTGGTCCACCAGACCGTCGCGATTGCGACGACGATGACAAGGCTTGCCGCAATTCGGGCGCGCCAAGGCGCGTCGTCGCGTCTGACGGATGTTTCGCTCATGTCATGAGTCTAAAGCGTGGCTGTGACTCCCTCAAGCGTTGGCGGCGGCGGCGCTGCAAGCGTTGAACAGGACCGCGCCGTCGGTCAAGCCCAGAACCGGGTCCGCAGCGCGCTCGGGATGCGGCATCAGGCCAAGCACGCGGCGATTCTCGGAGAGTATCCCGGCAATTCGGTCGACCGATCCGTTTATGTCCGTCTTGTAGCGGAAGGCGATCCGGTCCTCTGAGGAAAGTGCCGCGCGTATTTCCTCGGTCGCCTGGTAGTTCCCATCGCGATGAGCGATTGGGAAGGTCGCCGTCGAGCCGTGTGCGTAGCATCTGGTGAAGTCGCTGTCTGTTGTCGCCACTTCAAGTTCGACAGACTTGCAGATGAACCTGATCCCTGCGTTGCGCATGAGTGCGCCCGGCAGCAGACCGGTTTCTAGCAATACCTGGAAACCGTTGCAGATGCCGATGGCATGGCCGCCCTTCTTGACGTGCGCCATCAGGGCTCCAACGATGGGAGACCTGGCGGCAATTGCGCCGCTGCGCAGATAGTCACCAAAGGAAAACCCGCCTGGCACGCCAACGATGTCCACGCCTGCCGGCAGTTCGGCATCCTTGTGCCAGACCATCTCGACCTTGAAACCGGCATTCTTGAACGCCATCGCAAGACCGCGGTCGCAGTTCGATCCCGGGAAGACCAGTACCGCCGCCTTCATCGCGCAGGCCTTGCAGGGCGTGTCGTGTCGATGCTGCTCACCTTGCTCATGTTCTTCCCGCCTATGTCGCGAAGTCGGTAATGACCGCAATTCCCGGTTGAGTGGCGCCGTTGAATGCAGCGAGTTCGGCGCTTGCGTCCGAGAGCCTGACCTCCCGCGCCACGATCGGGGAAAGGTCGGCGCGCCCGGCTTCGATCAGGCTGAGCAATGAAGGATAGCGATGGGCAGGCATGCCCCGTGAGCCGAACATCGCCAGATTTCGCATGTAGACCGTGTTGAGATCGACCTCCTGCACTGCATTATGGCCGACCGGCATGCCAACCTGAACGTGACGGCCCAGCGGGCGGAGGCACGCAATGCTCGCCGATTGGGTCGCCGGAAATCCCAGAGCCTCCACCGAAACATGTGCCCCGCCTTCTGTCATTTCGTGGATTCGCTCGGCGCTGGCGCCGTCCGAGGCGTCAATCGCGTGTTCAGCGCCGAGCGCCTTGGCATGGGTCAGTTTCTCTTCAACGATGTCGGTGACGATGACCCGCGCACCCAGCGCGATGCCAAGCAGCATTGCCGCAAGACCGACTCCTCCCGTTCCGTGTATCGCCAGCCACTCGCCGGGCTGCAGCGCCGCCCTGTCGGTCAGCGCATGCCAGGCCGTGGTGACTCTGCAACCGAGCGCGGCCGCGAGGGTTGGCATCATGCCTACTGTCAGGCGTGCCAGGTTATGGTCACGGGGCACGGCGACATATTCCGCGAAGGCGCCGGGTTCAGTGAACCCGGGCAGCCGCTGGTCGAGGCAGGTGTTGCTGTCGCCGGAACGGCAATTGGGGCAAGTGCCGCAAGCCAGGATGAACGGCGCAATCAGGTGGTCACCCACTGCGTATTGTGCGGCAGGGCCGGCAGCCACGACTTCTCCGCAATACTCGTGGCCACCGATCTGGCCGGGCTTTACACGTGGATGCTCACCTATCCAGCCATGCCAGTCGCTGCGGCACACACCGCATGCCAGCACCTTCAGGACGACCCCGTCTCCTGGGCAGTCGGGATCCGGGACATTCTCGATCGAGAGCGGTTCCTTGTATGCGCTCAGGACGGCAGCTCGCATCAGGGCAGTTCCACCTCGTAGCTTTCGATGACGGTATTGGCGAGGAGTGCCTCGCACATCTGCTGCACCTCGGCCTCGGCCTTTTGTGAATCAGATTCTGCAAGATCGAGCTCGATGATCTTGCCCTGCCGCACGTTTTCGATGCCGTCGAAGCCAAGCGTGCCCAAGGCGTGACGAATGGCCTCACCTTGAGGGTCAAGAACACCATCCTTGAGCTTGATTACTGCGCGCACCTTCATCCGTCTCTCCAGGAACCCTGTTGGTGTCGCCGTCATATCGCGGATTTCCCCGAATTTGTCCAACCGTTGCGACGTGACCCATGATGCGGCACTTGCATGCGAGAATCATTGCGGTGGCATCACGGCGCCGGGAACCGGGTCTGGCCGATGGATGCGGAATCACGCTCTGGACATCTCATGCCGCGACTTCTGCGCCCGCATGGGGAGTGCATTGTCCGCACAGGAGCTGTTCGTGGCGGTCAGTTGACCAGCGTGGGCTTGGGCGTGTGCGTGACATTGGACGGAAGGACGCCGAGGCGGCGCGCCACCTCAGTGTAGGCATCTCCAAGGTTTCCTAGGTCGTGGCGGAAGACGTCCTTGTCGAGCTTTTGGCCGGACTCGATGTCCCACAGGCGACAGGAATCAGGGCTGATCTCGTCGGCCACGATCAAGCGCTGGAAATCTCCATCCCAAACGCGCCCGACCTCTATCTTGAAGTCGATGAGGCGGATGCCAACAGCCAGCATGCAGCCAGAAAGGAAGTCGTTGACACGCAGGGCCAGCGCGATCATGTCGTCCAGATCATGCTGTGACGCCCAGCCGAATGCGACAATGTGCTCTTCTGACACCAGAGGGTCGCCAAGCGCGTCATCCTTGAGGCAAAATTCCACGATGGGCCGCGGCAGAAGCGTTCCTTCTTCGATGCCAAGTCGCTCGGACAGGGTTCCGGCCGCATGGATTCGAACGATCACTTCCAAGGGAATGATCTCGACAAGGCGAATCAATTGCTCGCGCATGTTGATGCGGCGAATGAAGTGTGTTGGTACGCCGATCTGGTTCAATCCGCTCATGAAGAACTCTGAGAGCCGGTTGTTGAGCACCCCTTTGCCGTCGATCACTTCCTTCTTCTTCGCATTGAAGGCCGTCGCATCGTCCTTGAAATACTGCACGAGGGTGCCGGGTTCGGGACCTTCGTACATGATTTTGGCCTTGCCTTCGTAGATCTTCTTGCGACGTGACATTTTGACTCCAGGAATCGTTTTCCGCCCCATGTTGCAATTGGCGGAATCCGAATACGTTTAGGGCAAAGCGCGCATTGCGGCAAGCGGACGAATCGTGCATTCGTGCCCCTTGTGGTTGGGCAGACTTCCAGCAATATGGATGAACATCCAGTTCTCAGCCAGGGGCGAGTAGGAAATGAGCACGTTTGATGAGCGCGAGGACGCCTTTGAGGCCAAGTTCGCACGTGACGCCGAAATGCAGTTCAAGGCGGAAGCACGTCGCAACAAGCTTCTCGGACTCTGGGCCGCCGATCTTCTCGGCAAGTCGGACGAAGAGGCGAATGCGTATGCGTCGGAAGTCGTGAAGGCAGACTTCGAAGAGCCTGGAGATGACGATGTGCTTCGGAAGGTCGCGGGCGATCTCGGGGAGCTTGCGAACAATGAAGACATCCGTGCAAAGATGAACGAACTGCTCGGCGTGGCGAAGACCCAGCTGATGGAGGAACTCTAGGATCTTCTCCCTCCCTCGCGGATTGGCCTGGACCGCAAGTAATTCCGGATATTGGTCGATGTCGTGCGTAGTGCCGGAACGGACAGGCACATGTACCAAATTCGGGAGCCGCTGACGATCCTGATGCGGTTCGATGCCGTCACTTGCCCTGCAGTATGGTCTGGAGTGGCAGGATGATGGAGACCGCACCGCGCAGGGCGTCATGTCATCCGTCTTTTGCCTGATTGTGCAGTTGCCCGTCCAAGGCTTCCTTGACTGCCGGAGTGACAAAGCGCGAGACGTCGCCGCCAAGCCGCGCGATTTCCTTCACGAGCTTTGACGCTATGGCCTGGTGCTGCGCTTCCGCCATGAGAAAGACAGTTTCAATCCCTGAGTCCAGTGTGCGGTTCATTCCGACCATCTGATACTCGTATTCAAAGTCTGCCACCGCACGAAGGCCCCGCACAATGAGATTGGCGCCAACGTCGCGTGCGCAGTCGACAAGCAAGTTGTCGAACGGATGGACCTTGATTTCGCAGCCGGATTGTGCCGACACGTCTCGGCATTCCGCCGTGATCATTGAGACGCGTTCCTCGAGGGAAAAGAGAGGGTTCTTGTCGCTGTTGATGGCGACGCCGATCACGAGACGGTCGACCAGTGCGGTGGCCCGGCAGATGATGTCCAGATGACCCAACGTGACCGGATCGAAGGTGCCAGGATAAAGAGCGATGCGCAATTTTGTTCTCCTTGCCGGTGCGCCAGTGGCATCCCTGCCATGCGCGCGCGGAGGGCTCAAGCGAATGACGGGGCGCGCGACAATTCAGGCAATATCATCCTGTGTGGGAACTGCTGGGGTTTCCTGCGTGTCATAAAGGCAGTGCCGCCTTTGAAGGCAGGCGGCCGAATGGAGTCAGCACCGGTTCAGTAGCCCTTGATCATGCCTTCAAGCGCGTCTTTCTCCATAGTTAGTTCGGAAAGTCGAGCTTTCACGACATCGCCGATCGAAATCAGGCCTATCATGCGTTCGTCTTCCATCACGGGCATGTGCCGGAACCTGCCATCGGTCATTTGCTGAAGGACTTGGTCGGCGCTTTGGTCCGCCGTGCAACTGATGACTTTCGGAGTCATCATGTCCGACACCCTTTCCTTGAGACAGATTTCGCCACGCCGACCAAGTTCGCGAACGATGTCGCGCTCGGACAGCATGCCGACAGGTCGGTCATCGCTGCAAACAACCAATGCGCCGATACGCTTCCTTGAAAGCAGTTGCGCGGCGTCTGCCACCGAAGCCTCCGGTTCAATCGTCACTACGTCTGGTCCGCCGGTCTTGCCGAGGATCTGGCGCACAAGCATCTGTTTCTCTCCAATCAAATGGCATGTGGTGTTTCGGAAAGTCTCACCCTGCATGCTTGTCTGTCAAGCTTCGGAACTGTCGCACCCAGCCACTTTTCCTCTTGCCTCCCTTGTCGTATTCTTTGGCAAGGATCTGGGAGGGAGCGATGGAAGAACTCAGCCACTACATTGATGGCCAGCGCGTCAAGGGAAAGTCCGGCCGGTTTGGCGATGTCTACAACCCTGCCACCGGCGAGGTTCAGGCACGCGTCCCGCTTGCCAGCGCCGAGGAAGTGAACGAGGCTGTGGCCAAAGCCGCCGAAGCGCAAGTCGCATGGGCGGCTACGAACCCGCAGCGGCGTGCGCGAGTGATGATGGCGCTTGGCCGGCTCATCGTTGAGAACATGGACATGCTGGCCGAGGCGGTTAGCCGCGAACATGGCAAGACGCTGCCCGACGGCCGTGGTGACGTGCAGCGGGGCCTCGAGGTCGTCGAGGTCTGCATGGGCACGCCCGCACTGCTCAAGGGAGAGTTCACGAGTGACGGCGGCCCGGGCATCGATCTCTATTCGATGCGCCAGCCACTGGGCGTCGTGGCAGGTATCACGCCATTCAACTTTCCGGCCATGATCCCCCTCTGGAAGCTTGCGCCGGCCATTTCCTGTGGCAATGCAATGGTCTTGAAGCCGTCCGAGCGCTGCCCATCTGCTCCACTTCTTGTCGCGGATCTCCTGAAGGAAGCCGGATTGCCTGACGGCGTGCTCCAGATCGTAAATGGAGACAAGGAAGCCGTAGATGCCATTCTCGACAACGAGACCATTCAAGGCGTGGCTTTTGTCGGTTCGACACCGATCGCGGAATACATCTACAGCCGTGCCTGCTCGAACGGGAAACGTGCACAGTGCTTTGGCGGAGCTAAGAACCACATGATCGTCATGCCCGATGCAGACCTCGACAAGGCGGCGGATGCATTGGTCGGTTCAGGCTATGGCGCTGCCGGCGAGCGTTGCATGGCTGTTTCGGTTGCTGTGCCTGTAGGTGAGCGGACTGCAGACGCTCTGATCGAGCGTCTTGTGCCGAGAATCGAGAAACTCAGGGTCGGCCCGTTTACGGCTGGTGAAGACGTGGATTTCGGGCCGCTCATCACCAAGGCCAGCAAGGAGCGAGTTACGGGCCTCATCGACAAGGGGGTGGAGCAGGGGGCTACGCTCGTGACCGATGGACGGGACTTCGCGCTTCAGGGCTACGAGGACGGTTTCTTCGTCGGCCCGACTCTCTTTGACAACGTGACCGCTGAAATGGACATCTACAAGGAAGAGGTCTTCGGTCCGGTCCTTAGCCAGGTGCGGACAGAAAGCTACGAGGATGCGCTGAAACTGACCATGGACAACACCTACGGGAACGGCACCGCCATATTCACCGCTGACGGCGATGCGGCCCGGGATTTTGCGAACCGCGTGAATGTCGGCATGGTTGGCATCAACTTCCCGATTCCAGTGCCGCTCTCCTATTATACATTTGGCGGATGGAAGCGGTCCGCGTTTGGCGACCTGAACCAGTACGGGCCGGATGCGTTTCGCTTCTACACCAGGACCAAGACTGTCACCGCGCGCTGGTTTTCCGGCATCAAGGAGGGCGGTGAATTCGCCTTCAAGGCCATGGACTAGCGTGTCCGTACGCGGGGCATTTGCCGCAGACGTTGCCTTCGCAACTTGCAGCGCCGACGCTGCGCCAGCTGACGCCACACTGCAGGAATTCCGGCCTGGGCGACAGTTCAGGAACATGGGCCCCGGATCTCGGGACGTGCGCTGCGTACTCTGGTTCACGCGGCAGTAAATTGCCACACGCGTTTTCGACGGAACGTGCGCACGGCGGCTTGTCGTCACGCTCGCTTCCCGGACCCGTCCATGTCGGGTGTGGCGTTTCAGCCACCAGCGTGGCCATCCGCCTGCCGCACGAAATCAGGAACCCCTAATCTGAATCTCCGCCCTGGGCGCGCGATGCTGACGAGACCGGCGGCAAGACCGCGCTGGTTCCGACCGGGAGCCATCTCGAAATCCTGCGCTGTGGTGTCAACGCAACGAAAGTCCAGCATGCGTAGATCCGGGCGATCCTTGACATCCGATGGGTCAGACCTGATCTGGACGTGCGTCAGCACACAGGGCGGTGCACCTCGAGACAATCCGGGAAATCCCGACCAGCACAATCCAAAAACCAATGGTGGCCCGCCATTGTGCTCGCCCGCCGTCCGGCAAGCGAGCACAACGTAAACGCGCACAAGGTGTGTGCCAGGCTATGTCAACAGTCCCTTGTCCGCGGCTATTCCGACCTGGAGATCCGACCTTCGACCTTCGGAGCGACCGGGCCGTGGTCGGCCATGTATTCGGCCAGCACGTCGGCCAGGTCCGGTCCGTAGTCGTATACATCCATCGCGTCTGTCGTGAACATGCGGTAGCCGTCACCGCCGTTGCGGACGTAGTTGTTCGAAACCACGCCGTAGACGGCGTCGGGATCGATGGCGACACCGCCGACCAATACCTCCTGGATTCTGCCCTCGTTCGGGCCGACGGTTGGATCCCAAGTGAAGCTCAGCCCCGCCACCTGCGGAAAACGGCCCTTGACATCTTCGACCTGGCTCACGCCGTTCTCAAGCGCGTCGATGATGATCTGACCCTTGATGTGGAAAGTCGACAGCGTGTTCTGGAACGGCAGAATGGTCAAGACTTGGCCCATGGTAACTTCGCCCTTGTCTATGGACGCGCGTATGCCTCCTGCATTTGCAATGGCGATCTGGATGCCTTGATCCCGGACTCGATCCAGCATCGAATCGGCAACAAGATTCCCCATGGGGCATTCCTGGACCCGGCAGACCGACCGATCACCCTCGATGAACGCACCAGCCTCGGCCACGACCTTGTTCCGAATCTCGTCGAGCGGCTTGGCCAGCTCGCTGATCCTCATCTTGGTGTCTTCGTTCTCGGGCACGCTTGCATCGAGCAATATCGGCTCGCCGACAGCCTCGACAATGTTGCCGTCGCCGTCGAACGTAATGTTCAGTTCGCCCAGGAACTTGGCGTAGGCGTAGGCCTGCACGATGGCGGTGTTGCCGACCATCAACGGATAGGGCCCGTCTGCCCGTTCTTGTGTGTTCGACAAGAGCGTGTTGTCATGCCCTCCGACAATGACGTCGACCTGCGGTACGGCCTCTGCAATGCGCAGGTCCACCGACAGGCCGGAATGGCTCAGGACGATGATCTTGTTGATTCCCATCGCCTCCAGCCGTTCGGTTTCGACGCGCACCGCTTCGACCGGATCGCTGAATTGCACGTTCGGGCCGGGCGAAGCCAGTTCGTCGTTGTCTTCGGGTGTCAGCCCGATCAGTCCCAATCGCTCTCCGGCCCGCTCCAGGATCACCGACGGGCTGACCGCGCCGACGAGGGATGGCTCGTTCTCGATGTTCGCGTTCGCCATCAGGACCGGAAAGTTAACGGAATCGACGAAGGCGCGCAGAACCTCCGGTCCATCGTCAAACTCGTGGTTGCCCACGGCCATCGCGTCATATTCCATCTGGTTCATCAAATCGGCCGCCGCCTTGCCCTTGTAGTAGGTGTAGAACAGCGAGCCCTGGAACTGGTCTCCGCCATCGACAAGGATGTAGTTGTCACTCCGTGCCTTGGCTGCCGCGATCGCGGTGACCAGACGTGCCGAACCACCGAAGCACTTGCCCTCGTCGTTATCTTCCGGACTGCAGCCCGAATCAAAGCGGCTGATCGGCTCGAAACGCGCGTGAAAGTCGTTCGTGTGAAGTACTGTCAGCCTGTAATCGGCTGAGGCCATGCCGCCTGCAAGCGCTAGGAGCCCCGCGGCGCAGAAGATTTTTGTGTTCATGGGTTCGGCCCTTCCGTTAATTTCCAGCGGCACAATGGTTGAGGGCGCCGACAAAGTCAAAGCCGATTCGTCGGAGTTTTCGATCCCGAATGCGGAGGAGGACGTGCGTCATCTGGCACCGCTTTCGCCCAAGGCGGAGCTTTTGGGGAGGAGGTGCGCCGGAAGCCCGCACGACAGGCAGCCCCGCATCTCCGGTGCGCGTTCCGGCTCGAGGGCATGCTCCGGGAAGTTTCCCCGCACCTGACTTGCGGTGCACGTGGCCCGCCCGCGGAAATTGCCGGGTTCGTTGATTCGGCACGCCTGCAATTCGACGCGTTCAAGCACGAACGACGCGGCTCTTTGATCGAGAGGCAAAACCTTGTGCGTCCTCGCCGTCGACCCAGGCGATCACGATCTGGCGGGATGCGGACTTGCCTTCACTGAGACACATGCAAGCTGCGGAGCCGAGGAATGCGGTCGCTCCAGGCGAGGTTGCGCGCCGACGGCGTGCGAGGATCCGGCAATTTGGCAACGGCGGTTAGCGCTGGCACGTCAAGTCCGGGGCAGCTAAAGACCTGCCCATGATCAAGACGCCAGTTCCAAGGTCCGGCATCGACCGGATTGCACTCTATCAGGGTGGAGATAGCAGCATTTACGGTCGCAGCGACGCCTTGAAGCTGTCGTCGAACGAAAATCCGCTCGGTGTGCCCGAATCGGCGAGGGCCGCATGGTCCGACGCAGCCCGCGAACTCCATCGGTACCCGTCCGCTGACCATTCCGACCTGCGTCACGCAATAGCCGAGGTTCATGACCTGAACCCCGATCAAGTCATCTGCGGCGCCGGATCTGACGAAGTGATTTCCTTTCTCTGCCAGGCCTATGGCGGCGAAGGGACGGAAGTGATTCACACCGAGCACGGGTTTTCGATGTACCGAATCTCGGCCATGGCGTCCGGTGCTGCGCCCGTCGAAGTGCCCGAAGTTGAGCGTCAGGTGGCCGTTGACTGCATCCTGGATGGGGTTACCGACCGCACGCGCCTTGTTTTCGTGGCAAACCCGGCCAATCCCACGGGCACCATGATTGACGCAAGCGAAGTCAATCGGCTTGCTGGAGCCTTGCCGAGCCGCGTGCTCCTGGTCCTGGACGGGGCCTATGCCGAATACGTGGAGGGATTCGACGGTGGCGCCGCATTGGTCGAGGCGCGGGACAATGTCGTGATGACCCGGACATTCTCCAAGATCTACGGACTGGGCGGGCTCCGGGTCGGCTGGGGTTATGGCCCGGTCCATGTAATCGACAATCTCAACCGAGTGCGGGGCCCATTCAATCTCTCGAAGGTTCAGCTCTCGGTGGCCGAGGCCGCTGTGCGCGACCGGGATTGGGTGAGGCGGTGCTCCAAGGAGAATGCCGCGTGTCGCGAGTGGCTGTCCCGTTCCCTGGCGGAGTTGGATGTACCTTCGGATCGGTCAAGCGCGAATTTCATCCTGGCCCGCTTCCGGGATGAGGAGGAGGCGAACGCCTGTGATGCGGTTTTCCGTGAAGATGGCATCCTTGTTCGAAAGGTCCGAGGTTACAAGCTGCCTGACTGTCTTCGGATCTCCGTTGGCAGCGAAAGCGATTGCCGACGTGTCGTCGATAGTGTTCGACGCTTCAGGGAGGTTAAGAAATGACGGAGATCTATTGTCGCGTCGCCTTGATCGGCCTCGGACTAGTTGCATCGTCCATGGCGCACGCCATCCGGCGCGCCGGGCTTGCAGGCGAGATTGTCGGTACGGCGAAGTCGGTTGAAAGCCGCGAAACTACGCGCGAACTCGGATTCTGTGACATTGTCACCGATACGGCCGCGGCGGCGGTGGAAGATGCAGACCTTGTCGTTCTTGCCGTGCCGGTCGGAGCGATGGGGACCGTGGCGCGTGAAATCGAACCTCATCTCAAGCCTGGCGCCACCCTCACCGATGTCGGTTCGGTCAAGCGGGCCGTGATCGACGCCGTTGCGCCCCATGTGCCTGGGGGCGTGCACTTCATTCCCGGTCACCCGCTGGCCGGGACCGAGCATTCGGGACCCCGCTCCGGTTTCGCGGAACTCTTCGAGAATCGCTGGTGCATCCTTCTGCCCGACTCGAACGCCGGTCCAGATGCGCTCGATCGACTGAAAAGGTTCTGGCAGGGCATGGGCGCAAGCGTCGAGGAGATGGACGTCGACCATCACGACCTCGTGCTGGCGGTCACGAGCCACTGCCCGCATCTCATCGCCTACACGATGGTCGGAGTGGCCGATGACCTTCGCAGGGTGACGGACAGCGAGGTCGTGAAGTACTCGGCCGCGGGCTTTCGGGACTTCACCCGCATTGCGGCATCCGATCCGACCATGTGGCGGGACGTGTTTCTGAACAACAGGCAGGCGACGCTTGAAATCCTGGGACGCTTCACGGAGGAGCTGTTCGCCCTGCAGCGCGCGATCAGGATCGGAGATGCAGAGCTGCTCTTTGATTACTTTACCCGTACGCGCGAGATTCGCCGCGGCATCATCGAAGCGGGCCAGGACACGGATGCGCCAGACTTTGGTCGCGGCGGGGCAAGGTGACACTCGTCAAGCCGGTGAAATTCGGAATTCCATTACGAAGCGCAGGCATCACCAGGCCTGGAGTCGCGGCGCCTTTCCCAATGGAACCACACCCAGGCTGACCTGACCGCCAGAGAACACTAGCGGGACTTCAAGCACGTCTTCGTGCCCGTGCATCAGTTCGAGTGTTGTTTCGAGCACGTCACGGAATGCTGGCTCGAACAGTCCCGCCGCTTCCGCAAGGTCCAGAACGGTTCGCCACTTCGCCGCGCGAAGCGTGATCTCGCCGTCTGGCACGCCATCCTCCGAGACAGTCAGGTCACCCGTTGCGCTAATGGAGAACTCGCCCCAGTGAACAGACAGGTCGGTCAGGTCCAGCCGGTTGATCCCGAGATGCGCCCCTTCGAAGAATCGCTTGTCCATCGGTGCGTCAAGCCCAATCTCCGCGTCGGCGCGAACCACGCCGATTTGATCCGGGAACATCTTGGACGAATTCGGGATGCGTCGCAGCAAGTCCGAAAGCGAAAGTTCCAGCAGTTCCACTCCTACGCGATACGTGCTTTCGCGCACAGGCACCGCCTCGATGGCGAAGCGCCATTCCGTCGACGAAACGGTCCAGCCTCGGGACGAGTGGATTCGGGGGTCTTTCAGGACAAGTCGGGCGCTCTCCAGTGCGAGGCTTGTCGAGGGTCTCAAGAAGATGGACGCCCGCGCACTTTCATGGTTGAGCTGAAGCGCTTCAAGCGGCGTCGAAATTACATGCTCGTCCGGCAAAACGGCGATGACCTGATGCGGCCTGTATGCGAGCGAAAGGAACTGCACGAAGGGTGCCGACCAGGTGATGCCCGTGTCAGGTTCCGTCAGCCTCAGATCGGAAATGGTGCTGTCGAAGCGGTTCGGAAAGCCGCGTGTCGAGATGTCCGAGAAATCCGCCGCCCAGCCGTCGCTGCGCCTCTGTTCCATCCAGGACGCAAGGTTCCTCTGATATGCAGAATGCCCGATGACCCACCAGCACATCCACAGAAGCGCGGCAATCACGAGCACCGCGGCAAGACGCAGCATTCGCCCCTTCCCTTGACCGTTGGCCGCTGTTTTAAGGTGGCCATGACGGAAGAGGAAGTCCTTGGTCTGAGCCCGCTTTGGGTCTTCGGGTACGCCTCGCTTCTCTGGAACCCGGGATTCCCGGTGACCGAACGGAAGCTCGCGACATTGCGCGACTATCACAGGTCGTTTTGCATGCGCTCAATCCACCATCGTGGAACCGCGGAGGAACCGGGGCTGGTGCTGGCGCTTGACGAGATGCCCGGGGCGTCGTGTCAGGGGCAAGCGATGCGTGTGCCTGACCATGCGAACATCGAGGTCATCGAATACCTGCGAGAGCGCGAATTGATATCGTCGGCGTACCTTGAGCGCCTTGTCGAACTGGATGTCGAGGATGGCTCGGCGGTGACGGCGCTGACTTACGTGATTGACCCAACCCATGTGCAGTATGTCTCCGGGCTGGAACTGGAGCAGCAAGCCCGGATCATCGCGCGCTCTGCAGGCGGGCGCGGGCCGAATTCGGAGTACCTCTGGAATACGGCGGACCACCTTCGTGAACTGGGCATCGAGGACGAGGAACTTGACATGCTGTCGGCGCGCGTACGCGTCCTTGCAGCAGGCGTGCAGTAGCGTGCAAGGGTCTGGATTTCGGAAGAGCTTCAAGGCTGGAGCCAACCGGCAATGGCCCTTTCGTCCGAGCCGAGGCCTCAACGCGGGCCAGCCTTCCGTGCGGAG
>JAJDVJ010000062.1 GCA_022826205.1 Silicimonas sp. | reverse complement strand
CCAATCGCGCTCGACCCAAAGGTGTCAGTCTGGCATTGCTGTGAATGTTCATTCGATCCCTCCGAATAGGGTTGGTGCTTGGTAACTCCAACCAACTCGGTCTGGATCGAATGGACAACCTGTTGAAAGCTCACATCTAGGGCCGTCGACATCTTCCCATTTGGTTTGTCCGCCCAACAGACCTGGTCTGCCCGGTCAATTGGCAAGCGCCCGTCTAAAGCCGTTCGTCGCGTGGCAGGGCCGTGTCCTCGGCTGCGCCTGCGGGCCGCACCACCCCTGCCGCACGACCATTGACAGTTTAGTCCAGGCCCGTGGGTCGGGCTTACGCCCACCCACTCTGTCCTCCGGAAAACATGCGTTTTCCAGAGAAGAGAGGGGAGGCGCAGCCCATTGGCGGAAAGAGGTCAAAAGACCCGACCGCATCACCACATGTGTGGATGCCCCGTTTTATGCAAGATGGTTTTTAACTTCGTGAGCATGTGACCGAGTGCTTTCATGTGTCAGGCCTCTGTTGTACGGCACTTACACATGGCCGCGGGCCGGGATGGTACGTTCGCGGATCAGGTCCAAATCAAGGAGGCGCGCTCTAAACGCTTTGTGGTGAACTGGTTTTCCTGATCCCGATCTGACGATCAATTGCCCATTCTGTTCAAGACCTCCTCACACTCCCCGAGACCGACGATAGTGAACTGCTATGCAGCTGCCACAATCGACGGATTCTTGTAGTCCTCGCCTTTGGTCAGCATCGCCCAGATGGCTCGCGCCATCTTGTTTGCCAAGGCGATGGCTACAACCATTCGAGGCTTTCTTTTTAATAGCTGGCCAAGCCACGTCTGACGTCCATCGGGGTTCTTGTAGACCTCAGATTTGATCACCGACATTGCACCGACAATCAGCAACTTGCGAATGTCCTTCTGACCCATCTTCGATGTTCGCCCCAATACCTGCTTACCGCCGGTCGAGTGCTGACGTGGGACCAGACCTAACCAAGCGGAGAAATTGCGACCCCTCTCAAATCGCTCCATTTCAGGGGCAAAGGCTTCAATGGCCATTGCGGTGATGGGCCCGACACCTGGAACAGTGCGCAAGCGTCGCGACGTTTCGCTTGTCTCAGCCATTTTCTTTATCGACTTCTCTAGAGACTTGATACGACTCGTATGCTGCGCGATTTCTTCAAGGTATATCTCGCCGATCCGCACAACATCCGCCGGGAGGCAATCGTCAGCTCCTTCAATATAGGCCGCAAGTCGTTTGAGGTTGTGCAAACCCTTTGGGACAATCACACCGAACTCCACCAAATGCGACCTTAGTGCATTAACTGTTTGGGTTCGCTGGCCAACCAGCATCTCCCGGGTGCGGAACATGATACTTCTTGCTTGTTGTTGGACTGTCTTGATTGGAACAAACCGCATATTTGGGCGTGAGGCCGCCTCTGCAATGGCCTCTGCATCAGCGGAATCGTTCTTCTGACGCTTGACGAAAGGCTTCACATAGATCGGCGGAACCAACCTAACTTCGTGGCCCAGTTCTTCCATCGATCGCGCCCAGTAGTAGGCGCTACCGCAGGCCTCCATCGCCACAATGCACTTGGGATGATCCGCCATAAACCTGGAAAATTGAGGACGTGTCAGTTTCTTTCGGTAAGCAACTGACCCATCCGCTCCCGCGCCATGAACTTGAAAGACAGACTTAGCCAGATCGACCCCGATAATAACGACTTCATTCATAATGATCTCCATTAGCAAAAAGTTGTGATGGCTTACGGTAGCAGACTGGCGCTGCGAGGAGGGGCATCCACCCCATCAAGGAGGCCAGTGATGGTCATGACTGATGAAGATCAGGCGCGAGAATGCGCCCGTATTGCAGAACAGAACGACGCCTTCCGGCATCAGAGGCCGGGCGGTGGACAAGGAAAGTGGGTCTACACGGCTGCCGTCAATGACAAGGGTGGCGAGTTTGTTGCCGCCTGCATGTCGGCAGTGATGGCCTATGATGATTTCACCGAAGAAAACGACCCACATGGAACCCACGAAATGGGGTTCATGGAGGTCATGGGCGAGAAGGTCTGGTGGAAAATCGACCTGTATGACCGCGCCTATGAAGGTGGTTCACCAAACCCAACGTCGCTCGCCGAGACACG
Source organism: Silicimonas sp. (assembly GCA_022826205.1). Taxonomy (GTDB): domain Bacteria; phylum Pseudomonadota; class Alphaproteobacteria; order Rhodobacterales; family Rhodobacteraceae; genus JAJEFO01. Next base: position 15,041 of record JAJDVJ010000062.1, on the reverse strand, counting down.
GCGTGTCCTGACGATCCTTTTTCCGAGCGACTACTGAGATTGGCCGTCCCGCAAGGGACGCGCCAAAGGCGCTGCCTGCGTCTGAAAGGAGGTGAACACATGACCAGAGCAGTTATCGAGCAGCGCAAGCGGGAAGCTATCGCGCTTGTGAGAAAGGGAGGTCTCTCCGCCAAGATCGGCCTCGCCTTTCTGAAACAACATGTCGGGTAACGCCATTGGTTCGAGGGAACCGACATGTGCCGCCTAAGCGGCCTCGCCTCACCCCGTCAGGGGTGGGGCATCCATACCAAAATCAACACCAGAACACAAGGAATGTCCCAATGACAAAGCAATCCAAGATCGTTGCAACAGAGGCCCGCTTTCCGGTGGCAAACCTGTCGCTCTCGTCTCTCAATCCGCGCCAGACGGTGCCTGAACAGGACGTGATCGAACTGGCAGACAGCATCTGGGCGGCAGGCTTGATCCAGTCCATTGCGGGGCTGGCGGGCAAGAATGACACCGCTGAGATTGTGGCAGGTGGTCGCCGTTTGCGCGCTCTGCAATATCTCGCAGAGCAACACCCAGACTTGGCCAAGACACGGCCCGAACTCGCCAACCCAATGGTGATGCTGGCCCCCGACGCGGAGACTGCCGAGGCATGGGCGAACATGGAGAATGTGGCCCGCCGTGATCTGCACCCTGCCGAGGAAATCCGCGCCTATGGTAAGATGGAAGCCAAAGGCGGGACAGTCGCCGCTATCGCCCGTGCCTTCGCGGTCAATGAAAAACACGTCTACCGCCGCCTTGCCTTGGCCCATTTGCCGGAGGCGGTGCTGGATGCGCTACAGGCCAATGAAATCAGCCTCTCAAATGCCGCCGCCTTCACCGTCGGCAATGACGAGAAGGTCACGATGGAGGTCTTGGAGACTGTTCGTGGGGAAGGCTACAGCGATCACCAGATCAAACAGATGCTCAAGCCGGACAGTGTGCGGGGGTCTGATCGTCGCGTGATCTATGTCACCGAGGCAGGGTATGACGAGGCCGGTGGCCGTAAGACCGCTGATCTTTTCCTAGACCAGATGTTCTTCGATGATGTGGCGCTCTTGGACGAGCTGTTCGACGCGAAGCTGACCGAGGCCGTTGAGACTTTACAGGCGGAAGGCTGGAAATGGATCGAAGCCCATTTTGAGAGCTACCTGTCGCCCTATTCGCACGGGCTGGAAAAGTTTGGGTCTGTCTATCCTGAAAGCGGTGACCTGACCGAGGAAGAAGGTAAGCGCTACGACGAACTGGCGGAACTCGCGGAAGCCGAGGTTATTGACGCCGAAGGCGAAGCCGAACTGGCGGCGTTGCAGGCCATTCTTGATGGCACATACACGGACGACCAACGCGCCCATGCGGGCCTCTACGTCTATGTCGATGGTCAGGGCAACCAATGTGTGAGCGGTGCACTGGTCAAGCCAGAGGACAAGAAGGCCGCGATTGAGGCCGGTGTCCTGCGCAAGTCCATGCATGGCGGCAGCGGGAGCGATGGTCCGAAGTCGCCCATTTCGCAGAAGCTGCGCGACGACTTGAACCGTGTGACCAAAGGGGCGCAACAGCACGCGGCCTTGCGCGATCCGGACCTTCTGGTCGATCTTCTGGCCTTCCAGTTGAGCCATCACATGTATTGGAATGACCCGTTTGGGATCAGCACAAGTGATGTGCCGAACTGGCCTTCGACGGAGGCCGAAGGCTATGCACTGGACGCACGCCTGACCGAGAACCCGCCGCGCAACATGATGGACGCCAAAGACCTTGCCGCGTCCTTCCGTGCCTTTCGCAAGAAAGGCCCTGAGCATGTGCGGGGTGAGTTGGTCCGGTTCCTTGCCGCTCAATTCAAAGGCGGTGACGAGAAGCTGCAAGCGCTTGTGGCAAAAACCACCAAACCCAACACCCGCGAAGTTTGGACGCCGACAGCCGTCAATTTCTTTGGCCGCGTGGGCGGTCCTTACATGGTCGAGATTTGGCGCGATCTTCTCGAACTGGCCGAGGATCACCCGACCGTTACGACCTTTGCAAAGCTGAAAAAGGGCGAGAAGGCCAAGAAGCTCGAAGACTTGTTCATGCAATCCGACCTGCGCAGCGCCCTTGGCGTGACCGAGGCCCAAGCGGCCAAGATCGACGCATGGCTTCCCGAAAGCATGGAGTGAGAAAAGAGGCAGGGCGTTCGCGCCCTGCCCCATTTCCCGACAGGAGATCAAAGATGACCGCTTCAATCCTCAAAAAGACAGTCTCACGCGGAAAACTCTGGGGCGCAGCCTATACATGGTTAGAGGCCATCAAGAACCACGCAGAGGCATCGCATGATGGGTGCTGCCGCTTCATCGTTACGAAGAACGGGATTTGGCTGGAAGGCGATGACAGGCATCGCAGCTATCGCACGAAGCTGCCGAAAGGGGCCGAGAGCCACGCGCGCGCCTGTATTGCCGCAGAACAGCTTGTTCAAAGCAGCCGTGTCCCGCGCATCTGGGTCGGCCCCCGCTACGCGTGAGGTCCATGACATGCGGTTCAAGAGAACACCCACCTTCGCGTTTACGGACACACCCCGCAAACGCGCTGCACTTCGGCGCAAGCAGCAGCGGGAGCGGGACGCTCTGCCGCTTTTTGCTGATCAGATTGCCGAGGAACAACCCACCGAGGATGAAGTCATGGCCCGCCGTGCCGTCCTGTCCGACCAGCAGGAAACTCGATGGCGGTTAGAACGTACCATCCCGGCTCGCGGCCATGTGTAAGTGCCGTACAACAGAGGCCTGACACATGAAAGCACTCGGTCACATGCTCACGAAGTTAAAAACCATCTTGCATAAAACGGGGCATCCACACATGTGGTGAGGATCAACTTGGCCCCGCTTCGGCGGGGCCCTTTTTTGAATGGTCTGTCCATTGAATTTTGATATCAACGGAGCTATCTATGATATCATACCGATGGAGGCCCGATCATGGGTGACATGACAGTAAGAAATATTCCGGAAGATCAGCATGTTGCGCTGAAACGGATTGCGCGCTCGAACAGTCGCAGCGCAGAAGCCGAAGCCCGTTTGGCGATTGCGCTCTACATCGAGTCGCAAAGCAAGGCTGGCTTTGGGTCACGGCTTGCAGAGAAGTATGGCGGGACCGTTGACCAAGACTTTGCGATTGAAAGAGACGCTGGCGGGAGTGACTCCGTGGCGTTTGAATGATCATTCTCGATACGATGGTTCTGTCGGAACCAATGAAGCCCCAGCCCGATCCGGCTGTCATCGCATGGCTTGATCAGCAAGTCCCAAGCGACCTTTACACGACGATCATCAACCAAGCGGAAATGTACTATGGGCTCTACGCCTTGCCCGATGGCCGTAGAAAGGACCGCCTCAAAAGCGCTTTGATTGAGCTATTCAATGTGGACTTCAAAGATCGCATACTCGGTTTTCAGGGTGACGCCCCGTTTCAGTTTGGTGTGCAGATCGCCACTGCCCGTCTGAAGCATGGGCGCGACTACGTGAAAGACCTTGATGGCTTGATCGCTGCCGTGGCGCTCGACAACAACGACTGCACCGTTGCAACACGCGATGTGCGCCCATTCGAAGCCATGGGTGTCGATGTGGTTAATCCGTGGCAGGCTTAGACCGCGTGACGGACTACGTTTTGCTTCGCATGTACCTGTGCGGCTATTCAGGATGGTCGATGCCGCGATGCATGCGGCGGTTCCTCGCGAAAAGCAGCCTACATCGGGCTTGGTTCCTTCGTCGCGCGGGCTTTTTCGAGCAAGATGGCAAACACTACGGGCTGGCGCGTCCATACGTTTCAACCCTTAGCACGGCTCCATTGCGACAAGGTGAACTATGAACGTTACAACTGATGTTTACCGCACAAGCCAAACATCACGGCGGTCGCGGTTGCTACCCTATTTTTTGTTAGCAGTGGTTGTGATTGGAGCCATTGCGGCGCTTATGATACCGGTCTTCTTAGCGACAGAAAATGAACTTGGTCATCGGTCACCGCAGTCTTGCGTTGATCGTGGCGGCGAAATGCAAGCCGTCAGCGCAGGCTTATTCCGCGGTGGTTCACGAGCTGTCTGCTTGTTTCCCGATGGCACCACCTTCAAAATCGTACCGCATGTCGAGTTCGTGGATATGAAAACAGAAACAGAGTGAGGACCAGATGATCGACGACAGCGACGAAGACAAGGCCCGCATGACGTTTGAGCGAGAGGCCGGGATCGCCGCCGGCTGGTTGCTGTTGCTCGATCTTCGCAAGCAACGTCTGAAAACTCTGCGGCGGTAGCCATGTGGGATAAAGCAATACTCTTGATTGAGTACTTCAAGGATAAATCCGGCAAAGACCGCGATACCCCACTCTTGCACCAAGCTAGAGACGGATCGGTTACCTTGCGGCAACAAACAGATCGTGAGCAACCAATGCTCTACTTAGCTTCGACCGATGAAACTCAGTCTATCACCATACTAATGACATCAGACTCGCTAGTGTTGCGCCGAGACCGACAGGCGATGAAATGGCAATATGTGGCTCTGGATCGGGAATCTGTCTTTGTTTCAGCAGGGAATGCGATTACGGAAATCCGACCGGATGGCTCAGTATGGCAGGAACGGGAAGGAAGAACGCGTGAACTCGTGTCAGCACCATGAGAGGCGCTGCCCACCGGCATAGCGGCGGGCCAACCCCTCACCCACCAAGATATCGGCGACATCTCGGCCATCAAGTTTGAGCCGCGCCAGATCACGACCGTATTGGTCGCGGCGCGGCAGGTAGACCAGTTTGGCAGAGGTTGCCCGGGCCAGCAGCTCGCGCAGCCTATCCGTTGCCGCGTCGCCCAAGCTGCGCTCAGACGCGCATTGCGCTCGATAGGTTTCTGGCGTGTCGAAACCGACAAGTCGAATAGACTGACCTCTGAGATTCACAGTGTCGCCGTCAACGACCGTCAGCTGACTTGGGATCACACGATCAACAGCATAAATCAGTCGCCGCAGAGCGGACTTCGCCGACCTTCATTATCCCGGCGTCTCTGGCAAAGCATTGTCTTGCTATCGCGGCAGTACGAGTTCTGCCATGCCGCGCATGTCGTTGGACCTGTCATTCGCGGTTGCCAGTTTATGTCCAAGCCAAACTGAACCTTTTTTCGCATCGGTGTCGGACAAACGAGGCGTAGAAAAAGCCATCTATCGCAAGTGTCAGTATAGGGCACTCCCAATCAATCCTGCATGCAACTTGGATAACCAATTCAACGTTGACTAAACTCTGGAAGTACTATTAGTTCGATAAGAGAACGAATTAACTGGATACTATGCCCGCACAGTCGAAAATTTCCCGCCGAATGTCACAGAGTGCCGTTGTTCAAGCGATTGCAACCTATGGTCCAATCTCGCGCGCAAGCGTTGCAAAGCTCACAGGCCTTTCGAAGCAGACTATCTCAGAGATTGTAGGCAATCTTGAAGTAGACGGGTGGGTGCGTACTGTCGGTCAAACAGAGGGCCATGTTGGCCGCCGAGCAGTCGTTTACGAAATTTCGCCGGACGCTGCGACTGTCGCCAGTGTCGATCTGGGAGGCACCAAAGTCCGGGTCGCGCTGTGCGATCTTACCGGGTGCGTCTTGGCCGAGCGGACGGAGCCAACGGAGCAAAGCGGCGGTCTAAATGTCGTCGAACAGGTCAGCCGGATGGTGCGCGCAACCTCGACAGACTCCGAATATGGCGAATTGAAGTTTGTTGTTGTTGGTGTTCCTGGCGTTCCCGACGCAACCACTGGGGCGATCCACATGGCCCCCAACATCTCTGACATAGATCAGATTGATCTAGCGAATGAACTCAATCAACGGATGGGCGTGGAGGTTCTTGTCGAAAATGACGTGAACCTCGCTGCCTTGGGCGAACATTGGATGGACAACCGAACCGATGCAGACGATCTGGTTTTTGTTTCTGTCGGGACGGGTATTGGCGCAGGCATTGTTGTTGACGGCAAGCTCATGCGTGGCGTGTCTGGTGCTGCTGGGGAGATCGGGTTTTTGCCATTTGGGGCAGACCCATTTGAGGCAGAGAGCCTAAAAACTGGCGCGTTGGAACGTGTCAGTGCGACCGAGGCAATTGTTGGGCAGTATCGCGACCTGTCCGGCAATACTCTGAGCGTGCCAGCTATTTTTGAGGCCGCAAATGCAGGCGATGCGGATGCCACGACAACGCTGGATAACGTCGCTCTGCAAATTGCGCGGGCGTCAGCTTCGATCATCGCTATTCTCGACCCTTCCTTGATTGTCATGGGCGGATCAATCGGAGCCAGAGAAGAGTTGATGCAGCGCGTCACTCGGTTCCTGGGACAGTGCTTTCCCCGTACCGTTTCCATTCAACCCTCCAAACTAGGTGCGCATGCGGCCCTGGCGGGTGGGGCATCCATCGCTCTTTCCCACTTGCATATGTCTCTCTTCGCAGAAGGACAAAAGGGTGCTGAGATCCGTGTCCCGCCACCGGCATTCGAGACCTTCAAGGCTGGCGTGTCATGAATAGGAACACTCTTCTAGAGAAATTGCTCTCTGCCCAAGACGCGCAATCTGATGTCGCATTGCTTCGTGACGCCTTGGCGATTGAAAGCATGACCGGAAACGAGACGCCGTTTGCAAAGTTCCTTGAAAGACAACTGTCCAACCTCGAGCTTAAGACTGAAACGGGGACCTTCGAGGACAAGCGCGAAAACGTCTGGGGCATTCTATCCGATCAAGCGCCTAATCTCATGCTTTTGGGCCACACGGACACGGTTCACGTACGCGGTTGGGCAGAACACTGGCAAGATGATCCAAGGTGTAACCCATTCAGCGGGATCGAAGTCGACGGTCAAATCTGGTCGCGCGGCGCCAGCGATCTGAAGGGTGGGATTTGTGCCGCGATTGCGGGATACCGACTGTTACATCAAGTCGGTGTTCAACCATCCTGTGGACTAACATTCGCATTTATTGGCGACGAAGAAAGTGGCGAGCCAGGGAGCGGCGTCAGCGCCGGGGCAAAGGACTTGGTGCGCCGTATCAAAGCGGGAACGATTCCTCGCCCGGACTTCGCAATCTATGTCGAACCTACCAGCCTCGATATCTACACGGCCCAGATCGGTTTCTTTATTGCTGACATCACTGTCACCGGAAGAACGGCCTATTTCGGCACTCCGGAGCTTGGCATCGATGCATTGAAAGCAACCCACAATCTGCTCTCAAGCATCTGGAAACATGAGGCCCAACTCAATTCCGGACCCAGCCACGATCTTGTTGGCACATCCTCCATCTTGGTGACTGACATTAGCGGGGGCGGGTTCATTGCTGTGCCGGGGGAGTGCAAGCTTTCCCTGATCCGCAAGCTGCGCCCCGGCGAAGCGCTTGATGATGCCGTCGCCGCTTTCGAAGACGCCCTGAACATCAGTGACGTACCGGAAGGCATTGAGGTCGAGATACAATACCCCGCTGGACGAGATCATCCGAAAGGTGGCTCGCCGGTAGAAAACGATTCCGATCTTGCCGCTGTGAATCTGTTGCAAGACTGCGTCCAGCAAACCCGTCCAGAGGCGGGCCGTGTTGGCGGGGCACCGTATTGGTCTGAAATGCCGTTCCTCACGGAACAGATCGGATGCCCGACGGTCTATTGCGCACCCGGAAATATCGCCGTCGCACACACATTCGAAGAACGCATCGAGGTTGAAGAATATCTCGCTGCGGTACGGGCCTTTGCGCTCTTTTTCGCAGGGTTCAATGCAAATCACTCAATACAAAAAAGTCCAACCTGAGGAGGAACGAATGACTTACCTTAATTCCACATTGGCGGCGTCAGCGCTTATCGCGCTCTCCACCAGCCTGAGCGCCGAAACAGTCGGACCAGGCGGAGAATCCGCCACGCCGTCATCGTCGGTTGTTGTAAGCGACGATCAGGTCGCAGCTGTTCAGGCGGCGGGATATTCCGCAGCCCTGCTTTGGCATGACCAATCAGACTTTGTAAACGCTGTCACCGCAGGAGCCAGCGACGAGTTTGCACGACTGGGCATCGAAGTTGTTGCTGTCACAAGTGCGGGCTTTGATGCCGCCAAACAGCGCAGCGACATCGAAACGGCCATGGCTAAGTCACCAAGCATCATCTTGTCCCTGCCTTTGGATCCGGTGACCTCGGCGGCGGCTTTCGAAGAAGCCAAAGAAGCTGGTGTAGCTCTGTCGTTCCTGTCCAATTTGCCAGCTGACTACCAGCACCCCGATGACTACGCAGCCATTGTCACGGACGATCTATTCCAGATGGGCAAACAAGCGGCCGACGCTCTGGCAGCAGCAATGGGGAATGAGGGCACTGTCGGCTGGATTTACCACGATGCAGCTTACTATGTGACCAATCAGCGGGACAATGCGTTCAAGACGACAATTGAGAACGACTATCCAAACATCTCGATTGTGGCCGAGCAAGGTATCTCTGATCCAGCACGTGCCGAAGAGATTGCGAACGCAATGCTTCTCAAGAACCCTGATCTAGGTGGCGTCTACGTTACGTGGGCTGGCCCCGCAGAAGGCGTACTCGCGGCACTGCGTGCTAATGGAAACAGCAGCACAAAGATCGTAACGCTTGACCTTTCCGAGCCGATTGCACTGGACATGGTTCGGGGTGGGAACGTTGCGGCCATCGTTGCGGATGAAGCCTATGAATTGGGTCGCGCAATGGCAGCAAGCGCAGTGCTTGACCTGTTGGGCGAAGATGTACCGCCCTTCATCGTTGCACCAGCGCTGGCGGTCACGGCGGACACCGTTATCGAAGGTTGGAAGAAGTCGCTGAACATCGACGCACCAACAAGCTTGTCCACCAACTAGTAACCTCCCTGGTGGGTCGCCTTCGGGCGGCCTGCCGAAACTGAATGTAAGGGGCAGGTGACGAGAACACCAATCGGCGAAAAGAACCGACCTTCCATGTAACTTCGACAAAACAAGGAACAGACTATGCTCAATACGCTGAAAACCCTGGCGCTCTCGTCGGTGATTGTAATACCGACAATAGCGCTTGCAGACAATCACCCTGAAACCAAAGGGCCGAATGGTGAAGCCCCAACACCGGTTGCAGGACTTGAACTCTCTGATGCGGATATCGCGAAAGTTGCCGAGGGCGGCCACACGGCGGCCCTGGTCTGGCACGAGCAATATGCTTGGTCGAACGCAGTTGCGAATGGGGCGAAAGACGAATTTGCACGGATGGGGATCGAAGTTATTGCTGAAACCAATGCCAGCTTTGATCCTGCCCGCCAAAAAGCTGATGTGGAGACCGTGATGGCAAACAACCCGTCGATCATTGTCTCTCTGCCGATCGACCCACCTACAGCGGCAAATGTTTATGGCATCGCGCGGGATGCGGGCGTCAAACTCGTGTTCATCGACAACGCCGTGCAGGGCTTCACCCATGGCGAAGATTATGTCTCAGTCGTTTCGGCTGACCTCTTCCAGATTGGTAATAAGGCTGCACATGCATTGGCCGCTGCAATGGGTGAGGAAGGCACGGTGGGGTACATGTTCCATGACGCGGACTTTCCGGTGACGAACCAGCGTGACAACGCGTTCAAGTGGACCATTGAGAACGAGTATCCCAACATGGAGATCGTGATCGAATCCGGCATGGCCGACCCTGCAAATGCCGAGGATATCGCCCGCGCAATGTTGTCCCGCAACCCTGACCTCGGCGGCATTTACACGCCCTGGGCAGAGCCTGCGCTCGGCGTTTTGTCAGTTCTGCGTCAGCAGGGCAACACGGACACGAAAGTGATCACCATCGACCTGAATGAGCCGGTGGCACTCGATATGCTTAACGCTGGGAATACAGCTGGCATCATCGCAGACGAAGCCTACAGCATTGGTGTCTACGCGGCGCGCGCGGCCGCCGCCAGCTTACTTAACCGTTCTGTTGAGCCATTTCTCGTTGTCGATGCCTTGGCCATCGGAACCGACAATGTTGTTGAAGGCTGGAACCAGTCCATGAATGTGGACCCACCGAAAACAGTGGTCGAAGCGACTCAATAATATTCCTTTTCGGGCGGGCGGCATCGGTCGCCCACCCGACCTTGTGCTCAGATGGAACAGGCAATGATAAAAGCCATTGACACGATAAAGTCTCTCGACCTGCAACGAAGCGTGATCTATTTTGGGTTTCTTGGAATATTCCTGTTCTTTGCAGTGACACTTCATGATGACGGGTTCCTGACAAGCCGGAACCTGACAAACATCATCTTACAAACAGCGCCTGCCACCATAATGGCTATTGGCTTGGTGTTCGCTTTATCGGCCGGCGAAATTGATTTGAGTTTTGGCTCTATTGTTGCCGTTGCGGCGCTGTCCGCTGCCGTCGCTATGCAGAACGGACCCATGCTCTATGGCGTGGCAGCAGGGCTTGGCGCTGGCATACTGATCGGCGCTTTCAATGGCGCGCTGGTTGCCTATCTGCGGCTTCCATCGTTCCTTGTCACACTTGCCACGATGGGACTTTTTGCCGGTATCGCTCGCTCCATGACCGATCTGCGCTCGATTCCCGTTCTTAATGATACCTTCACTGGTATTTTTGGGTCTGGTCGGCTCTTCGGTGTCCCTTCACTGGTGATCTGGACAATCGTGGCCGTCATCATCGGCCATATTATCTATCGCAGCACCCGCTTTGGCGCGCATGTTCTGGCTGTGGGTGACAATGCGCGCGCGGCACAGGTTTCTGGCATAAAAGTCCCGCGCGTCCGGTTCATGGTGCTGACACTGTGCGGTGCGACGGCCGGTCTGGCCGGATTGCTCTACGCAGGACGGCTTCAAGCGGCCAAATACACCTTGGGCGAAAGCGACCTCATGACTGTCATCGCCGCCGTCATCGTTGGTGGAACAGCTTTGAACGGGGGCAAAGGGTCCGTCATAGGCGCGCTTTTGGGCTCGTTGATGATGGGGATGCTCAATAACGGTCTGATCCTGATGGGGCTTCAGGTTTCCGACCAGATGATTGTGCGTGGACTGATTATCTTGCTCGCCGTCGCGATCTCACTTCGCGAAGTTCGCCGCTAGCTTTTGGAGGAACCCCATGTTTCTTGACCTTCTCATCCGCCGCAATCCGCAATTCATCGAAGCCGCGATGTCACTGCACCAGCAGGGAAAAATCCCTGCAAACGCATATGTCCTGGATCTGGACGCGGTAGAGCGCAATGCGCGCACTTTTTCCGAAGCCGCCTCTAAACTGGGCCTGACCACATTTGCCATGACAAAGCAGGTCGGGCGACATTCAGGGTTTTGCCAAGCTGTCATGCATGGCGGTATCAATCGATCGGTGGCCGTCGACATGCCATGTGCCGTAGCGTGCGACCGCGCTGGTCTCAAAACCGGGCATCTGGGCCATCTTGTACAAGTCCCTCAACAAGAAGCAGATTTTGCCGCCAGCCATCTGAAACCGGATTTCTGGACTGTGTTCTCGGATGCAAAAGCGCAAGAGGCGGCTTCTGCCGCCAACAGAGCGAACCGTGAGCAGGCGCTCATGGCACGTATCCAGACAGAGGGTGATACGTTTTACCGAGGTCATGAAGGTGGATTCGAGGCAGGAGACATTGTTCAAGTTGCAGACCGCCTCGATGGTCTGCAGGGTGGACGGTTTGCCGGGATCACGACATTCCCGGCCCTTCTGTTCGATCAGGAAACACGTAAAGTCAAACCTACGCCCAATCTGACTACACTGAACAAGGCCGCAGAAGCTCTTGCGCAAGCGGGACACTCAGATATCCAAATCAATGCGCCTGGCACAACCTCTTCTGCCGTTTTGGCGGCGCTTGCGAACGCTGGAGCCACTCAGGTTGAACCCGGCAACGGACTTCACGGCACGACACCGCTGCATGCAGTCGAAGACCTGCCCGAAGATCCGGCCGTTCTGTATCTTTCCGAGGTCTCACACCAGCATGGTGGCAAAGCCTACTGTTTTGGCGGGGGACTATATATCGACCCGGTATTTCCAAAATACCAAGTTCGCGCGTTGGTCAGCAGCAGCCCGACTGCACAACCATCTGCCCTGCGCAATGTAGAAATCCCGGATTACTCTGCCATCGATTACTACGCCATGATTGATGCAGATGACGGATCGACCCCAGCCTCCGGCGATACCGTAGTGTTCGGCTTTCGGGGTCAAGCTTTTGTCACGCGCGCGATGGTTGCAGGCATCCGTGGTGTCGAGAGCGGAAACCCTGAAGTCACTACAATTGAAAACGGGTTTGGCGACCCAGTGAATTGGCCAGGAGCCTTTGCCTGATGAACCCTACCCTTTCACTCAAAGACATTCAGAAGTCCTTTGGCGGCGTGACCGCCATACAGAACTTTTCGCTCGACCTGTATCCCGGCGAGATCGTAGCCCTCGTCGGGGACAACGGTGCGGGCAAGTCAACCCTCATCAAGATCGTCTCCGGCGTGCATCGGCCCACTAGCGGAGATATCGCCCTGGATGGCGCTTCGGTGAGTTTTTCGGATGCAAGTGCAGCACGCAGTCACGGAATTGAAGTGGTTTATCAGGACCTGGCGCTTGCCGATGAGCAACCGGTCTATATGAACATGTTTCTGGGCCGTGAATTGACACGAAAGCCGTTTGGCTTGCTCGACAAAACAAGAATGCGCTCCGAGACCCAAAGCCTTGTTGACCAACTTGATGTACGTATTCCTTCGGCAAGCTCGACAATTCGCGACCTCAGCGGCGGGCAAAGGCAGGGTATCGCAATTGCGCGAGCGACCCATTGGGCCAGCAAACTGATCCTTCTTGACGAACCCACGGCAGCTCTTGGCGTGGCTGAGACTGCAAAGGTCGAAGAACTGGTTGCCTCCCTAAAGGAGCGAAAACTTGCGATTCTGATCATCAGCCATAGCCTCGACCAAGTGTTTCGTCTGTCAGATCGTATCTGCGTTTTGCGCCGGGGCGAACAGATCGGCGTCAGAAAAACCGCTGAAACGGACAAGAACGAGATCATTGCCATGATCACGGGAGTTCACAACGAATGACAGCGGGCACGATGATGGCAGCTGAAATTGCCGAGATTCCGGCAATGATCGAACGGCAATTGCAATCTCTCGAAACCTATCTCGAAGCGGGACGTATGCTGGAGAGGGACGGCACGCGTGGTATCGTCACCTGCGCACGCGGTACGTCCGACCACGCGGCCACGTTCTTCAAATACCTTGTCGAAACACAGATTGGTTTGCCCGTTGCATCAGTAGGTCCATCTGTCGCATCGATCTATGAAGCCAAACTGCGCCTGAACGGGTTTGCTTGCCTGACATTTTCACAATCCGGCGGAAGTCCTGATCTAGCCTTGCTGCAAAGAACGGCAAAGCAAGGCGGTGCAAAAACAATTGCCGTACTGAACGAGGATAACAGCGCTGTTGGCAACGGCGCTGACCATGTTCTACCCATCTTGGCTGGACCCGAAAAAGCCGTCGCTGCCACAAAGTCTTATGCCGGGATGTTAGTGGCCTCATTGGGCATGGTGGCTGGCTATGTTGACGACAGGACACTGATTGCTGCTATGCGAGCATTGCCGGGTTTGGCCAATGATGCACTTGCCTGCGATTGGTCACACGCGAATATGCGATTGGCACGTTGCAATTCACTGTTTTGTATCGGTAGAGGCCTCAATTTGGCTGTGGCAGCCGAAGCTGCCCTCAAGCTAAAGGAAACATGTCGGCTTCACGCTGAGGCATATTCGGCGGCCGAACTCTTGCACGGTCCGGTGGTCATTGCAGACAAAAAATTGGGTGCCCTGGTTTTTGGTTCGATTGGGAAATCCGCGGAGGGGATAAATTCCGCCCATGATCGCCTTCAAGAAAAAGGTGCCCAAACCTATCTTGCGCATCCCGATTCAGCGCAGAACAGGCTGCCAATGCCAACATCGGGGAATGCTCTGATCGATCCCATCCTCCAAGCAATTTGTTTCTACCGTTTTGTGGAGCAGCTTTCGACAGAAATGGGCGAAAACCCGGACGCGCCCCCAGGTCTTCTGAAGATCACCGAGACTGTTTGATGGAACAACTTATGGTTCACCGTTGCAGACATCTAGCCGAGCAATGAACCCACAGAACCAATGCTATCAGCCGTCAAACAGGCCTGTGATCTGGTCATTGCCACGCTACGCGGACCGACTGAAAACTCGCCCTTTGTCCCGCCTCCTGAGAGTTCGTGGGCCTAAAGCGTTTTGCGTTTAATCTGAGGCATATCCGGCAGCTTTTAGGAAGTTCCAGCATTCGTCTGGATTGAACATGTCACAGATGTCGCCAAGAGCGTCGAACAAAGCATCAAAGGTCCTGGCGCCGATACGTCGCAGGTGGGCCTTGAGTTTCGAGAAGGCCATCTCGATGGGATTGAGATCGGGACTGTACGCGGGCAGGAACAAGAACCAGCAGCCTCTCGTGCGCAGGGCTTGGGCAGCGCGTTGGCTCTTGTGTGTGGACAGGTTGTCGAGGATGACAACGGTCCCCGGATCAAGCGCCGGGGCCAGTTGCGTCTTGATATAGGTGTCGAAAGCAGGCCCGTTCATCGCGCCCCTGATCACCCAGGGCGCGATCAGGGCATCCTGCGTCAGTCCGGCGATAAAGGTTTGCGTGCCCCATTTGCCGAAAGGTGCCGCGCCATAGAGCCGCTCACCAACAGGGGCCCGTCCGCGCAGCCGCGTGAGGTTCGTCTTGACCGCCGTCTCGTCGACAAAGACCAGTCTGTGCGTCTCCGCGCGCATACGGGGCTGGCGGCGCTTGATCCAATCTCGGCGGGCCTGACGGAGCGCGGGCCGGTCACGCTCGACTGCGATCAGTCCTTTTTTTATATGACATTCCAGCCCGTTCGAGAGCACGGTGCAGCCAGGAAAGCTGAACATCTACGCCATGTGTTTCCGACAGGGCTGCGGCCTGTAAGTGCCGGATGTAATCTCCCCAAAAGGGGCGTTTGAAATTTCCCCAGTTGGTAGCGTCCTGGGCGATTTTTGAACCTTAAATATTCAAAAATCGAACGGGGCGCGGGCCGTTAAGCTCGAAGCTCAAGAAGAAG
>JAJDVJ010000090.1 GCA_022826205.1 Silicimonas sp. | reverse complement strand
CGGCCCGAGGTGGTCTCCTCGGTCCCGCCAAGCAGCCCCGGATATGGATCATCCAGGTAGAGCGCGAACAGGTCGCCGCCGTTGTCGAGCAGAAGCTGAGGTCTTTCCGCCAGCACTTTCTTCAGCGATTTCGCGTGACGGACGGCATCGGTTGTCTTCGCTGCGTGAACCGTGATCCCCTGGGACCTCAGGAACGCCACGCTCTCCGGCTGCGTGCTGCCCAGGTTGCCGGAGGCCACGACATTCGCTCCGCCCGCACGAAGCGTCATGAGCAGTGCGACGGTCTTCGGCTCCAGGTGGATGCCCGTTCCGATGGTGAACCCCTCGAACGGAAGCGTTTGCCGGAATTCGTTTGTCAGTCCGGCAAGCAGGGCGCAGCTTTCGGCAACCCAGTCGATACGAGTTCCACGGTCGCGTTGCATCTGGCTTCTCCAGTTTCCTGGCCGGTTTGGCCGAGCCACTTCCCCAAAGCTCTCTTGCGCCGTGGCAGTGCCCGGCCAAACCGAGTTGCTCAAGAACTCGCGCAGAACTCGCTCGACGACGCCGGACAGTTGCGCGACCCGGGCTTCGGCGATCCTGGACGGCCCCGAACCAGATTTCCAGTCCGATTTGACGTTCTGGTTACTTTCGGTGCTGATCGGAATCGAACGTTTGCTGTGGTCCATCCGCAGGAAGATCGAGTCGCTGGAGGGGATACGGGGATCCCGCGCACAAGTGCGTCATGGCCGGCCTGCCAGTTCGTGGACAGCGAGAAGCGCCTCCGCCTGCGCATAGTCGGCCGCCTGGCCCTGGGTCAGGAACACGGTCTTCACAATCTCGTTCCCGTCGATGCCGAGATGGACCTTCGTCGGCCGTCCGCCACGGCTCAGCCCGACCTACGGTGGCGTGCCAGTGCGAAGCACGAAGAAAATGCCGTTCATCACCCTCCGGTCATGCACCTAGTGTGAAGGACAACAACACCAGACCGGCATCGGCCCGATTCGCCGCTCCAATACGGCATCTTTTGGATTGCGTTCGCCAAGGAGTGAAAGATGATGCGAAGAGGTCAACATTTGGGTACATAGCCTAGCCAGACGCCGCACCGGCATCTTCCGGCCCGTGCATGTGCACCCGAGCCCCGCATCCACATGCTTCGTTCAACGGCCGACATTCCGCAAGCATGCTTCCTGACACGTACACGTCACTGGCGCGCGACCTCAATCCAGTCACCCTCGACGATCCTGGAGATGATGATCACGTCCGCACCCTGGTGGTCGCCAGGACCGTAGTCGACTTCCACGCCCAAGATTTCGTCAGTGTACTCGAGGCTCTCCATCGCGGCCTGAAATGTCTCGTGCGTCAGGTCAGGGCCGGCAGCATCAAGGGCACGCACCAGCAGTTCCGCAGCGGCGCGCCCGAGAAGCGCGCCAGTGGGCGGGGCTTCGCCTGTAGCTTCCTGATAGCTCGCGACCCACGCCGCCAAGGTCGGGTTGTCCATGCGCGCAACGATGTCCGACCATCCCGCAGATGCGTACATGCCTTCCGTCACGCCCCCGGGAACCCTTGCCACCGCAGTGTGAAATGCGGCCGATGACCCCATGAAATTCACGTCGGTCCAGCCGATCTTCTTGGCCGTCGCTACAGCCGTAATGACCTGGCGCAGCCCGAGGGCGATGGCGATGGTGTCGCAGCCGTCAGCCCGCAGCTTGGTCAAGGAACCGACAAAGTCCTGCTCGTCAGGCCTGTGAGTCGTCTCAGAGGCAAAATTCAGCCCCAGTTCCGATGAGATGTCCTTGGCACCTTCGGCGATCTCCTGACCAAAGTCTGAGGGAATGTACATGGCGCAAATGTTCGTCGCGCCTTCGTTCTTCACCAGGTAGCTCACGCCAGCCCGGATCTGGTCGTAGTAGGACGAGACGCTCGCGTACTTGTACGGCGCCGGCGGATCAAGCAACTGGCGCCCCACCGAAAGAGGGGCGATGTTGGGAACGCCACGCCCTTCCAGCAGCGGAAACAATGCGACATTCATCGGCGTTCCCGTCGTCAAGAGCATCGCGAAGACCTTGTCGGAGTTCAGCAACTTGTTGAACCCGGTCATGGCCCTCGGCAACTGGTAGCCATGGTCCTCCACGATCAAGCGAATCTTGCGGCCGTGAACCCCGCCTGAGGCATTGATTTCGTCGAAATAGAGATTGGCGGCCCGAACTGAAGGTGCGCCAAATCCGGCGAAGGGCCCCGACAGGTCAGAGTTGGTGCCGATCAACACCTCGTCGTCCGACACGCCTTGGGTTTGCGCCGTTGCCGCGCCGCACATCAACAGGGACACGACGAACGCTTTCTTGAACAGGTTCTTCATGGTTTTTGCGGTCCTATCTGGTCTTTCGGCGTCAAGCATACATCTCGTCGACAAGCGCGCCATGATTCTTTTCGACGAAACTGCGCCTGAGCTTCATGGTCGCAGTAAGTTCCTCGTCTTCGGCAGTCAGCAGGACATCGATCAGCCGAAAATCCTTGATCTGCTCAACGCGTGCGAAGTCACTGTTTACCGCGTCCACCACGCCCCCTATGAGATTGCGCACCTCCTGAACCTGCGTCAGCGACGCAAAGTCGGAGAACGGCAGACGATTGTCCTGCGCAAACTTCTCGACCGTTTCCTGATCTATCATGATCAGGCAGGTAATATGCTTGCGCCCGTCTCCGATCACGATTGCGTCCGAGACGTATGGCGAGGCTTTCAGGCGATCCTCTATCTTCGCGGGCGCGATGTTCTTGCCACCCGACGTAATGATGATGTCCTTGATCCTTCCGGTGACGGTCAAGTAGCCGTCCGAGTCGATCTCGCCCGTGTCGCCGGTTCGCAACCAGCCATCGGCGGTAAACGCGTCGGCGGACTTCTCGTTGTCGCGCCAGTAGCCCTTGAAGCAGCTGGCGGCCTTGAACTGGATCTCGCCATCTTCTCCGATCCTGATCTCGCTGCCGGGCACGTTCCGCCCCACTGTGCCGAGCCTAGTTGCGGCAGCGGAGTTCAGCGTCATGATGCCTGCGCTTTCCGTCATCCCGTATCCTTCAAAGATGCGCACGCCGATGGCCTGGAACCACCTTAGCAGATCCGGGGAAATCGACACTGCGCCAGTGTTGCCACGGCGCAGCCGGTCCATTCCCAGCATCCGGCGCAAGTTCTTCAGCAGCACGAGATCCCAGAAGAGGTATCTCACCATCACGCCGAAGGACTTCGGCCTGCCCGAAAGTTCTGCATCCGCCCGGGCCATGCCGGCGCTGAGAGCCTGGCCAAATGCCCATCGCCCCAGCCACGTGGAGTCTGCCTCCATGTTGGAGATGCGCGAATGCATCTTTTCCCACACCCGCGGCACGGCGACGAATACGGTAGGCGAGGCTTCTCGAATGTTGTCGAAGACGGTCTCCGGACTTTCGGCGAAGTTGACCGTCGAGCCGACCGCTATGGGATGGAGAACCGAGACCGTCCGCTCAAGGACATGGCAGAGCGGCAGGAAGCAGACATGTTCGTCGTCAGGCGACATCAGCAGCGTGTCGGGAGCTGTCGAAATCGAGTACATGATGTTGGAATGCGTCAGCATCGCTCCTTTTGGGTCGCCGGTGGTGCCCGAAGTATAGACCAGGAGCGCGACGTCTTCGGGTCTGGAGCGTTCGATCTCGTC
This sequence comes from Silicimonas sp., assembly GCA_022826205.1. Taxonomy (GTDB): domain Bacteria; phylum Pseudomonadota; class Alphaproteobacteria; order Rhodobacterales; family Rhodobacteraceae; genus JAJEFO01. Next base: position 55,092 of record JAJDVJ010000090.1, on the reverse strand, counting down.
ATCGAAGTCGTCCGGGTTGAGCTCCGCGTCCGCTCGCCCGGAATCGTAGAGCTCTTCGAGGAACATCACCCTGTCGTCGGCAAAGTCGCTCAGGCCGTCAGAGTGGAAGACGATGACCTTGGCCAGTCCCGGCATGTCGTCACGCACGGCCAGCCACTTGTCGAGCTGCTCGTCGTCCCCGACGAACAGGAACCTGCTGTCACTGTCATTGACGAGGTACGCGAGCTGCCGGGCGCTGTCGGTGCTGTAGACGCCGGACGGAATTCCGCCTACCGCCTGGACGCCAAGATCGGCATAGATCCACTCCTTGGAATCCTCCGCCAGGATCGAGACACATTCGCCGCGTTTGAGCCCGAGTTTCCTGAGCCCTAGGCCGATCCACATCGCACGCTTCCGGAAGTCTGCCCAAGAGTGCGACTGCCAGATGCCGTATTCCTTCTCGCGATGCGCCGTGCGGCCGTCAAGTTCCCTGCAGCGTCGTGCCCAGAGCTTCACCAGCGTGTCGCAACCGTCGACGAAATAGGGGCCGGTCGAAAGGTCGGCATTGATCGAAATGCCGGCCGCGACGCGTTGCTTCGGAATGGCCTTCCCTCCACTCATTCAAAGTCTCCTAGCGCCAGGTCTTGCGGCGCTTCCAGCGCCGCTGCCCACGCTGGCCGCTTTCCTTCACTCCCAGATAGAATTCCTGAATGTCCGGCGAGGACAGAAGGCGACTGGAACTGCCTTCCATCACGACCCGGCCCAGTTCGAGCACGTAGCCGTAATCCGCCAGCTCAAGTGCTGCACGGGCATTCTGCTCGACAAGCATCATCGTGACACCCTGCTCGACATTCAGGCGACGGATGACGGCGAAGATCTCCTTGACCGCCAGCGGGCTGAGGCCAAGCGAGGGTTCGTCCAGGAGCATGATCCTTGGCCGCGCCATCATCCCGCGGGCAATGGCGAGCATCTGCTGCTGTCCGCCGGACAGGGTCCCGGCCAACTGCCCTGCGCGTTCCTTCAGGATCGGGAAATACCCGAAGACCATCTCCATGTCCTCGGCGATGCCGTCCGCAGCCGGACGCGTGTACGCGCCCAGACTCAGATTGTCCCTGACGGACAGCAACGGAAATATCTCGCGGCCCTCGGGCACATGAGCGACGCCCTTGCGGACTATGGCGGCGGGCTCGTCCCCACCGATCGCCTGTCCTTCAAGCATCACGGCACCCTTCTCCGGCTCCATGATGCCCGAAATTGTCTTCAGCAGCGTGGTCTTGCCCGCGCCGTTGGCCCCGAGGACGGCAACGATCCGCTGCTTGGGCACTTCGAGACTGATGCCCCGGATCGCGATGATCGGGCCATAATAGCTTTCGATGTTGCTGACCGAAAGCATGGGCACTGCATTGCTTTGGCTCAAGCTTTGCCTCCACACGTGACTTGACAGGAAGGAACCTCTTTGCCAGCCGCGAACTCCATTCCACGTCGTCGAACGACACAGGCCCTGCCGATGGTCCGCATTCCGGGCGGTTCCGGCCTCGCCGTCATTCGTCCACCCCTTCGTCGCCCAGGCCGATATAAGCCTCGATCACGGCCGGGTCTGTCTGAACTTCCTGCGGCGTGCCGATCACGAGCGTCTTGCCGTCAGCAAGCGCCAGCACGCGATCAGACACCGCGCTCACGAGACCCATGTCGTGCTCGACCATCAGCACGGTGATGCCCATGACATTCCTGATGTCCTCGATCCAGAAGGCGACGTCGTCAGTCTCCTCCGCCGACAGACCGGACGCCGGCTCGTCAAGCAGCAGCAGCTTCGGTTCCACGGCAAGCGCCCGTCCCAGTTCGACGATCTTGCGCACGCCATACGGCAGGCCCATGATCCGGCTCTCGCGGTAAGGTTGCAGATCAAGGAAGTCGATGACCTTTTCCGCCGCAAGCCGGTGGCGGCGTTCCTCCTCGCGAACGCCGGGCAAGTGAAGGATCTCGGAGATCGCGTTCGAGCGCCGATGCGTGTGCCGCCCGATCAGCAGGTTCTGAAGGACCGTCGCATGTTCGAAGAGCTCTATGTTCTGAAACGTCCGTGCGATGCCAAGGCGCGGGATGTCATGCGGAGCGCTACCGAGCAGCGACTTGCCTTCGAAGCGAATGTCACCCCCGCTCGGGGTGCAGTAGCGCGAAACCAGGTTGAAGATCGTCGACTTGCCTGCGCCGTTGGGGCCGACAAGGGCAAAGACCTCGCCGGGATTTACGGCGAAAGATGCGCTTTCGACAGCGGTCAGGCCCCCAAAGCTAATCGTGACATCCTCGAGTTCCAGCAGGCTCACCGAATGCGCTCCGTCCTGAGATAACCCCTCTGCCGCCGGAACATGTCACGCCGACAGAAGGGAAAGAGCTCGAAATAGGTGCGAATCTTGACCCAGCGTCCGTAGATTCCCATGGGCTCAAGAAGAATGAAGGCAATCAGGATCGCCCCGAACGCAGCGGTCTCGATCCCAGGGGGCATGACCGACGCAGTGCCGAACCTCTCGTTTAGAAACTCCCGGACAATGGAAATGACCAGCGGGAGGAACGTGATGACAATGGCGCCGAGGAACGCTCCGTGAATCGAGCCAAGGCCGCCGATGACGATCATCATCAGGAGCGTGATGGACAGAAAAATGGTGAAGGTCTCGTGATTGAAGACGCCGGCAAAGTGGCCCATCAGCGCGCCGGCCAGCCCGGTGACACCGCAGGACAGCGCGAACGCGACTGCCTTGGTCCAGGCCAGGTTGACACCGATCGCCTGGGCCGAAACCTCGCTGTCGCGCACTGCTACAAGGGATCGTCCGAGCGGCGAACGCAGGATGTTCCTGTACCCGAGAACCACCAGGACAGCGACCCCAAGCGTCAGCCAGTAGAAACCCGGAGCATTCACGTACCGGTTGAAGCCCACTCCGAAGATATTGATGTCGGGCGCGAAAATGCCCGACACGCCACCGGTCCAGGGCGCAAGCATGACAATGCCGTCTTCGGCGAGAACCGAGACCGCAAGCGTGGCAATGGCGAGGTAGATCCCGTGCAATCTCGCGGTTGGCAGCGCCAAGAGAGCACCGGCCAATGCCGCGGCGCAGCCGGAGAGCGGAAACGATACGAGAAACGGCCAGCCAAGCGATGTCTGAAGGATGACATTCGTGTAGGCGCCCACGGCCATGAAGGCCGCGTGCCCCAGGCTTGGCTGCCCGGCATGGCCGACGAGAAGCATCAGGCCCATTCCGGCGATAGCCCAGATCAGCATCAGTGCGACTTCGCCAATCCAGAAGTCGTTCATCACGAATGGCAGGACGACGGCGGCAGCCAGGAGCAGGAAGTACCAGAATGCCTGGTATCGATGGACGAAGAGGCCGAGATCGGCGTCGTAACTGGTCTTGAACACGACCCGCACGGGCTAGACCTTCTTGTCCCGGACCTGGGACAGAATGCCTGACGGCCGGATGATCAGGACCAGCAGAAGCACTGCATAGGGCACGACCTGGCTGAACCCGGCCGCGACATAACGGGCAGCGAAAGGCTCGATCACGCCAATGACAAGGCCGCCAAGAAGCGCGCCGGGAAGCGAACCCAGGCCGCCGATCACCGCCGCCGCAAAGGCCTTGATGCCCAGGAAGCCGGAATTGGGATCGATGGATCCCTTCGAGGCAAGAAGGATTCCCGCCGCCGTCGCGACAACCCCTGACAGGCACCAGATCAGCGCACTCACGCGCTTGACCGGGATGCCCATGTAATAGGCCGCAAGCTGATTCTGGCTGGTTGCCTGCATCGCCAAGCCAAGCCTCGTGTGTGCAAATCCAAGATAGAGCAGACCGGTCAGAACGATGGTCACAAGGATCACCGCCACCTCGTCGAGCCCCAGAACGAGACCGGAAAGTCGGACATTGACGCCTGCAATCGGACTCTCGAGGCTTTGCGGCTCGTGACCCCAGATCGCCCCGGCAAGGAAACGGATGATGAAACCCAGCGCGACAGTCAGGACCACCACGGCAATCTGGCTTTGACCGGACATCCGCCTGAGCAGCGTTATCTCAAGGACGTAGCCAAAGGCGCCCATCAGGAGTAGCGCGATGGGAACGGAGACCCAGAAAGGCAGCGCCCAGTAATGGTCGTTGGTCAGTCCCAGCGTGACGAACGCACCAAGCATCATCATGTCGCCCTGGGCGAAGTTCAATGCCTCGGTCGCCTTGTAGATCAGCACGAAACCCAGCGCGATCAATCCGTAAACGCAGCCATTCGCCAGGCCACTTACAAGGAGCTGCAGTGATTCCAAGTCCGACGCCCCTCCTTTGGCAGCCTGCCAGACGCTGGCCAACGTGTCGATTGCCCTCGCCACACAGCATCATTGCACCTTGCGACCCGAGTCGCGCGTCCTGCAGGAAGTTTGGCCCTGGCTTCGCGCCTCCCGAGCCGCTGACGCTTCCACGGGCGCTCATTCTCGCTCAACCGTCGCTGGAATTCAAATAGGACGAACCGCAAAGTCAAGCCCGGCTTGAACGGCGGTCCCGAACAAGCAGACGGGACAAGCGTGTCGCTCCCGTTGAAGCAAGGCGGCATCGCGACCGGTCCTGGCTGGGACCAGTGGTGCCATTGCAGAACCCAGGTCGGATCCGCCGCATCCGACATTCGCCACGACGGTGAGTCGCTCGCCAGCTTCCGGCGTTGCGGAACCCGCGCGAACACCTCATGCAAGACCCTCAATTCGTCGCAGCGTGCCGGTTCTCCTTCAATTTGGCCGATTGGCCCGACAAGACTTCACCCCCGAAGACATGTCCTCACGTACGAACATCCGGTTCGGTTCGACCCAAATGCGCCTCGAGGCGACAAGCCTCGTAGGCCGCATCCCGAATTGTCTTCAGAGCTTCCTGCGGGTCCTGCGCGTGATCTCCTTCGGCGGGTTCGAACTGCTCCAGATAGACGCGCAGTGTCGCTCCCTGCGTTCCGGTTCCCGACAGGCGGAAAACGACGCGGCCGCCACCTTCGAAGAAAATGCGGATGCCTTGATTGCTGCTGACCGATCCGTCCACCGGATCCTTGTAGGAGAACTCGTCGGCGGCCCTGACTTTCAGCCCGGCAAACTCACGGCCCGGCAGATCGGCGAGACTGCGGGTCATTTCGTCGACGAGCGCATTGGCCCGGTCGGTTTCCACGGCTTCGAAATCGTGGCGCGAATAGTAGTCGCGACCAAACGTGCGCCAATGGTCCTTCAGGATTTCGGCAACCGAAGAGTCGCGTTTCGCAAGGATGTTCAGCCAGAGCAAAACGGCCCAAAGCCCGTCCTTTTCCCTTACATGGCTTGACCCGGTTCCTGCACTCTCCTCGCCGCAGATCGTGACCTTTCCAGCGTCAAGAAGATTGCCGAAGAACTTCCATCCGGTGGGTGTCTCATACGCCCCTATTCCGAGCATTTCTGCGACACGATCACTGGCCCCGCTGGTCGGCATGGATCTCGCGATTCCTGTCAGGCCACCGGAATAGGCCGGTGCGAGATGGGCGTTGGCAGCAAGAACCGCGAGGCTGTCGGAAGGCGTCACATATGCCCTGCGTCCAACGATCATGTTCCGGTCACCATCGCCGTCCGAGGCCGCGCCTAGATCCGGCGCGCTGTCCGACATCATCAAGTCAACAAGCGGCTTTGCCCAGATCGGATTGGGGTCGGGGTGGCCTTTCCCGAAATCGACCCTGGGGATGCCGTTGATGACGGTACCCTTGGGCGCTCCAAGCCGTTCTTCCAGTATGGCATGCGCATAGGGTCCGGTGACGGCGTGCATGGCGTCGAAGCGCATGGTGAACCCACTGGCGAAGAGTGCGCGAATCGCATGAAAGTCAAAGAGCTGCTCCATCAGCGCAAGGTAGTCCTCGACAGGGTCAACGGTCTCGATGACGAGATCGCCACGACCTGCCGTCCCGACATGTCCCAGATCGACATCCTCGAATTCAGCGATTGCGTAGCTTTCGATCACCTTGGTCGCGTCAAAAATCCTGGACGTGAGGCCTTCCGGCGCGGGGCCACCGTTTGGTGCATTGAACTTGACACCAAAGTCCTCGTCGATGCCGCCAGGGTTGTGGCTGGCGGACAGGATGAAACCGCCATCGGTCTTGTTCTGGCGGATCAAATGAGACGCAGCCGGAGTCGAAAGAATTCCGTCCTTGCCAACAAAGACTCTCGCCGCTCCGTTTGCCGCTGCAATCTTGATGATCTTCTGGATCGCTTCGGCATTGAAGTATCGGCCGTCTCCGCCGATCACGAACGTCTTGCCGGCACCGCCCCCGGTCGCGGTGATAATGGCCTGCACGAAGTTCTCCAGGTAGTTTGGCTTCATGAAAGCGCGAGTCTTCTTTCGCAACCCCGATGTCCCCGGCTCTTGATCCTCAAACGGTTGGGTCGCAAAAGTTCTAATGGTCATGTGTCATCTCCTCGGCGCGCCATGACTGGCCTTGCCTCGATCTTCGTTCATCACATCGCCAAGCGCCAGAAACCGGCCGTCCTTGGCAAGCTCTTCGACTGCAACGCAGTATCTTCGCCGCCAGTTCACGTGCTCGTCGGTCGTGCCTGGGAGGTTTTGCGCTTCCGCATGTTCCAAGATGTCGTCGAGCTGAGCGGCCACCATCGTGGACGGCGATCGGGCAAGCAATTTGTGAACCGTCGCATTGAACCCGTCATCGGGACACCGTTCCGCCAAGTCGGCGACGTCCTTGCCGCGCTGCGCCCGCGCCCGGACAGTTTCCTGCTTGTCGATCCATCCGAGACTCTCCCACCGGTCTATGTCGCGACCGGTCTCGAAACCTCGGACGGTCGGAGTGTCGTGCGTGGAAAAGCACGCAAGCACCTGCTTCGACGCACGACTTGCCGGCTTCAACCTTCGGTTCCGGTCTCGTTCGTACTGCATGACGCAATAGCCGTAGATTCCGTGGCTGCGCATTGTCTTGCGAAACCCGCTCGGCGCCAGCCCGAGGTCCTCGCCGATTACGACTGTGCCATGTCTCTCCGCCTCAATCTTGAGTATCGCCAGAAGAGCGTCAAATGGATGACGCACATACCCGCCAGGGCTGCCGTCATCGGGAATCCAGAAGCTGCGGCTGAGCCCAAGCACATGATCAATCCGCACAACTCCGGCGTGGCGCATGGTTGCTGCCAGAAGGCGGCGGAACGGCCTGTAGTTCTGCGCTGCAAGACCGCGCGGCGAATAGGCCGAAATGCTCCAGTTCTGACCTTTCGGGTTGAGATGATCCGGCGGCGCGCCAACTGAAACGCCGCGTGCGATGACTTCTCTATCGCACCAGCTCTCCGCGCCGTCCCGACGCGCGCCCACGGCCAGGTCGAGGCACAGCCCAAGCGACATGCCGTTCTCACGTGCCGCGCGTTGCGCGCTTCCCAACTGACGGTCAGCAACCCACTGGAGCCAAACGTGAAAGTCCGCACAATCGTCGTCACGTGTAGTCCCCGCCAAATTCGGCCATTCTCGCCAGTTCGGACCGTGCTGATCTGCCACCGCTTCAAACCGGGCAAATCGAGCCAAGTCACTTCCACGTTCCTTGGCAAACGAGGACAGGGCATCAAGCGCCCATACGGTGGCATCGGCCTGAAATGCGTCGTACAGCGCGGCAAGCAAGCGCCTGTGAATCGTTCTCTGCCGATCATAGTCGACGAATTGCGCCGACCGTAGATGCGCCATCTCCGCGTCTTCCGCAGACAGGATGCGATCCGCAACCGGTGCGTTTTCGAGTCCCGGGATCGCGTCCAGTGCGATGTGACCCGTGTTCAGGAATCCGCGGTGCGAAGGCGAATAGGGGCTGAACGCCTTGCTTGAGTGTCCCATTGCGTGCAGCGGATTGGTTCCCGTGAAGTCTGCGCCAATCTGTCCGGCAATGCGTGCCATATCGGCAAGGTCGGCATAGTCGCCCAAGCCGGCGTTTCGCGATGACCGCAGCCCGTAAAGCGCAAGATTCACGCCCCAAATCCTGGTCAATTGCGTCTGATCCGGAACCGAGGGCGCGCGGGTCGGTGCCGCAATGACTCGTATCGTTTCGCGGATTGCGGAATGGCTGACCTCAAGGGTGTAAACGTCTGAGGCAAGTGCAGGCAGTGCAATCGTATCCGCTGCACGACCGCTCGCGAGAACTTCCCTTGCCTCGTCGCGCCGAAGCTGCCAGCTATCGAATGATCCAAGGGTCAGCTTCGTCTCCTTGCGGCTCTCAATGATCACTTCCACAGGAAACTTCCGCGCCTTCCTTACCGCACGCAGCGCCTCGAGACTTTCGCGAACAAGCTTGGCGCTTTCCGCTGCAACCGAGTTTGCCGCCAGCAGTGCCCGCATAGTGTCCGGGGACGCGGTCCGCTCCTGTCCTTGCAAGTCGCGATAGTGCGAAAGGATGCCATGCGCCCTTGCGAGCTGGCCTAGCGCGACATCGGCCTTCATGCTTCGACACCATCCGGCTTGCATGCAAAGGCCACGACGGAATGTGCGGCGACGGGCGCAATTGCGGCTTCGAGTTTCACGTTGGAATCCTGCGCGGCCAGGCTGGTGTCGATTTCCCGCACCCAGTGCCATCCGGGATTCGCGATCGGCAGTGTCACTTCCATTGCCTCTCCGGACCGATTGAACGCGACGAACACGGCATCGTATTCAAGCGCGGCGCGGGTCGCCCCGGCGGAACACCTGACCGTCAGGCAGAAATTCGACAGGCCGGGATCCCGCCAGTGAAGCGGGCCGCCCGTGAAATCGGTCCATTCCACGTCCGGCAAACCGTCGCTTTCGCGCAAGGCACCATGCAGAAATCGCGTTTGGCACAGGGATGGATGCGCGCGCCGGAATGCCGAGAGCGCCTCGACAAATTCCAGGAGGTCGGCATCGGCCTGTTCCCAGTTCACCCAGCCGATCTCGTTGTCCTGGCAATAGGCGTTGTTGTTTCCGTGCTGCGAATTTCCGAATTCGTCGCCAGCCAGGAGCATCGGCGTTCCCTGCGACAGAAACAGTGTTGCAAGCATGTTGCGGGTGCGCCGGAGGCGCCTTGCTTGAATGTCCGGATCGTCGGATTCGCCCTCGACGCCGAAATTGTCGCTGAAATTGGCGTGATGGCCGTCCTGGTTGTTCGCGAGATTGGCCGTGTTGTGCTTCCCGGCGTAGCGCGTCGTGTCGGCCAGCGTGAATCCGTCATGCGCGGCGACGAAATTGATCGAAGACCTGCTGCTCCGTCCTGGCTGGCCAAACTTGTCGGCCGATCCCAGAAGTCTGCTGCCGAGTTCCTGAGCGCTGTGATCATCGCCGCGCCAATAGCGCCGCACCGTGTCGCGATAGCTGTCGTTCCATTCCGAGAACTCGGCCGGGAATCCGCCCAGCTGATAGCCACCAGGCCCCACGTCCCAAGGTTCTGCAATCATGCGCACCTGCGACAGGACGGGATCTTGGCGCAACGCGTCCAAGAAACCGCCCCACGGATCGAACCCGTGATCTTCGCGCCCCAAGGTCGTGGCGAGGTCAAAACGGAACCCGTCCACGCCCATGCATTCGACCCAGAATCTCAGACTGTCGAGCACCATGCGCAGCACGAACGGATGCGAGACGTTCAGCGTGTTGCCGCAGCCGGTGTCATTGACATAGTAGCGCGGCTGTCCGGAAAGCAGCCTGTAGTAGGAAGCGTTGTCCAGGCCGCGAAAGGACAATGTCGGTCCGCGGTGATCGCCCTCGGCGGTGTGATTGTATACAACGTCCAGAATGACCTCGATGCCGGCTTTGTGGAACCGGTCAACCATGTGCCGAAAGCCCATGAGACCGCTGGGACCGAAATACCGTGGTTCAGCCACGAAGAACCCGATGGAGTTGTAGCCCCAATAGTTCTTGAGGCCGCGCTCCAGGAGAAACGAGTCGTCGATAAACGCATGTACGGGCATCAACTCGATCGCCTTTGCACCCAGCTTCTGCAAGTGCTCAAGGATCGGTTCGGTGGCCAGACCTTCATAGGTGCCGCGCAGGTCTTCAGGCACCAGCGGATGCTGCTGGGTCAGGCCTCTTACATGGGCCTCGTAAATCAAGTCGTTGCGGTTCTGCCGGTGCCTGCCCTGCGTCAAGTCCTCGAAAACATCGGGATTGGGGACAACGGATTTTGGCACGTAGGATGAGCTGTCGGTGCGGTCAAACGACAGGTCTACGTCCGACGACGCCATGTCGTAGCCATAAGTGCCAGGATGGTTCGTCCACTGCCCGAAATACTCACGCGTGTACGGATCGCTGAGCAGCTTGTTCGGGTTGAAGCGGTGCCCCGATTCCGGAGCGTAGCTGCCATGGGCGCGATAGCCGTACAGGCACCCGACCGGCAGACCTTCAACATAACCGTGCCAAATCGACCCGGTGCGTTCCGGCAGCGCGACGCGGGACGTCTCCCTTTTCCCGTCGGGCGAAAAGAGACAAAGCTCGATCTTCGTGGCGTGCTCGGAAAAGACGGCAAAGTTGACACCGCCGCCGTCATGGTTCGCGCCCAGGCGTTGGTGGTGTCCGGCGGATACGGGGAACGAGTTCATCTTGGAGTCAACCTTCAGCTCAGTTCGCAATCAGGTCGCGGTAAATCGCCGCGTAGGCTGCGGCCGAGGCGTCCCAGCCGACCGGATGGCGCATGGCCCGGCGCATCATGGCGGACCAGATCCTCGGCTGCCGATAGATCGCGCACGCCCGTGCGATTGCCTGGTCAAGCATCGTGGCGTTGATCGGGGTGAACTGAATCCCGGTCGCGCATCCCGCGGCGAGCGCCGCCTCGTTCGCGTCTATGATCGTGTCAGCCAGACCGCCCGTCCTCGCGACAACGGGCAACGTGCCGTAGCGCAACCCGTAGAGCTGGGTCAGGCCGCAAGGCTCAAATCGGGAGGGGATGAGAATGGCGTCGCTTCCCCCTTGCAGGAGGTGCGACAGGGCCTCGTCATATCCGATGATCACGCCGACCTGCTCGGGGTGACGGCGCGACGCCTCCATGAATTGCCGTTCCAGCGCGCTGTCACCCGACCCGAGCAAGGCAAGGCTTGCGCCCTCGGCCACAAGGCCCGGCAGACACTCCAGCAGCATGTCCAGGCCCTTTTGCGATGTCAGGCGGCTTACAACGCAAAAGAGAGGTCCATCCCGCCGCCGCAATCCAAACCGCGCTTCGACTTCGCGCTTGTTTGTCTCTTTGCGCTTAAGCGACCGTGCGGAGTAGTTTTTGACAAGATGAGGATCGGTTTCCGGGTCCCACGTCTCTAGATCGATGCCGTTCAAAATGCCGCTCAGATCGCTTCGGCGCTCTCGAAGAAGGCCGTCGAGACCCATTCCAAACTCCGGAGTGAGCAATTCGCAGGCATAGCTAGGACTCACCGTCGTGATCCGGTCAGACAAGGCCAGACCTGCCTTGAGGAAACTGATCTTGCCATAGTATTCGACCGCGTCCGCTGCGAACATTTTGGCTTTCAGCTTCAAGTTCGCCAGCTCAGACGCGTCGAACAGGCCCTGGAACGCAATGTTGTGGATGGTCATGACCACGGGCGGCGAGCTGCGCCCGGACTGCGAAAGATACGCGGACAACAGGCCGGCTTGCCAGTCATGCACATTCACGACGTCGGGCGCCCACCCATCGGCCCCGTCGATGGCCAACTCCGCTCCAGCGTAGCCAAGTGCGGCGAACCGCAGGTGATTGTCGGACCAGTCCCTTCCGTCAGGACCCAGATAAATGTTGCCATCCCGGTCATAGAGATGCGATGCCACCAGCAACAGGACGTCCAGCCCTTCAGCATTGACTGCCCTCACCTCCGCCTTGCCGCCAAACAGGTCGTTGTAGTGCTTGATGGTCCGGCCACCGTCGGCGAAGTCATGCAGTGCCGGGTAGGCCGGGATGAGCACCTTGACTTCCGTTCCTGCCGAGGCAAGCGCCTTGGGCACCGCGCCTATCACGTCGGCCAGGCCGCCGGTCTTTATGAACGGCGCGCATTCCGAGGCGACGAACATGACTTTCACGTCAGTTCTCCAGTCGATTGATCATTGGCCGCGTGATCAGGCAGATCCCGTCTTCCGTGCGCCGGAACCGCTTGGCATCCAGCTCGGCATCTTCGCCAACGACAAGTCCTTTCGGAATGACAACGCCGCGATCGATTACCGTGTCCTTGAGCCGCGCGTTTCGGTTGATTTCGACGTATGGCAATGCAACCACGCCTTCGAGTTGCGAGTAGGAATGCGTCCTGACCCCGGTGAACATCAGGCAACGCTCCAGGCTGGAGCCTGAAATGATGCATCCGCCCGAGACGATCGAGGAAATCGCATGTCCTCGCCGACCGTCTTCGTTGTGGATGAACTTCGCCGGGGGTGTCAGTTCCGAGTACGTCCAGATGGGCCAGGACTGGTCGTACAGATCGAGTTCCGGCTGGAAATCGGTCAGGTCGATATTGGCCTGCCAAAAGGCGTCAACGGTACCCACGTCGCGCCAATACGCCTTCTCCTCCATGGATGACCGAATGCAGGACCGGCTGAAGGGGTGCGCAATCGCCTTGCCTTCCTTGACGATCTTCGGGATCAAGTCGCCGCCGAAATCGTGGCCGTAATCCGGGTCGTCCCTCACCTCGTCAAACAGCTCCAGAAGATACCCGGTCTCGAACACATAGATGCCCATGCTGGCCAAAGCCATGTCCGGGTGCCCCGGCATGGCGGGTGGATCCTTCGGCTTCTCAACGAACTCAAGAATACGGTCTTCGGTATCGACCTTCATCACTCCGAAGCCCGTCGCATCCATGCGCGGCACTTCGATGCAGCCAACGGTGACATCCGCACCGCTGTCGACGTGATGCGCAATCATCACCGCATAGTCCTGCTTGTAGATGTGGTCGCCTGCGAGGATCACGATGTACTTCGGTCCATAGCTGCGGACGATCTCGGCGTTCTGCGACACCGCATCCGCCGTTCCCTTGTACCAGTTTTCGTTGTTGAGCTGTTGTGAGGCAGGGAGAATATCCAGCGACTCGTTCCGTTCGGCGCGAAAGAAGCTCCAGCCGCGCTGCAGGTGCCGGATGAGCGAATGCGCCTTGTACTGGGTGGCAACGCCGATGCGCCGAATGCCGGAATTCACGGCATTCGAAAGCGGGAAGTCGATGATCCGGCTTTTTCCGGCAAAGAACATGGCCGGCTTGGCCCGACGGTCGGTCAGTTCATACAATCTGCTGCCACGCCCGCCCGCGAGCACGAAGGCCATCGATTGCTGAGCTAGTCTGTGAGCCTCTCGATCCATTCTCTTCCCTCCTTCTGAATTGGGCACGGCTCCTCAGAAACCGCCCTCTAGTTCGAAAATCAGCGTGGAAAGCGGCGGCAGGATCAGGCACAAGGAGTGCCCGCATCCTGATGCCGCAATCGCTTCACTGTCGACACTGCCCAAGTTGCCGCGTCCTCCACCCCCGTAGACTTCTGCATCAGTATTCAGGCGCTCGATCCAGCGGCCCGGCTCCGGAACGCCGAAGCGCCGGTCCTGCCGTTCCACCGGAGTGAAATTGCAGACGACCAGCACAGGAGCACTTCCATCTTCGCCGCGCCGGATCCACGCAAAGACCGATTCATCGGCCGCACCTTTCTCAACCCACCGAAACCCGCCAGGCTTGCAATCGAGCTGATAGAGGCTCGGCGTGCTCCGGTAGAGCCCGTTCAGATCCCGAACCAGGTTCTGCACGCCGGCATGCAGGCCGTTGTCAATCAGATGCCAATCGAGCGCGGCGTCGTGGTTCCACTCCCGCCCCTGCGCGAACTCGCAGCCCATGAAGAGCAGTTTCTTGCCCGGGTGTCCCCACATGAAACCGTAATAGGCGCGCAGGTTGGCAAACTTGTCGAGCCCGTCGCCGGACATCTTGTCGAGCATCGACCCTTTGCCATGGACCACCTCGTCATGGCTGATCGGCAAGATGAAGTTCTCCGAGAAGGCATAGTCGATCCCGAAAGTCATCTTGTGATGGTGGTACTTTCGGTGAACCGGATCCTCGCTCATGTAGGACAGAGTGTCATTCATCCAGCCCATGTTCCACTTGAACCCAAAGCCGAGCCCGCCCTGGTCCACCGTGCCGCAGACGCCCGGAAAGGACGTGCTTTCCTCGGCAACCATCATGATTCCGGGCACGTCGCCGTAGGCAACGGCGTTGGTCCGCTGCAAAAAGGAAATGGCCTCCAGGTTTTCGCGGCCGCCATACTTGTTCGGGATCCACTCACCCTCTTTCCGTGAGTAGTCACGATAGAGCATCGAAGCCACGGCATCGACACGCAGGCCATCCACGTGATGTTCTTTCAGCCAGTAGAGCGCGTTGGCGACAAGGTAGTTCGACACTTCGCGCCGGCCATAGTTGTACACGAGCGTGTTCCAGTCAGGGTGAAAGCCCTCGCGGCGATCCTCGTGCTCGTATAGTGCCGTGCCGTCGAACCGACCCAGGCCGTGCCGATCCTCGGGGAAATGGCCCGGAACCCAGTCCAGAATGAGACCGAGCTCGGCCGCGTGGCAGGCATCGACAAGGTGGCGAAACTCGTCCGGCGTTCCGTAGCGAATCGTGGGCGAATAAAGACCAATCGGCTGATAGCCCCAGGATCCGTCAAACGGAAACTCCGAAACCGGCATCAGCTCAACATGCGTGAAGCCCATGTCCTTGGCATAGTCCACGAGCCGTGTCGCGTGTTCCACATATGACAAGGACCGGTTGCCTTCTTCCGGGGCGCGCCGCCACGACCCCAGATGAACCTCGTAAATGGAGATCGGCTGGTCGATTCCCTGCCGCGCCTCGCGCGTCGAAATCCACGCATTGTCTGTCCAGGCGTGACTGTCCACGCGCCGCACCACGGATGCGGTCCCGGGCGGGTGTTCGGCGCCAAGTCCGAACGGATCGGCCTTTTGCGGCAAGAGATGGCCATCCGGACCTAGCAATTCGTACCTGTAGGCCACGCCCTCACCGACACCCGGAAGGAAGATTTCCCAGACGCCGGTTTGGCCCCGTCGGCGCATTGGGTGACACCGGCCGTCCCAACCGTTGAAATCTCCCACGACCGACGCACGACTCGCACTTGGTGCCCAGACCGCGAAATGCGTGCCGTCTGCCCCCTCGTGCTTCATGACATGAGCGCCAAGCGCGTTCCAAAGGTTCAGATGTGCACCCTCGCCGATCAGGTGCTCATCCAGCTCGCCAAGAACCGGCCCAAATCTGTACGGATCCTCGGCGACCCACTGATCCTCACCCTTGGTGATGCGCAGAAGATAGGCGAACGGTTCCTTGCGCCGGGCCGCCCGGCCAACGAACACGTCCGGTGCGTCCGGCTGTTGCTTGAGGGTTACGACCCTGCGCCTTGTGCTTGCGTCGAGCACTTCGATTCCGGTCGCGCCGGGCATGAAGGCCCGGATCGTCTGCCTGCCATCAACGGCGTGCAGGCCCAACACCGAAAACGGGTCCGCGTGCGTGCCCGCTGCGATCTTCCGGGCGTCATCAGGTGGCATCATGCATTCAAGCCCTGTTCGGCGGCATCTTCTGGCTGCATCTCACATCAGTGAAGACGCGCCCCAGATATCCCTTGCGTATCCCCGCACCGTCCGGTCGGACGAGAACCAGCCCATGCCTGCTGTGTTCAGCGCGGCCGTTCTGGTCCAGTTGTCCGTGTCCCTGTAGGCGCCATCGACCTTGCGCTGCGTTTCGAAATAGCTGTCGAAGTCGCAGGTCACCAAGAAGTAGTCGTGGTCGAAGAGGTTCTGCAGCAGGCCTCGGTAACGCTCCGTGTCGCCCCCGGAAAACACGCCGGAGGCCACTTGGTCGAGCACGCGACTAAGGCGCGGGCTGGCACTGATTGCCTCGCGCGAAAACCCCGTCGCCGTCCGGCGCTCCATGACCTCCTCTGCAGCAAGACCGAACAGAAAGAAGTTCTCGGCGCCGACATGTTCGCGAATTTCCACATTTGCGCCGTCCAGCGTGCCAATCGTGGGACTGCCGTTCAGTGACAGCTTCATGTTGCCTGTGCCCGATGCCTCCATCCCTGCTGTCGAGATTTGCTCGGACAGATCGGAGGCAGGGATCAGCAGTTCCGCCATCGAGACGTTGTAGTTTGCGGGATAGGCCACTTGCAACAGGTCGCGGGTGGCCTTGTCGCTGTTGATCGTGGCCGCCACGTCATTGATGAGATGGATGATCGACTTGGCCATGACGTAACCCGGAGCCGCCTTTCCTCCGAAGAGCTTGACACGTGGCGTCCAGCAACCGTTGGGTGCGTCCCTGATCTCGTTCCAGAGCGCAATGGTCTCCAGTATGTTCATGAGCTGGCGCTTGTACTCATGGATCCGCTTGATCTGAACATCGAACATGGCGTCGGGACTGATTGACACTCCGTCGCGGTCCTTCAACCACCTTGCAAGGCGCATCTTGTTTTGCTTCTTGGCGGCACGGAACCTGTCACGAAAGCCTGCGTCCTCCGCATGCGGGCGCAATTCGGACAGTCGCTGGAGATCATCCGCCCAGCCGGACCCGATTGTCTCGTCGATCAGGTCGCGCAACGGCGCATTGCAGGAATAGAGCCAGCGTCGGGGAGTGATGCCGTTGGTCTGGTTGATGACGCGTTCAGGATAAGCTACCTGCAGTTCCGCGAAAACCGTTTGCCTGACCAGGTCAGAGTGGAGTGCAGACACGCCATTCACCCGATGCGCCATCACGAAGGCCAGTTCACCCATTTTCACTTCGCCATTCTCGATGATGCGGACATCGCTGCCACTTCGGCGCAGGTGATCTTCCTGAATGAAACGGATTATCTCGTGGTGGCCCGGCAGAATCCGCGCGAACAGGCCTTCTGACCAACGCTCCAGCGCCTCGGGCAGAAGCGTGTGGTTGGTGAAGGCCAGGCATGCGCGCACCGTCTCGATGGCCTGGAGTTTCTCCATGCCATGTTCATCGACGAGCAGGCGAAAGAGCTCCGGACCCGCAATCGCGGGGTGCGTGTCGTTGAGCTGGATCGCCACGTGGTCAGCAAGATTGTCAAGGGAATGGCCTTCTGAGAGCAATCGACGAAGGACGTCCTGCATCGACGCGGATGTGAAGAAATATTCCTGCTTGAGTCGCAACTCCTTGCCCAGGTCCGTCGTGTCATCCGGATAGAGAACCCGCGAAATCGTCCGCGCGAGACGCTCCGGAGCGTTGGCAGCAAAATAGTCACCGCGGTTGAAGCTCTCTAGATCAAAGAGCTTCGTGGGCTTGGCCGCCCAAAGCCGCAAGGTGTTGGCCCACTTGCCCTTCCAGCCGACCACCGGCGTGTCATAGGCCATGGCAGTGATGGTTTCTTCCGGATGCCAGATCGTCTTGCCGCCACTCTCCGAAACACTGCCGCCGAAGCGGATCGGGTAGGACACTTCCGGGCGCTCAAATTCCCACGCATGGCGCTGAGCCAGCCATGTCTCGGCGGTTTCGACCTGCGCGCCGCCGTCAAAATGCTGCTCGAACAGGCCCTGCTCGTAGCGGATGCCATAGCCGTAGGCAGGAATCGCCAACGATGCGAGGCTGTCCATGAAACACGCAGCAAGCCGTCCCAGCCCGCCGTTTCCCAGCGCGGCGTCCGGCTCGTCGGCAACCACGGTGGAATAGTCCTGACCCAGCGCCTCCATCGCCTCTCGCGCCACCGCTTCGACACCAAGGTTCACGGCAACGTCCTCGATCAGCCGACCGACCAGAAACTCCATTGACAGATAGTAGACACGTTTGGCCTTGGCCCTGTACGTTTCTCGGGTCGAGGCAAACCAAGGTTCCACGACCAGGTCACGCAGCGTCAGCGACAGCGCCATCCGCCAATCGTAAAGTGTGGCGTGTTCGGGGTCTTTTCCCAAGGACGTCCGAAGGTGTTGGGCAATGCCTTTGCGGAAGGAACCCGTGTCCACAAGGTTGAAGCTGTCTTTCGGCATGGCACTCGTCTTGTTCTTCAGTGGCGTTTAAATCTGGTGGCCGAGTCCGGGGCGATTTTGCCTACGTCCATTCGGTCCGCTGCCAAAGGCACATCTGCGTGTCCGTCGTGTGCTCGGCTACATCAGTTCCCTTTCCCATGGCGGATTGGCGCCCGCCCTGGACACTGTCACGGCTGCGGCGGCACTTCCCAGGCCAAGCGCAGACTCCAGGTCGGCGACAGACAGCTTTCCGATGCCAGCCCGCGAAAGCTTGTTCTGGCGGGAAAGCCCCGCAAGGAATCCGGCGTTGAACGTATCGCCGGCACCGACGGTATCCACGACTTCGGCATTCGCTGCCGGCGTTTCGACATCGATGCCAGCAGACGACATCGCAATCGCGCCTGCGCTTCCCTTTGTGGCCACGACGAGCGACGGGCCAAGCTCGAGAATCGATAGAAGCTGCTCCCGGATCGTTGGAGGTCGAGGCACAAGCCAGTCCAAGTCCTCGTCAGAAACTTTCACGATGTCACATATTTCCATCATGCGCTTGATGCGAGCACGAAACCGGCCTTCATCCGCAATGAAGGACGGCCGAATGTTCGGATCGAGCATTGCTAGGCGGTCCTTGCCTTCGCGCTCCAGGAGACTGGCGAACGTGTCTGCGCAGGGTTCGCTGGCAAGACTGATCCCGCCGAAGAACAGGCAGTCGATCTCGGGATCAAGCGACGGAATCTCTTCGTTGCTCAACATGCGCAGCGCCGAATTCTCGTCAAAGAAGCTGTAGGACGCCTGACCGTCCCGCAGCGCCACAAAGGCCAGGGTTGTCGGACGCTCAGTTGAGACTGCAAACCTTGTGTCGACATGGCTGTCTTCCAAGGCCTGGCGGAGCTGCACACCAAACAGGTCTGACGAAAGCCCTGTCAGCAAGCCTGCATCAACGCCCAGGCGACCCAAGGCGATCGCCGTGTTGAAGACGGCACCGCCCGGGTGGGGTACAAAGCAGGATTTTCCGTCAGCCGTTTCCGACGGAATCATGTCTATGAGCGATTCGCCGCTGCACAAAATCATGATGGAAACTCCCGAACCGTGCCCTGTCACCCATCGCGCAAAAATTGGTCTGGCGCGGTTGCCGCACCTTCCGATCTGATCTCGCGCGGCCACTCTTCAATGGCTTCGACATATCTGGGTTCTTCGACAAGCGAGCCGTAGATGCCTCGCTGCTCCAGCCAAACGCGTGGACGAAGTCGCGTGACCTCTGCCGCAGCCCTCAAGTCGCTCCAGCCCGGGTCGTTCGGCTCGATGACGGATCCGTCCTCACGAATGCCCTTGCACATGCGCGCGCGCAGGGCTTCCACGAAGCTGAGGCCCGCGACCGACCCGCCAACCGCAGGCGCGTCACGCCTGTAGAGAGTCTTCTCGATCTTGGTCGACAGGCAGTTGACGGTGCCTTCCTTCAGAGGGACCGCAACGTTCTCGGTCACACCTGTCTTCTTCAATTCGAACATTGTCCGCCATCCACATTGTCATTTTGCGCCTCGACGAAGCAGGGGCTGCCGGTCATCTCGAGCACGAGATCATCGGCACGCGGTCGCAACCCAATTGAATTAACGCGAGGCAGAGAACAGTGTGGTCCAGGACCTTCTCGGACACAAGTCCCGGGACGCGGCGCGCGTCCACGTGCATGTCGTCTGGAAGCCATGCCGGGGTCATCGCGACATCTTGATGTCGGCATTACGGATCCTCGCCTGAATGTCCCGCTGCGGGTGACGCGGGAAATAGTGTCAAAAAAATCTAGTAACATAATTAAATCAAATAGTTATGACTCCATTTCTTACAATGCCATCTGGACTTTCATGCTTCCAGGCAGGTGTCGGCCTGCCATGACCGTAGCAATTTCTTCGATTTGCAACTGATGACTGACGACCTGTTGCACGCCTCCTCCAACTGCTTTGAGCAATTCCAGCGCGTCGGGAATGTTGTGGTTCAGCGAATGCGTTCCAAATAGCGAAAGCTGGCGGCGGAAGACCTCAAACGGAGAAACGGCTATCCTTGCGTCTGACGGACAAACACCGAAAATCAACACTGCACCGCCATTTCCGACATACTCCGGCAGTTTCTCGACGACAGCTGGAACGCCGGTGGCGTCGACGGCCAAGTCGCATGTCCTAGTCAGTCTGGCCATCTCGTCGGCGCCGGCATTGATCGCGCGCAAGCCGACGCTCTCGGCCCTGCCCAGCCGGTCGTCAACCCGGTCAACCATGATCACTTCAGCCGTTCCGCGTGACTTGAGCGCGAGCCCCATCAAGAGCCCCATCGGTCCGGTGCCGAAGATGATGGCGCGTTCGACAATTCGATCCTGAAACGGTGAGAGACCGTTCAGAACACATCCCATAGGCTCTGCCAGCGCAGCCTCGGCGAAACTCATGTCGCCGATCGCGTGAACGGCGTCAGCGCACACTGTGCAATATTCCGCGAAACCGCCGTTGACAGTGACGCCGTAAGCTCCGAGGTCTTCGCAGAGGTGCGCCCAGCCTCGCAGGCACGCCCGGCAAGCGCCACAGTGGAGATTGGGATCGACGACAACGCGATCACCAATGGAGAAGCCTGAAACATCCGTACCGATCTCTGCGATCTCACCCGCGAACTCATGGCCGGGCACAATCGGATACGTTGATGTTCCGTAGTTGCCGCGCATCACCTCGATGTCGGTGTGACAAATTCCACTTGCCTTGACGCAGACCAGCACCTCCCCTTGACCCAGGTCGGGAACGGGCAAAGTGCCGACTCTTACGTCGTTTGGAGACGGGAACCAAACTGCCTTCATTCAACACTCCGGGTAGGACGTTCTGGGGGCCCAATTTCCAAGATACTGGCTTAGCGCGGTTTCGAGACCTTCGGACCAAATCAGGGTGAGCCAGCGGGCAAACGCATCGGCGAAGCGGGAATTGTCCGCCAGATCGCCGTAGAGCGCGCGCTGTTCGAGCCAGGCCTGCGGGTTCTCTCGTGCCGCTTTCGCCGCGGCCGTCAGTTTGTCCCAAATCGGATCGTTGGGCTCGATCAAGCTTCCGTCTTCCCGGGTGCCCTCGCACATGCGTGCCCAGAGCGCCTCTGTCAGGGCGAGGCCCGCGATCGGCGCCTTTGCCACCAAGGCATCACGCACCACTGGCAGGATGAATCCGGTGTGCCGGGACGAGCCGTCAAAGGCCACCCGACGCGTCGTGTCGACGATCCTCGGGTTGGAAAACCGCAGGTCGATCAGGTCAACATAGGCTTGCGGCGTCATGCCGGGCACCGCATGGACATGCGGCACAATCTCCTCAATCGCCACTTTGCGGAACAACCGACCGATCAGCGGGTGCTCCATGCAACCAGAAATTGTCACGACCGACAGGATTTCGCCGGTGTTGGAAATCACCTGATGCCCGCCATTCAGGATGCGGATCTTCATCGCCTCGTATTCGTTCACCTGGTCCGTGATCGTCACGCCGACCTTTTCCCATGGCGGGCGGCTGGCGCAGAAATCGTCCTCGATCACCCATTGGCGAAAATTCTCATGCGTGACCGGCACCGCATCGTCGATGCCGTGGGCACGCACCATGGCAAGTTCGTTGGGGCCAGTCGCGGGTACAATGCAGTCCACCATCGAGTCGGGAAAGCTGCAGTTGGCATCAATCCAATCGGCCAGATCGGGATCCGAAAGCCTCGCCAGCGACAGCACGGTCTGGCGCATGATCGCGCCGTTGCCCTGCAGATTGTCGCAGCTTTGCAGCGTGAACGGCCCGGAACCCGCTGCGCGCCGCTGCGCCAGGGCGGCAATGATGGCGCCGAATGCGGTGCGCGGCGTACCGGGATTGGCAGCGTCGTGCTGGATGTCGGCGTGACCGGCATCGAAGCCCTTGGACGCGGGATCGATGAAATAACCGCCCTCAGTGACGGTCATCGCCACGATGCGGATCGAAGGATCGGCCATGCATTCGATCAGTGGACCGTTACCGGGTGCGACGGGCACGTAGTCGATCATGGAGCCCACGACCTCGACAGAGCTGCCCTCCGGATCCAGCTCGATCAGCGTCGTCAGATAGTCCTGCGCCGCCATCTTCCGCCGCTGCGCCTCGTCGAAGGGACGCACGCCTGCACCGACGATGGCCCAGTCACGCGCCAGACCCTGCTGCATCAGCCGATGCAAGTACCAGGCCTGATGTCCTCGATGGAAATTGCCCAGCCCGATATGCACGATGCCTGGGGTCAGCTGCGACCGATCATAGGTGGGAACCAGCACGACTTCGGGCAGCCTGCCCAGGTTGGCGGTGGACAGCTTTACCGGATCAGGCATCAACTCATCCAGTTTCCGCCGTCCACATTCAGCGTCTGGGCGGTGATGTAACGCGAATCGGTCGAGGCCAGGAATACGCAGGGATCGGCGACGTCCGCCGGATCGCCCATACGACCCAACGGAACGGACTCGCCGACCTCACGCTTCTTCTGGCCCTTGGGCTTGTTCTCGTATTCTGCAAATTTTCCGTCCACTACATCCCACATCGGAGTGTCGATGACGCCCGGCGCGATGCCGTTGACACGTATGTTGTCACCCGCCAGTTCCAGGGCGAGCGATTGCGTGATCGAGATTACCGCCGCCTTGGTCGAGCAGTAGATGGTGATGTTCGGCTCGCCCCGGCGCCCTGCCTGACTGGCGAAATTGATGATTGCGCCGCCGCCGCGCTTCTTCATCGACGGAATGACCGCTTGGCACGCGAAAATCGTGCCGCCAACGTTGACGTCGTACTGGCGGCGATAATCTTCGGGCGTGATCTTGTCGATCGACGCCATGTTGAAGATGCCGGCGCTGTTGACCAGTATGTCGATTCCTCCCCACGCCTCTTCGACCTCCGCGACGCCGGTCTGAATTGAATCTATGTCGGTTACATTCATCATGACTGCCATGCCACCGATGGCCTCTGCAGTCTCAAGCGCGTCGACCTCCAGAAGGTCGGCGACTGCGACCTTGGCACCCTCACGCGCGTAGGCCTCGCAGATCGCACGTCCAATGCCGCGCGCACCGCCGGTTACGAGCGCTACCTTCCCGTCCAATCGCTTCATGCGATCCGAATCCCTCGTTCGTCAAACTTGTGAATTCGGTCTTCGCGTGGCGTCAGATGGATCGTGTCACCGTAACTGAACGCTACCTCGCCTGAGGCGCGCACCGTCAAGGGATCTGCCAATCCCGTGTCGTGAATGTGGAAGAAAGTGTCCGACCCGAGGTGCTCTGCCACTCCGACCACGCCCTTCCATGGGCCACTGTTGCCAACATCGATATGCTCGGGCCGGATGCCGATCGCGTGGGCACCGTGTTTTTGCCCCTCGGCACCTTCGATGAAGTTCATCTTGGGTGAGCCGATGAATCCCGCCACAAACTTGTTGCGCGGTGTTCGGTAGAGATCCAGCGGAGAGCCCACCTGTTCAATCACGCCAGCCTGCAGCACGACAATCTTGTCCGCCATTGTCATCGCCTCGACCTGGTCATGAGTGACGTAGATCATCGTTGTGTCGAGGCGCTTGTGCAACTCGCTGATTTCCAGCCGCATGCCGACGCGCAGAGCCGCGTCGAGGTTGGAAAGCGGTTCGTCGAACAGGAACGCTGCAGGTTCACGCACGATCGCGCGGCCGATGGCGACACGCTGACGTTGGCCGCCAGAGAGCTGACTGGGCCGGCGGTCGATGTAATCTGTCAAGTTCAGCACGCTGGCGGCATTGGCCACCCGCTTGTCGACTTCGGACTTGTCCATCTTGGCCATCTTCAGCGGAAAGGCGATGTTCTTCCTGACCGACATATGCGGGTAAAGCGCATAGGACTGGAACACCATCGCCAAGCCGCGCTTGGCGGGAGGAACGGCGGTTGCGTCATCGCCGTCGATGTCGATGCTGCCGGAAGTGACGTCCTCCAACCCGGCAATCAACCGCAATAGCGTGGACTTGCCGCATCCAGATGGACCGACGAAGACGACGAATTCTCCATCCTCGATTTGCAGGTCCAGCGGCGGAATCACTTCAACATCACCGAAGGATTTGCTGACCTGCTTAAGCTGAATCTGTCCCATTTTCTGTTCCTTACTTCACCGCGCCGAAGGTCAGGCCGCGGACGAGCTGTTTCTGGCTGAACCAGCCCATGATCAGGATCGGCGCAATTGCCATGACGGAAGCCGCGCTGAGCTTTGCGTAGAACAAGCCCTCTGGGCTGGAATAGCTGGTGATGAACTGCGTCAGCGGCGCGGCATTTGAAGCTGTTAGGTTGATCGTCCAGAACGCCTCGTTCCAAGCCAGGATGATGTTCAAGAGAACGGTCGAGGCCATTCCGGGGATCGCCATCGGCGTCAGCACGTATAGGATTTCCGCACGCAGGGTCGCGCCATCCATTCGTGCCGCTTCCAGAATTTCCCCCGGGATTTCCTTGAAGTAGGTATAGAGCATCCAGATGATGATCGGCAGGTTGATCAGCATCAGCACGATCGTCAGACCAAAGCGGGTATCCAGAAGCTCCAGGTCACGGAAGATCAGGTAGATGGGCACGAGGACGCCGACAGGCGGCAACATTTTCGTCGACAACATCCACATCAGCACGTTCCTGGTATGCTTGGACGGAACGAACGCCATCGACCAAGCCGCCGGAATGGCAACCAAGAGACCAAGGAATGTGGATCCAAGCGAGATGATCACGGAGTTGGAGAAGTGCTTGAAATAGTCCGACCGGGCCTGAACTGTTGCGAAACTCTCCATCGTCCAGCCAGAACCGAACAACACCTCCAATGGCGCCCGGATCGCGTCCTCTTCCGTCTTGAACGCGAGGAAGAGGATCCAGAGGATCGGAAAGAACATCAGGAACCCGAGCGCACCGGCAATGGCGGTGTTGGCGACTTTGGTTCGGTTTGAGACCGCGCGTGCCATGACCTCTGCTCCCTACGCGTCGAGGTTCTTGCCGATCATCCGCATCAGGAAGATCGCAACGATGTTGGCCAGGATGATGGCGATGACACCTCCAGCACTGCCCATGCCAACATCGAACTGCAGAAGTGACGAGACATAGATCAGGTACGTCAGGTTTGTGGTCGCCGTTCCGGGACCGCCATTGGTGGTCACGAGGATTTCGGCAAAAATCGACAGAAGAAAGATCGTCTGGATCAAGATCACGACGGTGATCGCGCGAGCCAGGTGCGGCAGCATGATGAACCAGAACCTGCTCCACCAGCCCGCGCCGTCCATCTCGGCGGCTTCCAATTGCTCTTGATCAAGCGATTGCAGCGCCGTCAGCAGGATCAATGTCGCGAACGGCAACCATGTCCAGGACACAATGATGATGATCGACGCCAACGGGATTTGGCCGAAAAAGTCGACGGGTTGAAAGCCCAGACTCGTGGCGATGCGCCCGAAGATGCCGTTCACCGGGTTCATGAACATGTTCTTCCAGACAAGCGCCGACACGGTGGGCATCACGAAGAATGGCGCGATGACCATGATGCGGATGATCCCGGTGCCGAACATCGGGCGGTCCAGCAGAATCGCGGCGAAGAGGCCGCCGATCGTCGTGATGGCCAACACGCCTCCGACCAACACCAGCGTATTTTGGATCGCGGCCTTGAAGCTGGGATCCGTGACGAACCAGTAATAGTTTTCCCAGCCCGCAAACGGTGTCGCACCGATCTGCAGGAGGTTGTATCGCAGGAACGAAAAATATAGGGTTAGACAGAGCGGAACGAGCATCCAGCCGAGAAGCAACAGCACGGCGGGCGAGATCATCAATCGCGCGGCGGATCGGGACGCTTTCGTGGCCATTCGAATTGCCCTCCCAAAACGAATTGCGGATCAGCATTTGAGAATGAGCCCAGCTTAGGCCTTTGCCTGAATTCTAGCATAGTTTGGGCCCTTGCCAAATCGCTAGCATTCAGGCGTCGCAAATCGAAATGGGCCGAAGCATGAAGCTCCGGCCCACTCAGAGCGGAAGTTACTTGATGTAACCCGCCTTGGTCATTTCGCGGACCGCAAATTGCTGGCTGTTGGCCAGAGCCTGTTCAACAGTCATCTGACCGGCCAACGCCGCTGCGACCTGCTGCCCGACGTAGTTGCCGATGCCTTGGAACTCCGGGATCGCCACGAACTGAACGCCAGTGTACGGGACCGGGTCACGCGTCGGGTCGGCCGGATCGACCGAGAAGATCGCGGTCTTGATGGTTTCGGCGAATGGTGCAGCCTCCAGAAGACGCGGGTCTTCGTGAATGGAGGCACGGGTGCCACTAGGCACGGCAACCCAACCTTCGGTGTCGCCGACCATCTGGAAGTA
Source organism: Silicimonas sp. (assembly GCA_022826205.1). Lineage (GTDB taxonomy): Bacteria > Pseudomonadota > Alphaproteobacteria > Rhodobacterales > Rhodobacteraceae > JAJEFO01. Next base: position 28,880 of record JAJDVJ010000090.1, on the reverse strand, counting down.
CTCCTTCGAAGTCGCCCACTTCAGGAAGTCCTTGGCGACGTCAGCCTTCTGAGAGCTTGCCGGGATGGCAAGGGCCCACGACCAGAACCAGCCAGTGCCCTTGTCCGTTTCTTGCTTGGGTGCCTGGAAAAAGTCTGTGACGTCGGCGACGTTGGACGTCGCGGGATTGCGAACGTCGTTGGCGGCAGAAGTCGCGTCAACCCAGGTTGCGCACTTGCCGTCCTTGAACAGGGCGCGGTTTTCGTTGTGCCCGTTTGCGGTTGCACCCGGAGGCCCGGAGTTGTTCATCAAGTCGACGTAGTAGGTGATCGCGGCATTCCACTCAGGGCTGTCAAGTTGAGGATTCCAGTCCATGTCGAACCAGCGTGCTCCGAACGCGTTGGCCATGGTGCCGACGAACGCCATGTTCTCGCCCCAACCAGCCTTGCCGCGCTGACAGGTGCCGAAGACGCCATTGTCCGGATCGTGGAGCTTGGCAGCCATCTCGGCAAATTCAGTGTAGGTGATCTGCTCCGTCGGCGGCTCAATGCCGGCCTTTTCGAACAGGTCCGTGCGATAGAAGGTGAACGAGGTCTCGGAATAGAGCGGCACCGCGTAAAGGTTGCCGTCGGCAGACAGACCGTTCCGCACCAGTTGGAATATGTCTTCCAGATCATAGTCGGGATCATCGCCGAAGTCATTCAGTGACGTCAGCCAGCCGTTGGCTCCCCAGATCGGCGTCTCGTATGCACCAATGAACATGATGTCGAACGAACCACCTCCGGTGGCGATGTCTTGCGTGGTCCGCTGACGGAGCACGTTTTCTTCGAGGACAACCCAGTTGATCGAGTTGCCGGTTGCTTCCTCCCACTGTGGAGCGAGCTTTTGCATTACGATCATGTCAGCGTTGTTGACAGTCGCGATCGTGATTTCTTCCGCCACGGCCGTGGATGCGAGCGCCGCAATCCCAAAGCCGACTGCCGTGCTTAGCAGTGTGTGTTTCGTAGGCATTCAGTCCTCCCTTTTGGACACATGTAAAAGTCATGATTTTGACGCGCGTAAAAATATGACGAGGAAAGATTCGGAGTCAAGAGGAATCTCGAACCCGCTATCGCCGGAGGATGCCCGAATTACGTCGGCTAGGCGGACTCTCTGGGCATCATTGCCGCGTTGAGAAAGACCTCGACAGTTTCCGTGCTTCGCCCGCCGCGCGCACGTTGTGCCAACAGCTGGATTGCAGCGTCGGCTATGCCCTCGACATCCTGCGCCACAGTCGTAAGTGCCGGAAACATGTACTGGCTGAGCGGATGGTCGTCATGGCCCGCAATTCGCAGACCGCCGCCCGCAATGCCGCCGCGCGAAAAAAGGCCGTGCTTGTTGGCCGCGCGGATCGCTCCGATGGCAATACGGTCATTGGCGCAAAGGATCGTGGAATTCGTGAACTCCCGGCGGCCAAAGCAATCGTCCATGACTGCATAGCCGAAGGCCTCGAATTCCCAGGAACCGCCTGCAACGGCGGGCTCGATCGCCTTGGCGTCGTGATTCAGCTCCAGCATCTTCGCACGATAGGCATGCTCTCGCTCCTCAGCGTTGGCGTTCAAATGCGGCATGCCAAGAAATACAGGGGGATCACCTGTTCTGCACAGGTATTCCACTATCGCACCGATGCTCTGCGTGTTGTCGGTGCCAACGAAATCCGCCACGAGCATTGACCTCACCGGTCTCGAATCAACGAACACCAGCGGAAAGTCCTCGCTCGCGGCAGCAAAGGCATCATGATCGGCACCGACGCCAATCGGGGCCACGATTGCTCCGTCGACGCTCATCGATCGCAACTTGCGCACCGCATTGGCTTCGACACCGGTGTCGCCGTTGGAGCTTTGGGTGATGATCGTATACCCCAGATCCCGGGCAGACTGCTCGATGCTCTCGATCAGGCTTGCAAAGAACAGGTCCTTGTAACTTGGGACGATCACGCCGATCAGTTCCGTCGATTTCCTGTTCTGCCGCGTGGTCAGGAAGTTGTAGACATAGTCGACCTCTGACAGCCGCTCCTGGATCTTCTTCGACGTCGATGGCCGGACAGCTGACGGATCCCGAAAGTACCTCGAGAGCGTCGGTCGCGAGACCCCTATGGTCTCCGACAGTTCTTTCATCGTGTTGATTCTGGGCTTCGCCATGGTTCCAGGAACGCCGTACATCGCGCACACTTGCCCCAAGATAGATACTCTGGCGAAGATCAGTCAAATTCAATTTTGACACATGGAAAGTTTCTCTCTACTACGTCTGGCGAGCCAGGTTGAAGCCACAGTCAGACTGTTGGGCGGGCCCGAGACGGACCGTCCGCCGAGCGCAGCGCAGCGGGTTGCGACCACTTCACAGAAAGGTTGGAGGCGCCGTATCGCGTGCCGACTGAGTCAATGAAGAAGATCGTTGTCATTGGGGAAGTCCTGGTCGAAATCATGGCCAACAATATCGGCGAAGGCTTCAGGGAGGTTCAGTCGCTGACCGGGCCGTTCCCATCCGGCGCGCCGGCGATCTTCGCCGATCAGGCTGCCAAGATGGGGCAGCCTGTTGCGATCGTGTCGGCCGTCGGTGACGACGACTTCGGCCACCTGAACCTCGACCGGCTTCGCCGAGACGGCGTCGACGTCTCAGGCATCTTCATCGACAAAGAGCGCCCGACAGGCAGCGCATTCGTACGATATCGAGAGAATGGCGAGAGGGATTTCGTATTCAACATTTTCCACAGCGCGGCGGGACGCCTGAACGCAACAGACGCGGTCAAGGCCTTGCTTGATTCGGCTGACCATCTGCATGTCATGGGGTCATCGCTTTCCAGCCCCGAATTTGTCGCGTTGAATCTCCGTGCCGCAAAGGTCATTCGTGGCAACGGCGGCACGGTCTCTTTCGACCCCAATGTAAGGCGCGAAATTCTGTCCGCCGAGGGCATTGCTGAAGCAATGTCGCGAATGATCTCAATGACGGACCTGTTTCTGCCAAGCGGTGGCGAGCTCACCCTCCTGACGAAGTCCACAGCGCCTGAGGCCGCTGTCGAGGAGCTGCTCGAATGCGGCGTGCAAGCCATTGTTCACAAGCGCGGTGCGGACGGTGCCAGCTTTCACGACAGGCTTGGCGCCCTGGCCATCGACGCATTCACGGTCCAGGAAATTGATCCGACTGGCGCAGGCGACTGTTTTGGCGGCACCTTTGCCGCGCTATGGTTGCGAGGCACGGATGCACAGAGGGCATTGCAACTTGCCGCCGCGAGCGGTGCGCTGGCCGTAACCAAACGCGGGCCGATGGAAGGCACAGCCACGCTTGCCGAGCTCGAAGACTTCATACGACGCATCGGGGGATCTTCCCGATGAAACACCCGCTTCTGGCCATCCCCGAGGCCTATCACCGGGGCGAGCACCTTGGGATCACGGCGGTCTGCTCCGCTCACCCCTTGGTCATCGAAGCGGCGCTTCGGCGGGCCAAATGCCAGGACAAGCCTGTCCTGATCGAGGCGACCTGCAACCAGGTCAACCAGGACGGCGGCTATACCGGCATGACGCCCGCTGCATTCCGGCAAATTGTCGAAGGCATTGCCGACAAGGTCGGGTTGGACAGTTGCAAGATCGTTCTGGGCGGCGACCATCTCGGGCCAAACCCTTGGAAGGACCTTTCGGCCGACAAGGCAATGGCCAAGGCCGAAACGATGATCGCGGAATACGCGAAAGCAGGCTTTACCAAGCTGCACCTGGACACGTCCATGGGATGCAAGGGCGAGCGCGCCGCACTTGCCGACACAGAAACGGCCGAACGCGCAGCGCGACTGGCCGAGATCGCCGAAATGAACAAAGGTGGCCAGCCGCCGGTCTACGTCATAGGAACCGAGGTTCCGGTCCCTGGCGGCGCCGCACACGCACTCGACCACCTCGATGTGACTGCACCCGATGCCGTCGCCCGCACTCACGATGTTCACAGGTCGGCATTCCAGGCGCGCGGGCTTGACGATGCGTTCTCGCGGGTCATCGCGCTTGTAGTCCAGCCCGGGGTCGAATTCGGCCATACCGATGTCATCCACTTCGATGCCAGCAAGGCGCAAGCGTTGTCGGCCACGCTGAAGAATTACCCCGGGCTGGTGTTCGAGGCCCACTCGACCGACTACCAGTCCTGTGAAGGGCTGCGCGCACTCATCGGCAACGGCTTTGCGATCCTCAAAGTCGGGCCTTGGCTTACATTTGCATTGCGCGAAGCCCTTTATGCTCTTGATGCCGTTGCCGATGTTCTGCACGGCCACCCGCCGAAAGGCGAACTGATGTCCACAATGGAAGACAGCATGACCGCCGCCCCGGGCAACTGGGAGAAATACTACGATGGCGACGACAACGAAATGTGGCTGCAGAGGCACTTCAGCTACTCGGACCGTATCCGGTATTTCTGGCATACTCCGGCTGCGGATTCCGCGGTATCGCGCTTGATGTCCCGCCTTGCAGGAAAGCACATCCCCGCGCCTGTGGTTAGGCAATACCTGCCTCATATCACAGGCACAGACGGCGAAGAGATTCTGCTGGCGGCAATCGAGTTCGTCCTCCGAAAATACGAAGCTGCATGCACTGGCTGACAGGATCATGGCCAGATTGCCGGACCTTCAGACGCAGGTTCGGGTTCGGCCGCGCCATTCCTTACCGACAGCTGGACGGCCGGCCAGAACCCGCCCCGGGCTTTCGGACAGACATGATCGATCTGGAGAGACGTGCCGGACGCATCGCAGCAGGCGCATTCGCGTCCCGGCTTCACCACACCGGCGGCAGACCGGATCGGCTTCGTCGTCACCAACTGTTGGCGTCGATCCACTTCGCAAGCAAGTCGCGGCTCCTGTAACACTCCTCCGGAATGCTGCGCTTTCGGCCACGGGCGATACGCTCGGCCCATGCGATCTGCCTTGCGGTCGGAAGATTGTCCGCAACACAATTCGAACGCGCCATGCGATGCTGGTTCGCCTCGATCCAGCGCGAAAGGTTTGCGCGGTCAAGCTGCACGTCCTTTGGCAACGCGATTCCGGACAACGCCGCAATTTTCTCGGCAAATTGCAATTGGCGATCGGTAGGCCGGAGCGGAGGAAGGCTGGCATAGTCCGGTCGCTCTGCAGGTCGGATGGTCTGGTGCATGGTCATGGCAACACCCCGAAACAAGCTGCGATGCGCCAAATCTAGAACATTGAACGAACAAGGTCAAGGGAAAATCAACATGTTGTGAAGCTCCTTGACCTAGGACCTATATATCGATCCGAAACATGCCCGGAGTGCCTCCGCCACACCTTTCATTCGATGCCGACCATCGTTCCGGCAGGAATGTTGACAACCTGTCACGAATGCGAGCCTGTGCCGCCAAACCAATGTTCGGGAACGGCCAGCCCCTGGAGAACGGCGAGGAGCCGCCAGGAATTCGACGGAAACTGATCTCGAAAGACATCGGTTCGGAGTGCCCGCCAAGTGCATCGCAATCCGAGGCTTGCCCAATCCCGCCGATCCCCTAGGTCACCGGCCAATTGAGTCGCCGCTTCCCCCTTGCACGGCAAATGCCTTCCGGCGAGTCCTTCTTGCGATTGTCCCAGCCACCAGGACCGTCACGAATATCCGGAACAGGTGATGGCAGGCCACAACGACCGGACTCACGCCGAGGCTCAGCGCGATCAAACCCATTTCCGTCACGCCACCCGGCGCAAAGCTGATGAACAGGGCGTCGACTGGTACCAGCATGAATTCGGCAAGAGACATTGCAAAGCCGATGCCGAGCGCAAGCATCAAGACTGTTGAGATCGCGCCCAGGCTGAACGCCCTGATCAGCTGGCGTCCTGTCGATCCAGCGAACGTCGAGCCGAGCCCGGACCCGACAACCAGCTGGGCCAAGTTCAGAAGCCAGGCCGGGCTGCTGAGGTCGACCAGTCCCGAAACATGGGCGGCCGCACTGAGCACGAGTGGACCGACCATGTGCGCGGCTGGCAGGCGAAGTCTTGGACCGAGGACCATTCCCGCTGCCGCCAGCACCAGAATCAACACGATGTCGGCAATCCTGTAGGCGTCCTGCTCGAAACTTTGGCCGGAAGCGCTGCCAACCGTCTCGCCCGTCCAGAGCAGAAAAAGCAACGGCACTATCATGACGACAAGCACGATCCGGGCAAAGTGCTGCACGCTGAGAATCCGCACGTCCCCACCGGCCTGTTCGCCCAATGAGACGGCCTCGACCAACCCGCCGGGCATCGCCGCAAAGATGGCCGTCGTCCTGTCATATCGACCCACCTTGCGGAACAACGCGTAGTTGCAGGCAAGCGCTATGACGACGAACAGCACGATTGCCATCATGGAAAGGCCCAGCGACGGAACGACTGCCAAAAGATCCGTCGTGAACGTGGCTCCGATCATGGTGCCGATCACTGCGACGAAAATCATGCGCAGCAATGGCGGGAACTGCACTTCGTGCGCACCCTTCCTGGTTTGAAAAATCGTGAAGGCCGCAACGATGGCAAGGCTTCCCGTCAGGTATGGCATCGGCAGCCCGACCCAATAGGCCAACGTACCGCCAATGCCGCCAATGGCCAGTATCCCGGCGGTCCGGCACAGAAAGACGAATCGAGCAACCATCAAGTTCGAAAGACACTCGATTTGGCTGGCAGTTTCAAAGCCTGAATGCGCCGAGCGCGGATGCAGTCCACCGTCCGGTCACCAGCCGACAGCCGTTGCCCCAGGCCCTGCAAGACACGGAGGCGCAAACGATGGCGTGCAGTTCAGTTCAGTTCAGGCACTTGAGCCTTTCGACCAGCTTGAGCGCCCTGGATTCGCCACTGCTTTCGAGCTCCTCGATGATCTGCTCTCTCAGGCGTCCGTGCTTCATGGCACATCGACCGAGTCGCGTGATGATGTCGTCATCAAGAATGCCTGCCAGTGCCGTCACGATTTCGCTGGCCGGATTTTTTTCAAGCTCTTCCAGCAATCCCGGTTTTGCGCGTTCATTGCAAAATTGTCCCATTGCAATCAGGCAAGCTCGCCGAACCGCTCCTTCCGGGTCCATGAGACCTTTCTCGAGCTCGTGTTTCGACACTGGTGGAGTGCAGTTCCTGGCAAGCACGAACGCGAATTCCCGCACTTCCGGCCGACTGTCCGCCAGCCAGCACGTGACTCTCTGTCCGGACAGCGCGAGATGTGCTTCCATTGCGCACTCCAGTGCGAGCGGCAAGAGTGCATCAATCAGATCTGGAGCATTAATGATCCTGGCGAGCACTTGCCTTGACGAGGGAGTTCCAACCTCCACCAACGTCTTCAGGGCAAAGCGTTGCTCACGCAACGGTCCGTTGATGCCGAATCCAAAGAACCGCTTCCAAAGGGATTCGAGGGCAGGAACGGCATCGTCTCCGATGCCGCGCTCCAGCACCTGGCCGCACAGGTCCTGAACTTGAGATACGTTTGCCGAAGGAATCCGTTCAATGATTTCCTGATCATTCAGCCCTTCGATCTCAGGCACGGGCCGATGGCACGCGAATGAGTCCCGTGCCGGCCTCCGTTCTTCAAACAGGTCCGGTTGCCGCGGATTCTGCGCAGGGCGTGGTATGCACTTTGACAAGGCTTTGCTCAGATCCCGACCGAGAATTGGACTCGCAACCCGTAAATTCCTCCAAGGCTACCGCAAGGATCCGCACGGACAAGTCGGGTGGACGAATTTCTGGCAGGAACGGCTGCCACCCCTAGGGAGCCACCACAAATCCAGGGCGCCGTCAGCATCGAGTCTGCGCATGGACCGGCGTATGGTACAGGGCTTCCCTGTGCCCTGTGACCGACGGGTGCAAGCTGCACATCTGCACCACACCGCACGGCATTCCGGCCGGCTGCATCAAATTGGTGAAGCGGATGGGTCTGACAACCTACGTCCGCAACCTGTTACTTCATTGAGATCATTCGGGAAAAGCGGGGTCCGAGTTGCAGATCGGCGCGAACGGAGCTGGCATCGCACTGCAATCTCAATTGCTCAAATGGCAGCAGCGACATCAGTCTTCGAAAAGTCGTTGCCAACGAAGAGCAAAGGGGCACCGCTGGACATTGCGGTCACGTAGGCGAAACAGTCGCCGAAATTGAGACCGGCAGGATGCTGGCCTTTGCCCCATGAAGAATAGGCTTCGGCGACAGCAATTGCCCCACCCGCTGCAAGGCTGTCGACCCGGATACCGATCCCGTCAACCAACAGCGTCAATTCCTCTGAGACGCCCCGCCTTGCGGCCACGATAAGGGCCTCGGCGAAGGTGCCTGCGGAGATCACGACATCGTCTTCGGCCTTGAGGATTGCCGCGATCTGATCGGCTTGGGGCTCGGCCAGCAGTAGGGCCATCAGGGCGGAGGTATCGACCACGATCATCGTGGAAGATGCCATGAGCCAGGTCGGGATTTGCGCTTGGGGATGATTCGGTCCAAAGGGGTGTTCGGACAACAACATATGGTGGCAAGGGGCCGTTGTACGGCAACCCCTTGCCGAGTGAAAGGAGATCGAGGATGTCGAAAGACTTGAACGACGTCGCCCCTTCCAAGGGCGAGGCTAGCACGCTGTACGTCGCGTTGGAAGTCAGTGCGTCGTCCTGGGTCGTCGGAATCGGCGATCCCGAACTGGACAAGATCGGGATGCACAAGCTGGCGCCGGCCGACACGGGAGGCATTCTGGAGAAGATCGGGAAGGCCTGCGCCGGCGAAGGCGGGCCGTCGCGGGTGCTTCTGACCTACGAGGCCGGGTACGAAGGCTTCTGGCTGGCCCGGTGGCTCGGCGAGCACGCGCCGGAGATCGACGTCGTGGTCTGCGATCCGGCGAGCCTCGAGGTCGTGCGCAGGAAGAGGCGAGCCAAGACGGACCGGATCGACGCCCGCAAGATGGTCCGGGCGCTGCGGGCCTGGGACGGCGGCGACCGGGACGCGATGTCGCCGGTCCGGATCCCGACGGTCGAGGAGGAGGACGCGAAGCGGCTTCTGCGGAGGCGGGAACGTCTTGTGAAGGAGCGGCTGCGGCTCGCGAACGCGATCGCCGGGCTGCTCAGGCTGCACGGCGTGTCCGCCGGGAATCCGGCGAAATCGGGGTTCCGCGCGCGCCTCGACGGGCTTGAGACCGCTTACGGCAGGGAGCTGCCGCCGGTGCTTCTGGCCGAGATTCACGGCATCCTCGACCGGCTGGAGCTGGCCGTCGCGGAACTGAAGACTGTCGAGGCGGAGAAGGCCGCTGCGCTGAAAGCGTCGAAGGCGGCGCTTGACAGCCTGCAGGACGGCGGGGCCGACGATGCGGATCCGGCGCAGGGGGCGCTCGACGACCGTCCCGGGAAGGACGGCGGGAGGGAGGCCGCCGGGACAGCGCCGAAGCCGGCTCCGGATCGCGCGCACTGCGCGGCGGCGCTGGTCCGGCTGCGCGGAATCGGGCCAAACGACGCCCTGCTCCTGGACACCGAGCTGTTCTGCCGTGACTTCCGCAACCGCCGCGAACTGGCCAGCCTGGCGGGACTTGCGCCGGTCCCCTTCGCGAGCGGCGGCATCGACCACGACCAGGGAATCAGCAAGGCCGGCAACACGATGCTGCGCAAGCATCTTGTGCAGATGGCGTGGCGCTGGCTGCAGCACCAGCCGAACAGCGCGCTGTCGAAATGGTACAAGGACTACGTCAGCGCCCGCGACGGGCGTTCGCGGAAGCGGGGCATCGTGGCGCTGGCCCGCAAGCTGCTGGTGGCGCTGTGGCGTTACGCCACCGCCGGGCTGGTGCCGGAGGGCGCCGTCCTGTCGCGGACCTGAGAGGAGGGGAACGAGACATCCGAACACCCGGGCGGCCCGACGGGGTCTCCGGGGAACCCGGGCAAGGCGTGTGACCGTACGAGGGCATGGTTCGCCGCATTCTGCGGAACCGTCCAGGAAGATGGGTCCCGCCTCCCGGAATGTCGCACCGCCCGAATTGGGCATCGTGGTCACGGGGACCGGCTGTCACCGGCCAAACCGAACCGGATAAGAGTATGGACGCGTCGTTGAACGCGCCGAGGAACCGCGACGTTCTGCCTGGAACATCCCCGATTGGCACCGAGCCGATCCGACAACAGGGAGAAGAACAATGTGACGGCACGAGAAGGCGATGCGGAGGCGGTTGCTGCTTGGAAAGGAATGCCCGGGCCTCGTCCATGGCACGGTCCGGGAGGGTCCTGTGGATTTGTGGACGAGCCCCTTCGGGCCGGCCCGCGCCCTGCGGGTGAACAAGCCGTGGACGACGCCAAGGCGTCAGGATTCGTAGGATCGGAATTCCAGCTTGCGGAGAAAGCTCATAAGAGCTCCACAGGACAGCAACAACAACTCTTTCGATATGGATTTGAAGGGGGAAGGGAAAAAGGGCTTGACTGAGTGGGGCTCATAAGAGAGGCCCTCGTCGTCAAACAGGAAGTCTTGGCTCCGCGCGGCAGATGGGCCTTCGGCGACCTTGCCGGCGGCTCGCGCCCGAATGGCAGAAATCACTTCGGCTCGGTCTTCGACGCTTGACCGTGCTCGCAGCGCCACAAGCCGCGCGACCGCGTGACCGTGCCGTGTAATCACCACTTCTTCCCCAACCTCCGCTCTGCGAACGAGCTCGGTCAGACGGGCTTTTGCATCGGTGATCGCAAGTTCCATATTGCACTCCTTGGTGAGGAAAATGGACCATTAATTAGTCCAATTCAAGCCCTGCGCTGCAATGCATGAGACGGCGCGCCCGTCACCCCGATCAACTGCGATGAGCGTACGCGCATGAACCGTCATCTCGGGCTCGCAAAGTGCAGGTGGCGGAGAGACAGGGATTCGAACCCTGGAGACGGTTTCCCGCCTACACGCGTTCCAGGCGTGCGCCTTCGACCACTCGGCCACCTCTCCGGCGCATGATCCTTAGCCGCTTCAGCGCATGGCATGCAAGTGCCGACGGAAGGGCAAGGACCAGCCGGTCCCAGAATGTCAGGCATCAAGGGACTCGTCGCGTCACAGGAATTGGCCCATATGGATCGTATCGGGCCTGGGTCCAACGATCGCAGACAGGTCAAGCTGCGATTTCACCAGACTCCCCGCAAGACGGAAACTCGGATCACTCCCCTGCGATCAAGAGGATCGCAGTGTGTGTGGCAGGATTGGCAGAAATGCAGTCCGGATCAGGGATCTAGGTGCAGGTAGACACGCCGGTTGCGGGCGCCCTTCTTCTCGACCTTGCCCAAGCGGATTCGCCCGATTTCACCAGTCCTTGCCACATGGGTTCCGCCGCAGGGTTGGAGATCGACCTGCTCGTCACCGACGCCGATCCTGATCAATCGAATGCGGCCAGCTCCACGTGGCGGTTGCACCGACATCGTCTTCACGAGCCCCGGATTTGCGTCAAGATCTTCCTCCGTGATCCAGTCTTCGCTGACCTCGAGATCGTGTGTGACGAGCGCGTTCAACTCGTCCGTCAACGCCGCCTTGTCCTCCGGAGGGTCGGGCATGTCAAAATCAAGCCGCCCCTTGTCCGCGGAAATCGACCCACCGGTCACGGGAAGAGGAATCACGACGGACAGCAGGTGCAAGGCCGTGTGAACCCGCATGTGCCCGTAGCGACGGTCCCAGTCGAGAACCTGCTGCACCTCCATGCCCGACGTGGGCAGAGACGCGCCCTCTTCCGGCACCAGGACCGGACGGCCCGCGTCCTTGACCGTCGTGGCAATGCGAGCTTCGCCTCCCTCCCAGCTCAGCATTCCGCAGTCACCAGGCTGGCCACCGCCAGTGGGATAGAACACGGAAGCATCCAGAACGACGCCGCCACGCTCATTGATCAAGTCCACGCGACCGGTTGCCTCGCGAAGGTAGGCATCGCGGTAGAGAACCTCTGTCATTCCGCATCCCCGCTTGATCCGGGCTCATGCGCTCCGGTGTCGGCCGGCTGCGTGACGCGCCGCTTCGATGTGCCTGGCGACGTCAATGTTTCGGGGTTCCTCAACCAGACATCCCGCTGCGCAAACGGAATTTCGATGTCCTCTTCGGCAAAGCGCCGGACGATCTCATGGTTGATGTCAGACCGCACGGCCAGCCCGTAGTTTATGTCATCCAGAATCGCCCGGATCTCGAAATCCATGCTGTCGGCGCCAAATCCCCTGAAGATCACCGATGGAGCGGGATCCTTGGCGATTGCCGGCTGCGCCTCGGCAATCTCGCGCAGGATCTTCTCGACCTTTGCCGAGTCCGTGCCATAGGCCACCCCCACTGGGACAATGACCCGTCCGGTCAGGTTGCCGCGGGTCCAGTTCGTGACAGTGCCGGATATCAGATCCCCGTTAGGCACGATCACGTCTGTCCGGTCGAAAGTCTCGATCCGGGTTGAGCGCACGCTGATCCGCCTAACGATGCCCATCTGCCCGCCAACCTCGACCCAGTCCCCTTCGCTGATCGGACGCTCGATCAGCAGGATGATGCCCGAAACGAAATTATTGATGATGTTCTGAAGACCGAAGCCGATGCCCACGCCCAAGGCGCCGATGACGATCGCAAGCGACGACAGGTCAATGCCGGCAGCGCTGACCCCCGCCACAGCTGCAACCGCAATCCCGACATACCCGGCGCCGGAGACAATTGCGTTTCGTCCTCCCGCGTCAATTCGCGTTCGCGGCAGGACGCTGGACCGCAACGTTCCCTGCACGAGCCGCGTCACCAGGAAACCGACCGCAAAGACGATCGCGAACGTGAGAAGATCGGAAGGCGACACCAATGAGTCGCCCAATGCAACGCCGGTCCTGAACCTTGTCCACGCATCAGCAAGATCCGTGCTCCGCGCGCCCCAGATCAGTGCAATCACCGGCAAGGCGGCCAGCGCAATGGACAGGCTTGCAAGCACCGGGACCAAGGCCTGACGTGCCTCGGCAGCGTCAAGACCGCGAAGCAAACCGTAGGCCGATCTCAAGGCATGATGGAGACTGACCAGCAAGGCCAGAAGCCCAAGACTCAGCACCGACGGCAGCAGGATCCCGCTTGCCAAGCCCTGAAAGCCGATGGCCGCCGCAGCCGGAGCGGCAAGTGCCACGGCCTGCACTGCACGCCAAAGAAGTTGCACCGAGCCGCGACCGAACGCCGGATCCACGCCTTCCGACCTTCGGCCGACAGCGCTCGCAATGCCGCCGAGCCGCCACATCACAACGCCCGTCAGGACAAGAATCGGAAACGCAAGGACACCGGAGATGTCATCATCGATCTCAGCGGCCGTCGTAACAAGGTCGTGCAATATCAGGATACCGGCAAGAAGACCCAGCAACGATGCCAGGGTGCGAGCTCGGGCACGCTGCTCCTTGCCAAGCGCCAGTCCAGCCCCTTCCGGCTCATGCTTCGGGAAGATCTGGCGGCCAAGCCAATGCCCGATTACGGTTGCCACGATCATCGCATTGACCCCAGCGGCCAATGCACGGCCCGTCGCGCCAAGCACGCCGGTCGAGATCAGCGCCCCGTTCAGGAGCGACACTCCGACCAATGCCAACAGCACAGTACCGAACGAAAGGAGGTAGTCAGACAAAAGCCGCGCGTGCCCTGCCGACGCGGCCGCAACGCGTCCGTGCAGCCCTGCGGTTATGCGCTCTCCACGCGAAACCAAGGCGGCGGCGGCGATCAGGAACAGGACGGCGATCACGATGCGTTGCCAGAATACCGCATTGTCAAGCGTGCCTGGACGACTTGCCGCGATTTCCTGCCGTGTCTCTGACGCAATGTCGACAATCGCAGCCACCGCTCCAGACCAGAGTCTCGGGTCCAGGGGCGTTCGCGAAAGGTCGAACAATCGGCCAGTCTGCCTCGCGCGAAGCCTCGAATCGATCTGCCGAATCAGGGCATCCGCCCGGGCATGGGCTTCATCCGCCCGGAGCCTGGGAGCCAGCGCTTCCTGCAATGCGGCTTCCAGAACAGTTCGCCGCTCGGCCACAGAAGCAGATTCCGTCCCTCCCTCTGCGGGCGGCGGGCCCAGCGCATCAATCTGGGCTTGCAGCGCCTCCACCTCGACAGCGTTCGTGTCCCTGGCGCCCACGAATTCGTCTCTCCATTCCGCCAAGGCGTTCCTGAGACTCTGGAGTCCGCTGTCAGGAAGCCGGTCCTTGCCCAGGCTCGTCTCGACGGCACCCGCAAACTGGTCAAACCGCTCGAATTCCGGTGCAACCTGCGCAACCGCGAGGGACGTCAGCAAGGTCCAGGAGGCCAAGACCATCCAGAACGCAATGCGATTCATGCGTGTCCTCATTCTGCAAAAACCTTTGGCAGTATGCGCTCGTCGCGCCCGATCCACGACGGCACTGGCAATCCCCGTTCGCGCAGGAATGCCGGGTTGAAGAGCTTGGATTGATAACGGTTTCCGTAATCGCAGAGGATTGTGACGATCGTGTGCCCTGGGCCCATCTCGTGCGCCAGGCGCATCGCGCCAGCAACGTTGATGCCGGTCGACCCGCCTAGGCATAGGCCTTCCTTCTCAAGAAGGTCGAAGACGATCGGCAAGGCTTCGCTGTCCGGCACCTTGTACACGAAATCCGGCACATAACTCTCCAGATTGGCCGTGATCCGACCCTGCCCGATTCCCTCGGTGATCGAATCGCCTTCGGGCGGATCCCGATCCGTGTAGAGCTTGTAGAGGCCCGAACCGTCCGGGTCGCTGAGTCCAACCTTCACGCCCCTGGGTTGCAGCGCCAGAGCAACGCCGGCAAGCGTTCCGCCCGAACCGACGGAGCAAGTGAACCCATCGATCTTGCCGCCGGTCTGCTCCCAGATTTCCGGGCCAGTGGTTTCCACATGCGCCTGCCGGTTCGCTACGTTGTCGAACTGGTTTGCCCAAATCGCGCCGTTGGGTTCGGTTCCGGCCAGGCGCTCGGCCAGGCGCTCGGAGTACTTCACGTAGTTGTTCGGGTTCTTGTACGGAACGGCCGGAACCTGCACCAGCTCTGCCCCACAGAGTTGGATCATGTCCTTTTTTTCCTGGCTTTGGGTTTCCGGAATCACGATGACCGTCCGAAATCCCATCGAGGCACCCACAAGCGCGAGCCCGATGCCAGTATTGCCGGCCGTACCCTCCACGATCGTGCCTCCGGCCTTCAACGCACCCTTCGCGACTGCATCGCGAATGATGTACAGCGCGGCTCGGTCCTTGACGGACTGACCCGGATTCAGGAACTCGGCCTTTCCGAGAATTTCGCAGCCTGTGGCGTCGGACGGGCCGTTCAGCCGGATCAGCGGCGTGTTTCCAACGGTCTCGGCAAGATCGCTGCGAACGGTCATCAGCATCCCCTTGTGTCTCGCAACCGTCCTAGTGGCGCGGGACGCCGGATACAATCGGGCCGACGCATTTTCCACGCGCAAGGATCATGACTGCATGAGCGCTACGTCCGGCATCATGCAAGCCGTCGGAACACATTGGGCAGTTCCTCGGGCATGTCCTCCGCAACGAGCCCGGGTCCGAATGAAATCGCGCATTCGGTATGCACCCATGCCGCGGTCTCGGCCGCCTCCAGGGGCACAAGTCTGCGCGCAAGAAGGCCGGCGATGAATCCCGCCAGCACGTCGCCCGAGCCAGCAGTGGCGAGCCATGGCGCATCCCGCTCCCGAACGCTCGAGTTCAACACGCAACGGCCGATCGAATCCGAAATCACTGTGTCCGGACCCTTGAAGAGGATCGTGCATCCCGCGCGCCGGGCCGCTTCGCGAGTCGCGTCAATCTTGGAAAAGGCAGGTCCGGCGGTCGCAGGAGCCACGAGTCTCTCCGCAATGTCGGGAAACAGTCGCCCGAACTCGCCCGCATGCGGGGTGAGAACACAGTCCTCGTGCAGCGCATCGAACAGGATCTCGGAGTCCTCCATGAAACAAGTCAGCGCATCGGCGTCGAGGACGACCGGCCGACGTCCCGTTCGGCCATCGTTCGACCCGAATGCGCCGCCGTTCGGCGTTGCGCTCGCGCCATTTCGCACGGCTTGTGATCGGGGAGCGCCAAGTGCCGTCAAGACAAGAGCCCGCGCCTCCTTTCCGACCCCAAGGCCAGGGCCAAGGCAAAGCGAAGCAAGCCTGTCGTCCTCAAGGGCATCACGAAGGCCGGCTGCATCATCCAGCACACGGCACATGACAGCGGTTGTCTGGCCCGCCACTTCTGTGAGCGCCGTTTCCGGGCAGGCAATCGTGACGAGGCCTGCGCCGATCCTAAGCGCCCCACGCGCTGCAAGCCGAGCGGCACCGGTCCGGCCTGGTCCGCCGGACACAACCAGGACATGCCCATGATCATACTTGTGGCCACGGACTTTCCTCAACCGGCATGGATCGACACCTGCGCCTGCCAGGCGGACGCCCGTCTCAAGGGCGGGAGCGGCGTTCGCTCCGGCATTCCGGGAACAGTCATCAAGGCCCAGGGAAACCACCGCCAACATGCCGCACAGGTCCATGCCCCGATCCAGGAAGTGGCCGCGCTTGGGTGCATGAAACGTCACGGTCAGGTCGGCCCGAATGCTCGACCCGAGGACACGCCCGCTGTCGGCGCAGAGCCCGCTCGGTATGTCAACCGCAACGACCCGGAAGGGCCGTCCCTGGCTTGGCACTTCGCGAATGCCTCCTTCCTCGGAGAAGCCTCCCCAGTGTTCCAGTTCATCGCTGAAAGGCGTCCCGAGCGGTCGGCACAGGCCCGTTCCGAAGAGTGCATCGACCAGCAAGTCCGGTGGCGGTCCGGCCGAGAAGGAAACATCGGTCTTGCCTTTCCGCAAGTCGGGTTCGGCTCCGGCAAGCTGGCGCCATTTCTCGAAATTCGATTTCGCGTCCGGCGGCAACTTCCCGGGAGCGCCCAGGAGCGAAACCTCGACCTCCCAGCCCCATTCCTTCAGCAGCCGTGCCACGACAAGCCCGTCGCCACCGTTGTTTCCGGGACCGCAGAGGACGCGCGCGCAATGTGACGTGCTGGCGAGGTCCGGCCATCTGTCGAAAATCGCATCCACCACGCCGCTGCCGGCCCGTTCCATGAGTTCAAGACCCGTGACCTCTCCACTCGACATGGCGGCTTGTTCGACGGCTCGCATTTCTGCGGCGGTCAGAATGACGGTCACGACTTCACCGCGCGAAACGTCGGTTTTTTCGCCCTTGTACGTTCGAGCTCGGGCATTTCCCCGCTCCGGTAGCCTTTCAGGCCCATACTGATTGAGTTGCGCCCGCTTGAACAGTCACGTCTTGGCCTCCAAAATCTTCTCTTGAAAGTCTTGGTCGTTGCTTTCCAGCAATCCGTGCTACTCGGTCCGGGCACCTCTCATGCTCGAGGCTTGGTCACTGCGGCCCTTGGCCTTCGCAGATCGTCAAAGCCATGCGCGGTCGGCATGCGCTTCAAGAGGCACATTCGGATGGCACCGAGGTCATGTCGCGTTCTGTGTCCGACCCGCTACCATTGCACTTGACCCTCTGCCAAGTGCATGCGAGCAATCAGCCGACGAGATTTGCGGATGACGTTCCCGTGTTCCAAAAGGGGCGGAAATTCAGGCGGGGCGCCCAAAAAACAGGCAGATGGACCTTTGGCACATTCCATCCTGGCGCGACTTCCGGTTGCCGCGATTGCGGGCACAGGCTGCGCATGATGATTGAGGCCAGTTGCACAAGGGGGTAACGCCATGAAAAAAATTGAGGCAATCATCAAACCGTTCAAGCTTGATGAGGTCAAGGAAGCGCTGCAAGAGGTCGGAGTTCAGGGCATATCCGTGGTCGAGGTGAAGGGATTCGGGCGCCAGAAGGGCCACACCGAACTTTATCGAGGCGCCGAATATGTCGTTGATTTCCTGCCCAAGGTGAAGGTGGAGGTGGTGCTTCCGTCAGATCAGGTCGACGCGGCTGTCGAGGCCATCGTCGGAGCGGCCAAAACCGACAAGATCGGGGACGGAAAGATATTTGTCAGCGACATCAGCGAAGCCATCCGAATCCGGACGGGAGAGTCCGGGGTGGAAGCGCTGTGATCATTCAGCATCCAGAGTAAGGACAGGAGGATCGCTCCATGAGCAACAAGGACGTCTTGCAGACGATCAAGGACGAAGAGGTGGAATACGTGGACATTCGGTTCACGGATCCTCGTGGCAAGCTGCAGCACGTTACTGTGCACGCCGATGAGGTGAACGAGGACTTCCTTGAGGAAGGGTTAATGTTCGACGGTTCCTCCATTGCTGGCTGGAAGTCGATCGACCAGTCCGACATGAAGCTGATGCCTGACACCTCGAGCGCATACATGGATCCGTTCTTCGCGGAGACGACGCTGGCAGTCCATTGCTCGGTCGTGGAACCGGACACTGGCGAGCACTACGAGCGCGACCCGCGCGGGACGGCTGAGAAAGCCGAAGCCTATCTTAAGTCCAGCGGAATCGGCGACGAGTCGTTCTGGGGACCGGAAGCTGAATTCTTCATCTTTGACGATGTCCGCTATTCGGTCGAAATGAACAAGGTCGGCTATGAGATCGACGCGATCGACGGTTCGTGGAACACCGATACCGAGTACGAAATGGGCAACATGGGCCACCGCCCCGGCATCAAGGGCGGCTACTTCCCGGTTCCCCCGGTAGACGACGCTCAGGACATCCGCTCGGAAATGCTCTCGACGATGAAGCGCATGGGCATGAAGGTCGACAAGCACCATCACGAGGTGGCTTCGTGCCAGCACGAACTTGGCCTCGTCTTCAGTTCGCTTACCGATCAGGGAGACAATCTGCAGAAGTACAAGTACGTCATCCACCAGGTATCGCATGCATACGGCAAGTCGGCCACGTTCATGCCCAAGCCGATCGCGGGCGACAACGGTACGGGCATGCACGTGAACCAGTCGATCTGGAAGGACGGAAAGCCGCTCTTCGCAGGGGACCGGTACGCGGATCTCAGCCAGGAGGCGCTCTACTACATTGGCGGCGTGCTCAAGCACTCAAAGGCGCTCAATGCCTTCACAAATCCGGCGACGAACTCCTACAAACGCTTGATTCCGGGCTTCGAGGCTCCGGTTCTGAGGGCGTATTCGGCCCGGAACCGCTCGGCTTCGTGCCGGATTCCGTGGACCGAGAGTCCGAAGGCCAAGCGCGTGGAAGTCCGCTTCCCCGATCCCGCGGCGAACCCCTATCTGGCGTTTGCGTCGCTCCTGATGGCCGGCCTTGACGGGATAAGGAACAAGATCGACCCTGGCGACCCAATGGACAAGGATCTTTATGACCTGCCCCCCGAGGAGCTCGAGGGGATTCCAACGGTCTGCGCCAGTCTCCGCGAGGCGATGGGCGAACTGGAAGCCGACATGGACTTCCTGCTTCAGGGTGATGTTTTCACACGCAGCCAGATCGAGGGCTACATGGAACTCAAATGGGAAGAGATCTACGCCTACGAGCACACGCCTCACCCGGTCGAGTTCAAGATGTACTATAGCTGCTGAAGACATTCAGCAACGATCCGAAACAGGAAGGGTGCCTTGCGAGGCACCCTTTTTTCGCCTTGTTTCGAATGCACTGAACAGATGCGGTGGCAAGGACACGCACTTTGCCGTGACCCGTCGGGCCTTTGCGTGCGTGCTTCGCTTTCACGGCAGAGTGAAGCGGCGCGATTTGCCTTTGACTTGAATGCACCGCTCCCTATCTGAGATGCTGCCAATCAAACGTCGTAACCGGTTCGACTCAAACAAGATCGTATGGAGGAAAGCGTGAGAAATCTTGTATTCGCCCCGCAGCGCATGCCCGGACTGGTGCTGCTTTGGCCACTCGTTCTCGGTGCCGCACTGGTTCTGGCACAGGCTATTGCAGCGTCAGCGCAGTCCCGGCCTGACACGTTTGCCGACCTGGCCGAGAAAGTCAGTCCGGCCGTCGTGAACATCACGACATCCGCCATGGTTGCCACCAGAATGCAGCCCGGCCCGATCGTGCCCGAAGGCTCGCCATTCGAGGATTTCTTCCGCGACTTCATGGAGCGCAACGACCCCGACGGCAATCGTCCGCGACGCGGTCAAGCCCTGGGATCCGGCTTCGTGATCTCGGAAGACGGCTATATCGTCACCAACAGGCACGTCATTCAGTCTGCCGACAAGATCATGATCGAGTTTTTCGAGGGATTTGAACGCGAAGCCGAGATCGTCGGCACCGATGCCAAAACCGACCTAGCCCTTCTGAAGGTCGAGAGCGACAAGCCTCTCAAGTATCTCAGTTGGGGCGACGACGAGGAGACCCGTGTCGGTGACTGGGTCATGGCCATGGGGAACCCGCTAGGACAGGGCTTTTCCGTTTCTGTCGGCATCGTTTCCGCCCGAGGGCGAGCGCTCGCGGGAAGCTACGACGACTTCATCCAGACCGACGCTGCCATCAACCGAGGCAACTCGGGAGGCCCGTTGTTCAACATGGATGGAGAGGTGATCGGCGTGAATACCGCGATCCTCTCTCCGACCGGCGGATCGATCGGCATCGGGTTTGCAATGTCGGCAAGCGTGGCGGAGAACGTGATCGACCAGCTGCGCGACTTTGGCGAAACCCGTCGCGGATGGCTGGGTGTCCGCATCCAGGACGTTACGGACGATCTTGCGGAAGGTCTCGGACTTGCCGAGGTCCGTGGCGCGCTCGTAACGGATGTTCCTGAAGGACCCGCATTGGAGGCCGGAATCGAGACCGGCGACGTCATCCTTTCCTTTGACGGCGTTGAGGTCGATGACACACGCGGTCTCGTGCGCCAGGTCGGCGACGCAACCGTCGGCAAGGAGGTTCGCATCAAGGTCTTCCGGGACGGAGAATTCCGGACGCTCATGGTCACTCTCGGACGCCGCGAGGAAGCCGAGGGCGCCATTCCCGCTTCGGCGAATGCCACGGACCCGACATCCAGCGAGCACCTTGGCTTGACGCTTTCCGAAATGACCGACGCGCTTCGCGAGCAGCTCGGGCTTCCGGAGACCGCCGAAGGCCTGGTCGTTCAGGACGTGGTCGAAGACAGCGCGGCCTTTGAAAAGGGCCTTCGCGTCGGAGACCTGATTGTCGAGGCCGGGCAGGAAGAAATCGGCAGCGTCGCGGAGTTCGAAACCAGGATCGAGGACACCCGCGAAGCAGGGCGAAAGACGATCGTGCTCCTGGTGCAGCGGGACGGCGAGCCGCGCTTCGTGGCCCTGCCGCTCGAGAGCGGATAGCAGCATCAGACTGGGACCGGAAAGGGCGCCCGCGGGCGCCCTTTTTCATGATCCGGATGCCGGAAGGTGCGGCGACGCTACTCAGCGGCCAAGGAAATGTCCTTGCGGCCGATCCCGACGATTTCGGCAACCACCCCGTCAATCAGCTTTCGGAACTTCCGGTAGTTTCCGTTCGGTCGGATTGTCCGCTCATTCAGATAGAGCGAACGATCAATCTCGATCTGGACAACATGGCGGCCTCGTGACGGGTGGCCATAGTTTTGTGTCGCGAATGCCCCGGCGAAAGGTGCGTTCCGGGCCACCTTCAGCCCGGCGGCAGCAAAGGCCGCCTCGACCTGGTCGACCACATCGGATGCCGCTGCCGTGCCAAACCTGTCGCCTAGGACGATTTCGGGACGGGCGCCCCGCAGGTGAGGGATCGTGTCGATTGCCTCGTGCGGCATGGAGTGGCAGTCGACGAGGATGGCCTCTCCGAAGAAAGCCATGCTTTCGTCCATCAGCACCGAGACCGTCTCGTGCCAAGGATGCCAGACTTCAGCAATTCGTTTCCTGGCCTCATCAAACGAAATCCTGCCTCGGTAGATTGCCTTGCCATTTGCCACCACTCGCGGCACGACGCCGAGGCCCGAGGCGACGCGCGGGTTGTGCACGCTATCCCGGACGCATTCGATCAGGGCAGGATCCAGCTCGTCAACCGACCGGTTCACGTCGATCCATGCGCGCGGCACGACGGCCGCAAGCAGCGGCGCACCGTGGACCGGGGCGGACGCAAAGAGTCTGTCGACAAAGGCGTCTTCCGAGGATCTCAGGGTCCGTTCATCGAGAATGGAGCGATGCAAGAATTCCCTCGGATATGCCCGACCGGAATGCGGCGAAGCAAACACGACACTTGTCGTGCGAGCAACAGGCATCTTCAGGTCAAACACCCGCATGAGACGACTCCCGCAGAACCATGGCCGTTATAGCCAACCTTCCGCGTCGTCAAAAGCCCTTGAATTGTGACGGGCCAGGCAGTATGGCATGCCCGATTGGCGCGGGGCCAAACCCCGCGCCTCGCTGTTGGATTGGGCGGTTAGCTCAGCGGTAGAGCACTACGTTGACATCGTAGGGGTCACTGGTTCGATCCCAGTACCGCCCACCATTCGCCGCCGCCGTCATGCGGCACAAGGGAAACAGGCGCGATTCGCGCCGCGATCAGGAGAGAGCCGATGAAAGTCAGGAACTCGCTTCGTTCGCTGAAGAACCGGCATCGCGACTGCCGCGTGGTGCGCCGCAAGGGCCGTGTCTATGTGATCAACAAGACGCAGCGCAGGTTCAAGGCGCGCCAAGGATAGGCTTGGGGGCTTATGTCCCCAGTATTGTCTTTTCCGCTTTGGCGTGCGCGTTGCGCCCGCCGAGTGAGCGGCGGCGGCAGCAGACGGGTCGCGAAGCCTTGCCCAAAGTCGGAACGTCTCCCGCGGCCGATCGGCGTACTACGCTTTGAAGACCCGGCCAGAACCGGAATTTGGGCAACGAACCCGGCGGAAAGTACATCCCATGCAGACTCTGAATTGGGGCATGATCGGCGGCGGCAAGGGCAGCCAGATCGGGCCGGCGCACAGGCTGGCGACCGCATTGGATGGCGAATTTGCCTTCGTGGCGGGCGCCCTCGACCACCGGCCCGAGGCGGCGCAGGCGTACGGCCTGGAACTCGGTCTTTCAGAGAGCCGTTCCTATGGCGGTTGGCAGGAGATGCTCAAGGGCGAGTCCGCGCACCCGGATCGGGTCGACCTGGTCACGATCGCCACGCCGAACGCAACCCACTTCGAGATTGCGAAGGCCTTTCTCTTGGCAGGATTCGACGTGCTTTGCGAAAAGCCGATGACAATCACAGTCGCGGAGGCCGAGGAGATCGTGCGCCTTTGCCGCGACAAGGGCCGCATCTGCGCCGTCAACTATGGATATTCCGGCTATCCCCTCGTGCGACACATGAGGGCAATGGTCGCGCGCGGAGACCTGGGCAAGGTGCGCCTTGTGGTTGCCAATTTTGCCCACGGGCACCACGCCGACGCGGCTGATGCCGACAACCCGCGCGTTCGCTGGCGCTACGATCCGAAACAGGCCGGGGTGTCAGCCCAATTTGCAGATTGCGGCATCCACGCTCTCCACATGGCAAGTTTCGTTACGGGACAGCAGATGCAGCGTCTTTCGGCCGATTGCGTTTCCTGTGTCGCAGGCCGCGAACTGGAAGACGACGCCATGGTCAACTTCCGCATGGATGGTGGTGCTACGGGTCGGCTCTGGACATCATCTGTGGCCATCGGTCGGCAGCATGGGCTGGAAATCCAGGTGTTCGGAGAGACTGGCGGCCTTCGGTGGTCCCAGGAGCATCCGAACCAGTTGTACTGGATGCCTTTGGGCGAACGCCTTCAGGTCATCGAACGCGGGGAAGGCAGCCTTTCGCCCGGTGCCGACCGAGCGAGCAGGATGACGATCGGTCATGCCGAAGGCCTGCCGCTTGCCTTCGCGAACATTTACCGCGATCTCGCCGAGCACATCCGGGCCAGAAAGGAGGGCCGCGAGGCGGACAGTGCTGCCGACTTCGTGCCAGGTGCGGAGGACGGACTGCGCTCAGTGGCCGCAATCCACGCCGTCGCGGAATCGGGAATGGCGAACGGTGCCTGGGTAGATGCCCGACCGCCAATGCTTCTCGAATGACGCGCCTCGTTCTCGATCGCGAATGCAACATTGTGCACTGACCCGGTGCACCTGCGACCCCATCGGCCGAGTTCAAAAAGAAGTTTAGCGTGGGATCCGACGTTCCGTATGTCCGGCCCGGGACGTGCCGGGGTGCCTGGTCAATGGATGCCTTCAGGTGGCGCCATCCACACCGTCTGCGTCGAGCCCATCCGGCCTCTTGGATGCGAATGCCCGCCCAATGAGATTCAAGAGCAACTGGGCGGCGAGGATCGCGGTAGAGCCAGAGTGGTCATAGTCCGGCGCAACTTCGACGAGGTCGATTCCGACAACCTTGCCGCGGCGGGTGAGACCATCCAGGAACTCCAGGACTTCGTAATAAAGAAAACCGCCGTGGCTGGGCGTGCCCGTACCCGGCGCGATCGACGGATCAAATCCGTCGATATCTATCGTGACATAGTATCTTGCGCCGACAGGAATCCGGTCCAGCATGGCGTCGACACCCATGGCACGGAACTGGCGGACCGAGACGATGTCCGATCCCATCCGGCGTGCGTCGTCGTATCCCTCCTTTGCCGTTGACGAAACATTTCGCATCCCGATTTGCGACAGGCCGGAAACCCAAGAGCGTTCCGCGGCACGGCGCATCGGATTGCCATGTCCGAATCGAACGCCGTGCCGTTCATCGACGAAGTCGAGATGCGCGTCGATCTGAACGATGTGAATCGGCTCCTGATCCGAAAATGCGGCGACACAGGGGATGTTGACCGAATGGTCGCCACCTAGCACAACGGGCATCGCTCCCGAGCCAAGAATGGCGCGCACGCCAGTCTCGATGTTGGCGTGACTGGCGAGCGTATCGGTGTGAACGATGTCGGCATCGCCAAGATCGACAATGCGCGTGTCGGCCAGATAAGTCACATCGTCTTCGTGGTCGTAAGCGCCTGCATGGCCGAACGAAAACAGGGTCGAGGCCTCACGAATGCTCCGTGGGCCGAACCGTGCGCCCGCGCGCCATTGCGTGCCAAAGTCAAACGGAGCCCCCAGTATCGCCACGTCGGCGTTGATCCTGGTCCAGTCGGGCTCATAGGGCGCCTTTGCAAATGTCGAAATGCCAACAAACGGCAAGTTCAACCGCCCGGTTTCGTAGTCGTGACTCATTGGGTTGCACCTGTCAGATGAACCGCTCTCTAGATGCTCGCAGAAACAGCCGCAAGTGTGGCTTCCTGCTGCGCCGAAAATGCCGTCTGGCAAATCGTCCTCGGTGATCACACAGTAATTCACGAAAGTTACGCGGCTGGTGGCAACGTCACTATCATGAGCGAAGATGACCACCGCAGTGTCCTCTTCCGCCTACGTCCGAACGATGTTCAGTAATTCACCTGCAAGTTCGGGATCGAACGCACACGGCAGCCCGTCGAGCGAACTTGCCGCGCGCCTGCGGCCGTCGGAGTCGTTGCATGGGGCGGAATCGCAATGCGCGGCGCTCGAATTTTCCGGTGATTTGTCCATCCGCCCGATCTGTACAGCGTGATCGCGGCTCGATTCTGGATCCGGGCATCAAGGTTCTGCGCAGCGCCGCACCGCCAGCGGAATTTTCACACCGGATTTACAAATCCGTCACTCAGGTTTCGTCCAGAACCGTAATTCACGGTCCGTGCGTCGCACGGATGGCGGCGCAAATCTTGCCACCAAAGGAGTAAGCCAGAATGGACATTGAGAACACCGAACTCAGTTGGGACGAGTGGGACGAGTTAAATGACCCTCGACCGGACGAGACCGAATTCGACGCGATCGTCGGAACAGCGCTCAACCGCAGGGGATTCATGGGTGGTGTGCTCGCCTTTGGCTCAGGTGCCGCGGCGATGGGCACGGGCACGCTCCTTTCCACGACAGCCGCCGAAGCGGCAACCGGTCGCTTTGCCTTTGACGCGGTTCCGATCGCGACCGATTACACCGTGCACGTGCCGAAGGCCTACAAGTGGGCTCCGCTTGTGCGCTATGGCGATCCCCTGTTTTCGGACGCGCCCGCCTTCAGCCAGACCACGACGCTTCCGCCCGGCAAAGCCAACAGGGTGTTCGGCGAAAACACGGACGGAATGGAACTCTTCGAGATCAACGGCCACGAAGTCATCGCGGTCAACCATGAATACGTCAATCTCGGCGTCAACCTGCCCGAACGCGCCGCCGCCGTCAAAGCCGAGAACGAGAAGGCCAAGGCCGATGCCTTGGCAAAAGGCGAAGAAGCGCCGACGCCCTTGCGCGTCATGCCCGCCAGCGCCGCCGAGGTGGATGTCATCCAGAACCTACAAGGCGTGGCCGTCTTCGAGGTCGCCCGTAGCGAAAGCGGCTGGCAGGTCGTGGTCGACTCACCGTTCAACCGGCGAATCACCCACCAGACCGAGATCCGCATGTCCGGACCCGCTGCAGGACACGACCTCCTGAAGACAACGGAGGATCCCACCGGCACGCTCGCAAGGGGCACGTTGAACAATTGCGGTGCAGGCAAGACGCCGTGGGGCACCTACCTGACCTGCGAGGAGAACTTCAACGGCTATTTCGGCTCGACCGACCAGGCGTTCGGGCGTCCCGACGACTACAAGCGCTATGGAATC
This sequence comes from Silicimonas sp., assembly GCA_022826205.1. GTDB lineage: Bacteria > Pseudomonadota > Alphaproteobacteria > Rhodobacterales > Rhodobacteraceae > JAJEFO01. The sequence goes on along the minus strand of JAJDVJ010000090.1, from coordinate 2,466 downwards.
AATCTCAAAGGCCGGTATGCCTACGAGAAGTTCGACTCCCGTTTCGACATCTCGCAAAACCCGAACGAGCCTCGCCGCCACGGCTACATTGTCGAGATCGACCCCTCGGACCCGACCTCGACTCCTGTCAAGCGCACGGCGCTCGGACGTTTCAAGCATGAAAACGCCGCCTGCGTGATCGCACCGTCAGGCCACTTAGTCGTCTACATGGGCGACGACGAACGCGGCGAGTACATGTACAAGTACATGTCGAACAACACGTATGCGCCGGGCGGAGACACCGATGACCTGATGGACAACGGGCGCCTGTACACGGCAAAGTTCAACTGGGACGGCACCGGCGAGTGGATCGAACTGACCGAAGAGTCGACCGGCATGTCCGAGGCCGAGATCCGGGTGTTCACGCGCATGGCCGCCACGAAGGTGGGAGCCACCACCATGGATCGGCCGGAATGGGTCGCGGTCAACCCGATTGCGGCGGAAGGCTATTGCGCCCTGACAAACAATTCGCGGCGTAACGTCCTGAAGGACGGAAAGCTGCGGGCAAATGCGGCAGGGCAGCCGATGGAGCTAAACGCGCCCAACGCGCGTTCGGAAAACCGGTACGGCCAGATCCTGCGCTGGTATCCCTCAAGCGACGATCATGGGACGGATACCTTCCGCTGGGATCTCTACGTCTTGGCGGGCAATCCTGCGGTCCACTCGGACGCCTATGCCGGTTCCCCGAACATTTCCGAGGGCAACATGTTCAACTCGCCCGACGGGATGATGTTCGACAGCGCCGGCATTCTCTGGGTCCAGACTGACGGCAATGACTCGAACGAAGGGCACTTCGAAGGTCAGGGCAATAACCAGATGCTGGCAGGCGATCCGGAGACCGGCGAAATTCGCCGCTTCATGACAGGCCCGCACGGCAGCGAGGTCACGGGCCTTACCTGGTCCGCGGACCGCCGCACGATGTTCGTGGGCATCCAGCACCCAGATTCTCCGTTCCCGGATGGCGACGGCACGTTGGCGCGCTCGACCGTCATTGCCGTCTGGCGCGAAGACGCTGGCCTGGTCGGCTGAAACGCGATACGTGCAGGGGCCGCTGCGAGGAGGCCCCTGCACCATGATTCGTGCGGTCACGGTGCGTTCGCTTTCCGGCAACTTGACGCGAATCCTTCACTTGCCTTCGATGGCCCCATCCGCCCCTCAGGTCATGTCGGCATCCGCGTCCTCGGCCGTCCCAAACCTTGGCAGGCCAATCCCGTGCTGCCCGTGCACGGCCGCGAGCACATCGCGCAGATACGCGATATGTGCAGTTTCCTCGACGATCTCGGCCAGGTACTGGGCGCTCATGAGTGACGGTCCGACTCCAATCGTACCATGATTGGCCAGAACTGCGGCCACGATTCTGGAGTCGCTGAAGACCGGGCTGATTTCGTGCTCGGTTTGAGGCCCGCCCTTGGATGACAACGGAATCAGGGGCAGGCGGCCAATCTTCTCGACCGACTGAACCGTCAGGCACGGCACTTCGAGACCCGCGCTTGCGTATCCCGTCGCCCAAGGGCTGTGGCAGTGAACGATCGCGCGAATGTCTTCGCGCGTACGATAAAGGCCAAGGTGAAAACCCAGATCCTTGGAAGGCTTGTGAGGACTCGGCTCAATCCTGCCGTCCATGTGCACGATCTGCAGATTGTCGCGGCAGCATTCGTTGAACCCGACTCCGGATGGCTTGATGAGGATTGCATCCCGGCTCTCGAGCCGAACCGAGAGATTGCCGCCGGCATTGGTCTGAAGCCGCAGGTCAAAGCAGCGCTTCGCCGTGGCGATCAATGCATCCTTCTTTTCGTCAATTTCAGACAAGTTTCCGGTTCCTTTCAGTTTGGCGCAAGGTCGTCCAGCGTGCCGATGATCGCAAGCGTGGTCTCAGGCGCCGAAATATGCGCGTCAAGCGCGGTCACCACAATGTCTCGGCGAAGCGATTCCAGGACGCGATCAAGAAAGGCCTGCCGCAGCACAGCATCTTCGATCAGGCCGCCGACACGATCCTGATATGGTGCGCGACGCGACACCTTGCCCGAAATGCTGTCGAGTCGGGTATTCCACTTCTTCGGCCTTGGTGTCGAGCGTGGCCAGGAGCTGCACGTGCGCCTCGTCCATGCACTCAACCCTTCACTGTGCCTGTGGTCATCCTGGAAATGATCTGTCGCGACGCAATGAGCGTGAAGATGATCGGCGGGACTGCAAGCACTTGATTTATTCCGCAACGAGCGCAACTTCCGCACCCGCCGCCTGGAAACGGCCCAGGTTGCCGTAGAGCGCGCGCAGCATGATGCCGCGTGCGCCGTTCATGTCCCGGTCGACGACGATGCTGCCGTCCGAGACCGTCTTCGCGCCGCCGAGCTTTTGGTCCACAAAGCCGTCCCACGAACGGGTCCTGCTGGTGTAGGCCTCGTTGGCGATGACGAGCCGCTTGCCGTA